>NZ_JAHKQC010000011.1:0-91225 GCF_018860845.1 Pseudoalteromonas sp. C2R02 | reverse complement strand
TGGCTATTAACTCACCCAATCGATTTGTAATTTAAATGTTGTGTAAATTACCGTCTTAAAACTTGTCACACAGCTGTCGTTTATTTGAAATATTCTTGTCATCTGAAACTGTTTTCATGTGCGGATAACTTTTCTTTTTAATAAAATATAACGAGTTGTAGATGAAAAAATCAATAATTGCACTGACTTTAATTTCAATGTTATCTGCTTGTACATTTGATGGTAGTGATGGCAGCAACGGGGCTAATGGCGCAACTGGAGAACAAGGGTTGCAAGGAAATACAGGCAATAATGGACTTGATGGCAAAGATGCTAGCCAATTACTTAATATTTCACTTATTGGACGTTCGCAACTAAACGCAGAATCACCAGAAGGGGCGGCTGAAATTGTAGCGTATCATAAAAATTCACAAAAAATATATGCGATCAATAGTTCTGGTGACAAAGCGATTGTTGAAATTTTATCAACTCAAGATTTAGATGCTGCTTCTTTAGAAAAAGATAGTGAAGGTACTGTTAATAATACTAATATGTCGATTTTACATACAATTGATTTATCAGTTAATACAGCTGGTGATGCCAATAGCATCGCTATTTCAGATTCAGATCATTTATTAGCAGTTGCTATGGCTGGCGATACAGGTGTCATGGGCCATATTGCATTTTATGATATATCTGCAGACTTACCACAGTTTATAAAAAATGTGCAGGTTGGTTATTTACCAGATATGGTGGCTTTTTCTCCAAATGGTAAAAAGGTTGTTGTAGCCAATGAAGGTGAACCTATGGGTGATTATTCTATTGATCCTGAAGGGTCTATTTCTGTCATTGATATTGACTCAGGTATGCCAAAAGATTCAGCGTTTAGCATAGATCTTAAAAGCTTAAATAATCAGCAGGCGCAATTAGCAGCGCAAGGCGTTATATTTTCAAATCCTAAGGGTCGCACTATTAATGGTAAGTTAATACAGACATCAGTTGCGATGGATTTAGAGCCTGAATATGTTGCAATATCTGATGACAGTTCAAAAGCTTTTATTACTTTACAAGAAAATAACGCGATGATCACAGTTAACTTAGAAGACAATTCTATGTCAATTAAGGGATTAGGCTTTAAGGATTGGAGTAATCTTGATTTTGATGCATCAGATAAAGATGGCGGCATTAACTTTAAAAAATACCCAGGCCTAAAAGGCATGTATCAACCTGATTCTGTTGCATCATTTACTTGGCAAGGTGCTGACTTTGTTGTGACTGCTAATGAAGGTGATGGGCGTGAATATTTCTTTGATGCTGACAATGAAGCCGCTTGTTTGACCGCAGGAGGTTTAGATTATGACGAAGATGATGGCTGTTTAGCTTATACAAATGAGATCAGAGCTGAAGATCTTAATTTAGGTGCTAATTTTGATTACTTAAATAATGATGATAATGATATTGGTCGATTAAAAGTATCTTCAGAAATGGGAGATATCAATAATGATGGCGAATTTGATGAATTGTATACTTTTGGTGGCCGTTCATTCACAATTTGGGACAGTAATGGTTTAGTTGTATTTGATTCAGGTGATATGGTTGATCGCATAACGGCATCTATTCATGGTGAAGCATTTAACAATGATGAAGATGAAAACAAAGGTGATACACGTTCAGATGCAAAAGGTGCTGAGCCTGAAGCGCTTGCAATTGGTGAAATCGGTGAACGTAAATTTGCTTTTGTTGGCCTTGAGCGTATGGCAGGTATTATGATATTTGATATCACCAACCCTTATAATACGCAATTTGTTGATTACTTTATTAATCGTGGTACTTCAGAAGGCGCTCAAATCACAGGTGATTTAGCGCCTGAGGGAATGAAGTTTGTTTCTGCACAAGACAGTGCGACTGACGAAGCTTTATTAATTGTTGGTAATGAAATATCAGGCACAGTAGCTGTTTGGCAAATTTCAGAAAAATAACACATCAGGGCTGAGATTATCTTATTTAAAAGGCGCTGTTAAGTGCCTTTAATTTATCTTAACCGATCTCAAAAGTGGTAATTCCAAATACTTTATCATTATTTATATCGGGTAAATCTTTTTGATACATTCTAGCTGTTGAAAATACAACTTTCATATTAAGAGATTCAGCCAAGCGGATTGCATCAGGGTTGTTTCCAGGTACGTCTAATATTAATATTTCTCCCGAAATATCCGACTGTACCGCATGTATGAGTTGCTCAGCTATCTGGCTGTTATCGGCAAATAAAGGGCCTATTTTATGACCTTGGTGGCATGTTCGTCGTACGATAAAACCTTTCACTTCACCATTTTCAGCGTAAAATATTGCTTTGCCATCATCTTGATTGATCCAAGCAGTTAAAAACTTATCTCTATTGGCTGGAAAACATTGTTTATCATAATCTAAAACTTGAGCAAGGGAGTCTTTAGAAATCTCTTGGATATTTTTATTCAGGTTAGATGTTTTTTTTGCATTAGATTGATATCGGTAGTTTTTATAATAAGGAACATATCCGATATTTTTATAAATCTCCACATTTTCTAATACGCCATCTATGCCAATATTGCGTTCACCACAGTATTTGAGTCTATGCTTTGTAAGCGCTAAACCATAACCTTTGCCTCTATGCTCAGGTGCAACTATGTATAAGCCACAAAACGCAAAGTGCGCGTCATAATTTACCGCGCTGCCAACTGCAACAATTTTATTATTAATTTCACCGACAAAAAAACCATTAGGATCTGCTTTATAAAATAATTCTGCATCATGAATTCCAGGATCCCAACCTTCAGATTTAGCCCAATTAATTGCAATGCTTAGCTCTTGTTGTTTCATTGTTCGAATGTCTAGCTTAGGCATCTTAATATTCCCTTTAAATGGCAAGTTAACTGCTTTTGTTATTAAAGCGTAATTTTAAAGTGTGTAACGCGGTTAAATAAAATTGTTTTAAAGAAATAGGAATGATCACAAAGAGTGCGGTACCTTTATCAAAATCTGGGTTCACTTTACAATAAAATGCAATCTCTGGTTTTTTACTTTCTTTAAATCTTTTTATATCAATGAAGCTGTAGTTTGTAGTTCTATCAACCTGTTTTAAACACCTTAATTCTAATTTTTTACTGATATTGCCTTTAGCATTAAATTTTTCAAATAAGCGCGCTGGTGATGTGCTTTTTAAACTAGGCCATGCAATCGCTGCTTTTTTTGCCGTGGCGCGATACATTGCAGGGCTGAGCATAGTATCGGCATAAAAAATTGACTGAAATGGGTGATTTATCCAATATCGAAATGCTTGGGTTATAGCAAAGGAGAAAGTATTTCCCCCTTTGCGATACTTTGGATAGAAGGCGGCAGAAGCCTTTAGTAATACATCTTTTTGCTTTTTCAAAAACGTAATTAAACAATAACCGACGCATTCTCCATGAGAATAATATAACCTTAGTTTTCGCTCAAAGCACAGATCTGAAGAAAAGTATTTATCGAAATACCCGTCTGCGCTTACGCCATTAAAACAGTTTTCAATTAAAGCTAATACATCTTTTTTATGATGAGGTTTAAGCCAGTTTTTTGTTTGTTGAAAATCAAAAGTATCAAATTTCATTTGTCACACTCCCAAATGCTATTTCGATAAAAATATCACATGTTATTATAATTTAAGAGTTTTATGTAAGTTAACATACCTGGTATATTTTTGGTAACTTTCGCTTTCATACAAATTTGTATGAATAAGTAATACGCACTTACGCTAAAATTAATTGAAAAGGGTTAATAAGCACATAAATGAAAATATTATTAGTTGAAGATGATAATGAAACGGCAGATTTCATTAAGCAAGGACTACAACAAGTTGGTGAAACAATACAACACGAAATTGATGCAAAAAAAGGTATTCTTGCAGCGTCTACAATCGATTTTGATGTGATTATTTTTGATCGTTTATTACCGTCAATGGATGGTTTGAATGCGGTTAAAATATTAAGAGAAGCACAAATACTTACACCCGTTATTATGTTAACCGCATTATCAGAAACATCAGAGCGTGTGGCTGGCTTAAATGCTGGCGCTGATGACTATATGGTTAAACCTTTTGCATTTAGTGAGTTACATGCAAGGTTAAAAGCTTTAGCAAGACGACAACCAATGCAAGAGCAAGTTATAGAGCTTGCTATTGGAGACTTGTTATTAAATCGCACAACAAGAACTGTAATACGTGGTGGAAAAATATTAGATTTATTACCAAGAGAGTATCAAATTCTTGAATACCTATTACAACATCCTAATCAATTAATTACCAAAACCATGTTGTTAGAGCAAGTGTGGGGTTTTAGTTTTGATCCTAAAACAAGTTTGGTTCAAACTCATGTAAGCAGGTTGAGAACTAAAGTAGATAAGCCTTTTTCAGATGATTTAATTAAAACAGTACGCGGAAGTGGGTATGTCATTTCAAACAATTCATAAATTAGTTTCAACCATTACATTCAAAGCAACCATTAAGTTAACTTTGGTTGTAATGGTTGTCATAGCCACAATTGCAGCCTTGTCCGCTTGGTATTCACTGTATCAAGCTGATAATGAGCTAAAGCATGAAATATCTGAGTTTAAAGAGGAGATAACCTCTATTTATGACGAAGGTGGATTAGTTGCTTTACAAGAAGAGTTTGAAATAGAAGAACTTGAAATTTGGTCAAAAGAAGATACGGATAATCGTATTCATGATGATGAAATTCTTTATGTATTAACAGCTAAATCTTTAGGTATGATTGCGGGCACTAAATCACTTATCCAACAAGATAAAACTTGGTACTGGCAAGATTATGCATTGGAAGAAGAAAGTACATCAATTTTAAGCCATAAGTTTAATTTAGATAATCGTTATGAATTAGTGTTGAGTCGTGCAAAGCATCATGAGCACTATGAAATAAAACAAAACTTAGCATCTGGATTATTCTGGTTAGTATTAATTTCGCCGATATTAGCCATAGTGATAGGTTTTACATTAAGTAGAACAGTTGTAAAACATATGCAGGGTATGTCAGAAGAACTTGAAAAAGTAAGTAAGTCATCACATTCATTAAGGCTTAACTTTAATAGTGACTTTGCTGAGTTTAATCAAGTAAGATTGGCTATAAATGCCATGTTAGATGAAATGGCAGTTTTGCATCGAGATATTGAAACTATGTCTGTCGGTATTGCTCATGATTTAAAAACACCCTTATCTAGAGTGGCTAATAGATTACAACTTATGCAACAAGATATTGCCGATAAAGCGATGACTGAATTACATTTAGAGCGCGCAAATGAGCAACTAACAGTTGTGCTAAGCACCTTTACCAATATTGTGCGATTAAGTGAAATTGAATCAGGTAAACGCAAACAACAATTTAAGTCTTTGAATTTATCACAGCTTATTTCAGAAATGGCAGATAACTATGAACCATTATTTTCTGATACAGGACGTGTACTCGATATTTCTGTTGTTGATAATGTATTTTGTATGGGTGATCCTGATTTATTAAATCAAATGCTAAATAATTTATTAGAAAATGCTTTAGATTACAGTGAAGAAAGTGCAACTGTGTGGGTAAGGTTACAACATCATACTTCAGGTGTATTACTGCAAGTAGGTGATTCTGGACCTGGGATCAGTGACGCTGATTTTGATAAAGTGTTTACACGCTTTTATCGTGCTGATATTAGCCGAAATAAACCGGGTAATGGCTTAGGGCTCAGTATTGTGCAGGCAATTTGTAAATTACACGGTGCAGATATTGCCTTATTACCTAAACAAGCTGGCGCGACATTTAATATTAATATTCCTATTCAATAAAATAGGACTGCTCAACACTCATGCCATTTGGCTTAAAAATACTGTTGAACAGTGCTATTTAAATGATGCTTTTTGATTTTTTGATAAACCATACAAATTTGTATGGTTTATCAAGCACAGATGTAAACGTAATTATTGCCAATGCACTGTACACTCATTAAGTAGTTTAAATTGAGTGGAGCAGTTCTATGAAACAAGATGTTAAATATAAATCGTTAACTTGCCATTTGTTAGGCTTAGTGACAGGAAGTTTATTGTTGATTTCCTGTGGTAGCTCTGAGGAAGCAAAAGCAGAAGTTACCCCTGGTTCTTCAGTGCCATCAACTGTTATTCCTGTTGAGACCCCAGAACAGCAAGACGACACGTTTGATACTGATATTGCAACAGCAAGGTTTTTAGGCCAATCAACCTTTGGAGCAAATTACCAACAAATACAATCCTTAACAGGCAAAAGCGCATCAACTTGGTTTAAAGAGCAAATAGCAAAGCCTGCTTCACTAATTTCACCTGTTGTAGCTGAATTTACGCCTGAAGATCTTGAAAGTGATGAATTTAATGATTTATATATAGACTCAACAACATTCGCATTTTGGCGAAATAGCATTTCAGCAGACGATCAATTAAGACAAAGAGTGGCGTTTGCCTTGTCTGAAATATTAGTGGTATCAAATGGTGGAGGAGAAGCATTAACTGATGTGCCTGAAGCGGTCGCAAGTTATCAAGATTTATTAATTAACAACGCATTTGGTAACTATCGAGATATCTTAGAAGCGGTTACTTACGCTCCTGCAATGGGCTACTACTTAACTTATATGGGTAGTGAAAAGGGCGATGAGGCAACAGGGCGTATGCCAGATGAAAACTATGCAAGAGAATTACTGCAATTGTTTACGATTGGCGTCGTTGCGCTTAATTTAGATGGTTCAATTAAAACTGATAGTGACAACAAGGCCATTGAAACATATACAAATGCAGATATAACAGGGTTAGCAAGAGTATTTACAGGGTTGAATTTAAATGAAGTTCAAAATGAAATATCATCAGGGGCAGCCTTTAGTACACCAATGCAAGCATTTGAAGACTCGCATTCGATAAAAGAAAAAACCTTTTTAGGTCATACAATTGCTGCCGGAACAGATGCAAATTCATCAATTAAAGCGGCTTTAGATCATATTTTTTCTCATCCTAATATAGCACCTTTCATTGGAAAACAGCTTATTCAAAGGTTGGTAACAAGCAATCCTACACCTGAATATGTTGCTCATGTTGCAAACGCATTTAACCAAGGACAATATACATTGCCGGATGGTATTTCAGTTGGTCAATCTCAAAAGGGAGATCTACAAGCAACGTTGGCTGCGATTTTATTTCATCCTGAAGCGCGATCTGCAAATTTACAAAATGGCGGTAAAATCAGGGAACCAATTTTACGATTTACCCACTGGGCGAGGGCATTCAAAGTACAAAATATTACCCCTAAATATCAAGGTTTGTTGTGGGATACCTCGGGAAGTGCAGCCCTAACACAGCATCCTTATCGTGCTTCTTCTGTTTTTAATTATTTTAGACCTGGTTACAAAGCTCCGGGTTCACTCTCGGGTGATGCTGGGTTGGTAGCGCCTGAATTACAAATTACTAACGCAAGTTCAATACCTGGGTACGTTAATTTTTTAACTTATTTTGTTACTGCACAACAACAAGAAATTGATGTTGAAGAATTACAAGCAATTTATGATGAAGAGGGAAGCGGTTTATCAGCTGAAGAAGGAGTTAAAAGTTTTTTAGTGACATATGAAGATGAAATCAAATTAACAAATGAGCCGCAAAAATTAATTGAACGGTTAGACATAGTGCTAACAAGCGGGCAGTTGTCAGATAAAACGAGACAATCAATTTTAAACACGTTAACAACTTTGGCTGATGATTTTGACTTAAGCGCTTTAGAGCAAGTGCAATTAGCAATTTTAATGGTTATGACATCAACAGATTATTTAGTACAAAAGTAGGGGATTAAGATGAATAGACGTAATTTTTTAAAGGCAAGTTCAGCATCATTAATGGCTACTTCTGTATTAAGTTTGGCTACTGCACTTAATAGTAAAGCAGCTTTTGCTAATGGCGACGATGAATATAAAGCATTGGTATGTGTATTTTTATATGGCGGTATGGATAATCACGATACGATTATACCTTATGATCAACCAAGTTATGATAATTGGGCTGGGATCAGAAGCGCTTTATTACCTAATTATACTAATAGTCGCGCACGTGATAATTTATTACCTTTAAATGCCAGTGCTGTGCGCTTTAATCAACGTCAATTTGCATTGCCACCAGAAATGTCTGGTTTACAGCAGCTCTACCAACAAGGAAATATGGCCGTTATGGGTAATGTAGGTCCGATGATTGAAACTACAACGGCAGCAAAATTTAATGCTCAAACAGCAAAAATACCTTCACGGTTATTTTCTCATAATGATCAGCAGTCAATTTGGATGTCGGGAAATACCGAAGGTGCCCAATATGGTTGGGCAGGGCAATTGAATGACGCTTTGATTAACAGAGGTTTACAAGATACTAATACCTTTTCAGCTATCACGACTTCTGGTGGTGAACTATTGCTAACAGGTAAAAATACCACGCCTTATCATGTTGAAGGGGGGCGTGCTATTACGATGGATATTATTGCAGAAAATGATAGCAATTTTTCAGCGCATCTTGTTGGGCATTTAAGTGCTTCAGATCATAAAGTTAGCCATTTATTGCAACAAGATTTAGCTAATAAAATAAATCAATCATACAATGCAAATAGTCAATATAATCAAGCTATGGATGCAACGCAAAGTTCTGGTTTTGATTTTCCTAAAAGCTATATCGGGCAACAACTCGCTTCTGTGGCAAAAACGATCAATGCCCGCAGCCAACTTCAGGGGAAAAGGCAGATATTTGTTGTATCTATGGGCGGGTTTGATACCCATTCTAATCAGGCCAAATCATTACCTAAATTGCAAAATGATCTTGACCAGGCCATTAGTGCTTTTCAAGGTGCAATGAATAGTATGAATATGGCTAATAATGTCACTTTATTTACAGGTTCTGATTTTGGTCGCACTTTAGCTGTGAACGGTGATGGTACAGATCATGGTTGGGCTGCCCATCATTTTGTTGTTGGCGGGGCTGTTCAGGGTGGTCAAATTTTTGGTGATATTCCCGTTTCGGAACTAAATCATGATTTAGATGCGGGCAGCGGTCGCTTAATCCCAACCACTGCAGTTGATCAATATGCAGCATGCTTTGGAAAATGGATGGGACTAGATGACTCAGAGTTATCCAGTATTTTTCCAAATTTAGTTAATTTAGGACAAAGACCTGAATTATTTAAATCTTAACGACTGTGAGATAAAGCCATATTAGGAGATGGTATCTTTACTATGATGTAAAATTAGTAATAATATTTATAAAGATGTCACTTAAATATAATTTTATTTAAGTTACATCTTGTTTGCTTTCGCCTAATTAATCCTCATATTTTGCAGCTTTTCTCAATACACTTACCAAATAAGCATAATATAAAACCCAATATGTTAATTTAAAGTTTTTCCTTGTGTATTTATTATTAAGTTTTATTTATATTTTATCAATATAATCATATTCTTATGTTTTATTTTATTAAAAAAAGACTTGAACACTGAATTTTTACTCTATATTATGCGCGTCACCAAATCGGGTACCAAGTGCATACATGCACTGAATAGTTAATAAAAAGCATATTAAGGAATAATATGAAAGCGCAAAAGATCTTACTTGCTCTAGGCTTAGTTTCAACTTCAGCATTTGCTAATACTTATGATAAGGAATTAAATGTTGCCTATTCAGATAATGACTACGTATCAATGACAGCTATTGAAGGTCGTTATTACTTCGATGCCGTCAATACTGATAATACAGCATGGGCAGAAGCTGAATTTATGGGTAAAAAAACCAATGTTGGCCTCAGTTATATCCATGCGGATGCTGACTTCGGTGGCAGTAGCTATGCTTTAGGTTTAAATGGTAGATATTATAATGCTGACAATAACATTTTTGCTGCATTAAATTATCTAAATCCTGAAGAAGGTGATTCAGTTATTCAAGGCGAATTAGGTTACTTTTTTGGCGAACACTTTTTAGTTGCCGTGGGTAAATCAGATATTGATGATAGCCCATTTACATTTCGCACTAAATATATGACACAGTTAACAGGCGATAGCTTTCTAAATGTAGAGCTAATGACTGATGATGAACTAGATGAACTTGATGGTGTTGTAGATTATTACTTTTCTTCACAAACCAGCATAGGTTTAGGTTTAACAACACGTGACACTTATGATGCGGCAATTAAAGCGAGACATTTCTTTAATAAGCAATTTTCGGCACAGGTATCTTATACTTTTGCAGATGTTGATGACGTGATTGAAATTGGTGTAACAGCACGTTTTTAGTTATGTTTTAGCTAGTACTTAAATCTGACTAAGTGAATTATTTAGGGCTAGTTATTGTATTAAAAAAGCGAATCTTTAGATTCGCTTTTTTAATTGTATATTAATGAGCTATTTATAACTTAAATTTACTATAAGTTATGAAGCAGCCCATTTAAACATTTCTTTATAGCCAGGCTCTTTTCCATACATTACCATGCCCATTTTAAACATTTTTCCTGCTAGTCTTCTTGCATACCAACAAGTGATGCCAGTAGAAGCAATTGCTAATAATGTTTGCCACATAGGGACTTCTATTAATGCCATTTTAACCGGCATCGCCGCAAATGCAGTTAGTGGAAAATAGCTTAATACAGTCATAGCTAAACCACTTGGGCTATCCATAACCATAAAAGTTAAAATCATAGGTACTAATGGCAACATCATAAATGATGTTTTACCACTATGATTAGGATCATCAATAGCTGCGGCAATCGCCGCCATAAAGGCTGTCGCTAAATAGAGTCCCAAAATAGAAAATAATAAAAACCAAGGTAGTAAAGACCAATCAATAAAAGATAAATCAAATGTTTGCCCATTGAGGATCACCTGAAAAAAGCCAAAACCTAATACAATTGATATTAAAGTGCTTGTCATTGCTTTTAGTGCCAGAAGCATTTGACCTAAAATTTTACCATCAATCCAAGTTTGCGAGTCCATACAGGCATAGAGTTGCTCAGTGACACGCTGTTGTTTTTCTCCAGTTATAGAGACAAAAATTTGAGCGAATGATACAAAAATGCCTAAACCAATTAATATTAAAACACCTACAGCTGTTTCACTGGAGTTATGGGCTTCAGATTTTATCTTTGTATCTAAATAATGATTTTCTATTAAAATTGGATTTTTAATTTGCTGTAGTTGCCGCTGTGTCAAACCTAAGCTTTGCGTAATTTTGGCGCTGTAATATGTTGTTAATATAGTCGATAAATCTTTTTGCCAGCTATGTTTGCCAACGCTATAGAGTTTAAAAGTTGTTATTCCTTTATCAACCATTTGCTCAACTAAGATAGCATCAATTAGTTCATTATTAAGTTGCTCTTTTAATACAACTTCAGGCTCAGATGCTTTTTTAAACTCAAATAAATCGAACTCTCCAATCAATGCACTTTGTGAAATAACGGCAACTTGATATTTTTCAGATGATAACCCTTGGCTGTTATGCCAGAAAAAGACCATAAGTGCGATAAGTAACATGACAGCCTTACCAATCAATTCCTGCTTGAGCTTAAAAAAGTGCATAAACTCCCATTTGGCAACTAACCAAGTTTTATTATGCTGCGTCATCTTGAATTGCTCCTTTATGGTCAGAAATTGCTTTTAAATAAAGCTGATGTAAATCCATTTTTTTACTTTCTAAATTATCTATATGACCTAATGTCATAAGTTGAGTTAAGGCTTCATTTACTTGATTTGTATCGGCTAAATTTACTACAACTTTGTTGTTAGATAAGGCTTCATACTTAAAACCATTTAAAGCAAGTGAGAGTTGTTTAATATTAAATGGTGTTGCAAATTCAACTGTTAGTTGGGTTCCTACACCAACTTGTTGCTGTATTTGAGTTAAATCACCATATAATACGGCTTCTCCTTGATTCATTAATAACATGCGGTCAGCGAGTTTTTCTACCATAGACATTTGGTGAGCACTTAATATAACCGTCATGCCTTGCTGCTTAAGTTCTGATAAAAACAACACCACTTTTTCTTGATTGATAGGATCTAAGCCTGAAAATGGTTCATCTAAAATAACAAATTTTGGTTGGTGTAATACAGCATTCACCAGTTGTACTTTTTGCTGATTGCCTTTTGATAAGGTTTTTAGAGGCTGATTTTTTCGATCTAATAAATCGAATTTCTCTAACCAGTGATCCATACGTTTGTTTGCTTCTTTTTTATTAATGCCATGCAATTGTGCAAAATAATGTAGGTTTTGCTCTAACGTTTTTTCTGCATATAAACCCCTGTCTTCAGGCAAGTAACCTAAAGCTTCTCCTGGTATTGCACTGTAAATCTCATCATTAAACGCTACCTGTATTTCCCCCTCATCTGGGTGTGTAAAACCTACAAGCATGCGCACTAAAGATGATTTCCCCGCACCATTTGGTCCTAATAAAGCAAATATTTCACCTTGCTGCACTGAAAAGCTTAATTGTTTAACAGCTTCAACTTTTGCATAACGCTTTACAACATTGTTTATTGTAATTTGCATGATGTCTCCAATTGGTTATTTTTATGGAGGTTATTTTACTTAAAATAAAAGGCAATAATGTCCCGAAAATCACTTTATATTGCCATTCATCATTTAGAAATTAGCAACAACTTAAGCTTCATTGACCATATCGGGCAACTTAAACTGCTTTTCTATCAAGTTTCTATAAAAACTTTGCTCTTGCATGAGTTGTTGATGCTGACCGCTTGCGATTATTTTTCCATCTTTGAGTAGTAATATTTGATCTGCATGTAACACTGTACTTAATCTATGTGCTGCAATTAAAGTTGTTCTGCCATTGCAAGCTTGTTTAAGTGCCTGTTGAATTTTATCTTCGCTGTTAGAGTCCAAACTTGCTGTTACTTCATCTAGTATGAGTAAGGCTGGGTCTTTTAAAAGCGCCCGAGCTAATGCGAGTCTTTGTCTTTGGCCGCCAGATAGACTAATGCCTCTTTCGCCTATCTGTGTATCCAATCCTTTATCTAAAGTCGCGATATAAGATTGTAAATCAGCATCATTCAAAGATTGTCCAATTTGATTTTCTGACGGTTTCTCGTCTAGCCCGTAAGTTAAATTTTCATAAATAGAACCAGATAAAACAGGAGAGTCTTGTGCAACATAACCAGTTTGTTGATACAAACTTGTTAAACTACTATTGTCCAACGCTTGAACTCCAAAAAAAATCTGGCCTGCTTGTGCATTATAAAAACCGTGTAATAAAGAGAATAAACTCGATTTACCTGCACCTGATGTACCCACTAAAGCTGTTGTTTTACCCGCTGGTAGCGTAAAACTCAGCTCTTTAAATAGGTCTGGTTTATTTTTATAAGCAAAGTTGAGATTTTTAAAACTGATATCTTGATTTTTTATGAGAATCGGTAAACCTGATAAATTTTGTTGCTTGAGTTTTAATATTTCTGAAATCCTAACAGCCGCACCCGCTGCTTTATTGAACATGGCAACAAACATACTTAATTGTGCGAAGGGTGCAACAACATTAATTAAATACATTATAAATGCCACAAATGTACCTATGGTCATATCGCCATTGCTTACTAACGTCGCGCCATAACTAAGCACACAAATAATCGTCGCCATCACTACAATATTGATTAATGGTGACATGATTGCCAGTAAACGTGTTTCTTTCATCGAGATATTATAAATTTTCTGAAACTTCTCGTTATTTTTATTGGCTTCAACTTTATGAGCATTATGACTTCGGATCAGGCGTATTTGAGATAAGACTTCAGTTACTCGAGCCATTAAATTTGCTTCTTCATCTTGTAAGGACTTAGATAATGAAGAAAGCTTAATTGTAAAAGGCAAAATAACTAGAAAGCTGATAACGACAGCGCTAAATAAGACTGCTGTTAAGCGCCAATCTAACCACCATAAAACAAAAAATGAGCCAATGAGTAAGATTAAACCTGAGATTAATGAGTGACTACCTTGACTGACAAAATCTTCAATTACTTCAGTATCTTTAGTTAACCGATTTGCAGGTTCTCCAGATGCTGTTTTGTCAAAAAAAGAAATAGGTAAATGAATTAAATGATTAAAAAACTTCTTACGTAATTTTAATTTTTGTTTATTACCAAGTAAGCCCAGTAAGTAGCTTAAAATACCACTGGCAATAGAACCAATAATTAATACTCCAGCCAGCATAAAAACAAGATGCCAAGAAAGCTGACTCGTTAGATTAAGCTCATCTAAAAGGTATTTAGTTTGTAGTGGTACTAATAGTCCAAGCACAGCTTCAATTAAAATTAATGCAACACAGGCAATGATCAGTTTGACACCTGGGTTGGAAGCTTTTAGTAAGCTTATTAAATCCTGATAGTTAACCGTTTTTTTATTTTCTTTCATATTATCTCCATATACATTGAAATAATTTCTATTGTGATAATTCGATTTTAGACTCAGTGCTACCTTAAAGTCAAAATAAAAATGACCAGCTGGTCATTTTTATTTATTTTTAAAGCGTGAGATCAACTGATACAATCGAAGAAAATACTTAAAATATAATAATGATGCTTGATAAAAGATTAAAAATTGTTACTGCTGCCGAGACTTTGTTTGATAAAAAGGGTTTTAAATCAACAAGTATGCAAGAGATAGCCATTGAGGCGGGAATATCTAAAGGTGCTGTATACTTGCATTTTAAATCTAAAGATGAGCTATTACTTGCCGTATGTGAAAGTCACACTAACTATATTTCCAGTAAAGTAAAAGAGATATTAA
This sequence comes from Pseudoalteromonas sp. C2R02, assembly GCF_018860845.1. Taxonomy (NCBI): domain Bacteria; kingdom Pseudomonadati; phylum Pseudomonadota; class Gammaproteobacteria; order Alteromonadales; family Pseudoalteromonadaceae; genus Pseudoalteromonas; species Pseudoalteromonas sp. C2R02. The sequence goes on along the minus strand of NZ_JAHKQC010000011.1, from coordinate 76,425 downwards.
ATGATAACTCTTTGGCACCTTTAGAAAAGCTAGCAACTCAAATTAGATTTCAGTTTGAAGAAATTCAAGATTATCAGAATTTTTATCAATCTTTATTTAATGATGAAGCAATTAAGCTAAATCAAGAATTCATTATTTATTATCAAGAATACAGAGTTGAATGGCAGCAACTTCAAGAGGCATTTTTGCTTTCAATTTATGGTGAATCAGTCAAACCTTGGATTGTAGATTTGGCTGTATGCCTAGATGGTTTAGTTACAAGTTATTTAAGTTTAGCTATGCTTGAGCAAATTAAATTAGATATTGACCCATTAGTCAGCTGGGTAGTGCGCAGTATTGATAAAATCGCCTCAAATCTAGAGTCTGAAAAACCGAGCTCAGTCGTATCAGCAGATATGCTCTCTGGAAGAGAAGAGATAAATGCAAAAAAAGCTGAGCTTAAATCTAAGCATATAGAACAAGCTTTGACACGTTTAATCGAAAAATCGGCTGGTTTGAAGATTAACCTAGATGCGCGAAATACATTAGAGGTAACATTAGCGCATTTAAAGACGCAACTTGAGGCGCAAAAGCAAGATAAAGTGATGTTAAGAGCATTACTGGCAGGATTGCGTACATATCGAGGCTTAAGTAAAGAAAGGCAGTTATTAGCACAAAGGTTAGATATAGAATTAGTTTAATACAACACTCCATCTTAGTTAAATGATGAGTTAATCATTTGTTTTGCTTTATTAAACGCATACAATAATGAAATTATTTAATATTATAATTTAACTTATGACTGCAGACAGATTTATTCCATTTAGAAAGCAAGATATTGTCAATATGTGTTTGCAAGAAATTGAAATTCAAGATTCAAAAGTTTCATTTACACAGTTTTGTGAAATACTCTCAAGCCTAATCCATTATGACTATCATAATTTATTAGACAATCTTAAAAGTAATTACGCACCTTTTGATCCTAATTCAGATACCCGTTTAATAAAAACATTCACGCCAAATGAAAGAGCTAAATGTCAAACTGCATTTGCGAAGGATTTTGCAAAAGTATTAGATGCCGCCAATTTTGAGATGATCACAGAGCAAGACTTAAAAGATGCATTGAGTGAGGAGTCGTTATTTAAAGTACGATTAGAAGTTGAATTTGAAGATTTTGAGCAAGTGGTTTTTTATCGCAGAGGTGAATCTCAATTAACAGATTCTATTAGCTCCTTTTGGGGTTTTCGGAAGCAAACAATTCATTTTACTAATTATGATCGTGTAGCAGTTTTCATTACTTTTAAAGATAAAAGCTATTTTGATAAAAAAGGCAAGCAGCCAGTTGGTTTTGAGCCTAGTTCCACTATAGTAAAACTATTCCAAAATGTGCCAAAGGCAGATTTAGAAATGCTATTTCCCAATAGTGAAGTAAAAATGCGACCAATAGATAAAGCGATTATTGGTGCTTCAGCAGTTGTAGGTGGTGCTGTTGTATTAGTTACTAAATTGGGAGCTTCACTTATTTTACTTGCTGCGTTATTCGCCTTTTGGTTTGGTTTTAGATCTGAAACTGTTGAAATGACGCAACGACATTTTATGTCTTTTGCAATTGGCATGGGCGTATTTGGCGGCTTTATTTTTAAAGAGTGGAGTAAATTTAAAAATCGTAAAATTAAGTTTATGAAGGCGCTTTCTGATAATCTTTATTTTAAAAATTTAGATAACAATGCGGGGGTATTTCATACTTTAGTTGATTCTGCTGAAGAAGAAGATTTTAAAGAAGCGATACTAGCCTATACATTTTTACTTCAAGAACCTCATGGGCTTGAAGCTAGCGCTCTTGATTCCAAAATAGAGTATTGGTTTAAAAGTAAATATCAATGTGAACTAGATTTTGAAATATCAGATGCCTTATCTAAGCTTGAACGTATGCAGCTAGTTGTAATAAAAAATAATAAATATTATGCAATAAAGCTTGATGAAGCTAAAAAGCAATTAGATAGTCATTGGGATAATATTTTTGATTATTCGTAAATATTATCAGATAGGGCAAATATTTATGAGTGGCGACTTATTTTATCTAAATAAGCGTCTATCTTATCTTTAGCTGCTTGGCTCATTTTACCTGCATGTTGTTGTTCATTGATAATTGTTTCAACTTTATCTATCCAATGATCAACATTTTTATTTTTTCTAAAGCCAAAACCTTGTTTAATCTCAAATAGATTAATCCAATGATCACTTAACCGCCCATATTTCATCATTTTATAAAAAAGACTGTTTTTTGCATCATGTCTACATAATACATCTGTGATTAATAAAATGATTGATATTGGGCTAAGAATAAAATCTCTAAGGGCATCGGCGCCCAGTTTTAATTGAAATACAAAGCCTTTTTTAATGAGTACCCAACGAAAATTTTCAGGTTGATTATTGTCCATGATACTTTCAATTTCCTTAAATGATAAAACATTTGTAGCTTAGATTAAAAACCAATTAATTAGCAATTACTGGTCTCTACTGCATAAGTCGGTTTTAAGTTTAATCCTGCTGCCTGTGTGTATCTAAAATAGCAATTATTATCAGCGACTTGATTGTCTCTATCTGTATCATAACCAATATAAGTATCTGTAATGCCTTGATACTGAATTTTAAAATCACTCGAAAGTGTGATCCGTTTTTCGATATCAGTATTATCTAAGTAATTCCATTTTAAGCGTGTATCATAAGTGCCATTTTTATCGGTATCGACATCAATTAGATCTGATCTTCCTGGTACTGGCTGGGCTGCATAGCTTGGTAGTTGAGATTGAATATACATAAAATCATTGGCTGTTTTTACACTTACTTCTATTTGACTAAGCACTTGTAATTTAGCGTCTTTAGATAAAGATAAAAACTTTGGCAGGGCGGTGACTGCAATGATAGCCAGAACAACTATTACAGTGACTAATTCGATTACAGTAAAACCTTTGTTTAAATTCTTCATATACGCCTAATAAAAAATATGAATGTTTAGTACCGTATCGTTTTCACAATACAATACTTAAACAATACACTTATTAGGAAATAAATTCAAAAGGTTGCAGCACAATTGTGCTATGCTAGATTATCTGTAGATTTAACTTAAATGATTGAAAATTGTTTTAATTGTTTTTAGGCAAGGGTTTGACTTAGCTGTGACAAGATATACTTTTTGTGTATCTAATTCTACAGGATGAACTTTGAACTTATCTTTAAGAAGATGATTTTGAAGATATGTTTTTACTGCTAATTTTGGTAATAAGCCAAAGTCTGCATGCTTTTTTAATAACATGCCATAAATTTGCTCATGATGAATAATATGTTCAGTTTTGATTTTTGATGTAATAGCTGAGAATTTTTTTCCTGTGGCCATGCCATATGGATATGCGACATCTTTATTATAAATTTGCGCTAGTGAGGTGACATCCTTGGTTTCTTTTAAGGAAAATAACACTAATTCAGAGCTTGCTAAAGGACTTGAAAAATACCATTTTTTAGCCCGTTCAGGCGTATAAAAGGCACCTAAAAGAATATCTATATTGCCTTTTTCTAAATTTATTTCAGCGCGTTTCCATGGTAATTCAGTCCAATGTTTTAAGCGTATATTTTGTTTATCTGTTTGAGCTTTTAATTTCGTTTTTAAAACGCCGCTATAACTGGTATCACCAGGCTGAACATAAGAAAAAGGATACCAAGATTGAGCGCCTGCGATAGTTAAACGTGCACATTGCTGGTTATTGCGAGCGTCGCTTTCAAATGATGGCAATAATAACAACACAGCTATAAAAACATGCTGTAATGTGTTGTACAAAATAGGCAACAGAAAATCCTTAGTACTTTTAAAATGGATATGGCAATATTTACCGCGTATATAAGGTAAGCGCGAATTATACGCATAGCATCGATGAATTACACTACTGAATTTTATGTGTCTCCTTCAATTATTTGCTATTTAATATCCATAATAAATAAAAACTTAATTGAGATAGGCGCTCCCAATTAAGTTTTATTAGTACTGCCATTACATTACTTCTTGCCACCAAAAGTTTTCAATTACATCACTTTTACTTGTTATTACTTGACCTATGACTGGAGTCGTTAATTGCACATTATTAATTTTTGCTTTTTCTATCACTTTTTCAAACGGGTCATACCAAGCATGAAATGCTAAATCAAATGTACCATTATGCACTGGCATCATGACTTTACCTTTTAAGTCTAGATGGGCTTGTATGCTTTGCTCAGGTGTCATGTGAACATCAGCCCAATCTCTATCATAAGCACCGGTTTCAATCATAGTGATATCAAATGGACCATATCGCTCACCAATTTTTTTAAAGCCATCAAAATAGCCTGAATCACCACTAAAATAGAGTGAGTCATGCTGTGTTTTTATTACCCATGATCCCCAAAGCGTTTTATTACCATCGGTCAAGCCTCTCCCTGAAAAGTGCTGAGTTGGTGTAAATGCAATTAAGGTATTATTAATATGTGTTTCTTGCCACCAATCAAATTCTTGCACTTTAATTTTTGGAACTTGCCATTTAACTAAATCACTTTTAACGCCTAGCGGGACATAAAACATCTGAGTTTTATCCATCAAAATTTTGATACTGGCTTTATCTAAATGGTCGTAATGGTTATGAGAAATTAAAACAGCTTTTAAATCTGGTAATTCATTCAATGAAATAGGTGGCGCATGAAAACGTTTTGGACCCATAAATGAAAATGGAGATGCGCGCTCAGAAAAAACGGGGTCGATTAACCAGTAATCGCCATATACTTTTAAAAGAATAGATGAGTGACCCAATCTAACAATATGTAATTCATTATCAGATAACAGTGCTAAAGATGCTTTGGAGTGTGTGGTAACTGGAATTGCCTTTTTAGGCGCAATATCAACACGTTTTTCAGTGATGTAGCGTTTAATAATACCCAGCATTTCAGAGGTTCCTGCCATTTTTATTTCGGGGGTATTGTGAAATTTACCTTTTTTAAATTGCGCTGATGTCTCTGTGACGGCTAAATCTACTTTTGCATCTAATGTACTTATCATAAATATGACCCCTAAAAAAATGATTAACGCTAACATGCGCTTTTTTATAACAACTAAAAAATAGCGTTTCATATATCACCTTAAAATGTAAACTACACTGACTAGTTTACATTTTAAATTATAAAAGTAAACTAAGTAGTGCACTTTTATCTATTCTCGATTAAAATATGACTTTTATTGAGGGTAATAAATGAAACTATCAGAGCAAAAAAAACTGCAAATACTCAAAGCGTCTGAGTTATTGTTTTATACGCAAGGCGTTTCGCATACGAGTATGGATCAAGTTGCAAAGGCTGCTGAAGTTTCTAAACGTACAGTTTATAATCACTTTGAAAGTAAAGAAGTTTTATTGCTAGCGATTATGCAAGATATGTTAGGCTCGCTAGAGCAGGGACCCACGATTAATTATGATGCAGCTAAGTGTTTAAACGTTCAATTGGTTGAAATTGCACATCAAGAAGTAGCGTTACTGACATCTGAGCGGTTTTTACGTTTAGCTAAAATTGCATTTATGCAAATGTTGCAAGATCCGCAATTTTCCCAATCGGTTAATGCTAGTGATATAGGCTGTCAGCGGTATTTAGCTGACTTTATCAATCAAGCTATCAGTGCGAACACTCTTGAAATTGACAATATTGAGCTGGCAATAAAGCAATTTATTTATCAACTAAAATCATTAATTTTTTATCCTAAACTGTATGGTTTTGAAGAATTAACACCGGCTGAAATTGACGATATTATTAATGAAAGCGTTAAAATGTGGCTTGCCAGATACCAATTAAGTTAGCAAGATAACGCTCTCATTATTATAGGAATAGTTTATAAAGCGCTTACAAAAAGGCTCGCGCTTTATTTGATTATTTTGACAGTAAGTACTTATCTAACCAAGCTTCTTGCTCATACAAAACATGTAAAATGCTTTCACGAGCACGGTATCCATGGCCTTCATATGGCAACATCACTAAGCGGGCATCTTTACCTAACCCTTTAAGCGCATTATACATGCGCTCCGATTGCATTGGGTAAGTGCCAGAATTAGGATCGTCTTTACCGTGGATCATCAACATAGGCTGGTTGATTTTTTCAGCATGAAAAAATGGCGACATAGTGGCATATATGTTTTGTCCATCCCAAAAATTACGCTCTTCCCCCTGAAAACCAAATGGCGTAAGGGTGCGGTTATAAGCGCCGCTTCTTGCAATACCTGTTTTAAATAAATCACTATGAGCTAATAAATTAGCAACCATAAAGGCACCATAAGAATGGCCTGCAATGGCAATCTTATCTTTATCTGCAATACCTTTTTCAACTAAAACATCAACAGCAGCTTTTGCACTGGCAACTAATTGGCTTCTAAAAGTATCGTTAGGTTCCTTAGAATCACTTCCTATAATCGGCATTTTAGGATCATCAAATATCGCAATGCCTTTTGCTAAGTAAGGCATAGGTCCCCAATAACCAATATAGGTAAATTCGTACTTAGAATCACGTACTTGAGATGCAACTTTTTTATCTTTGTATTCAAGTGGATATGCCCACATCAATACCGGAAGTTTACCATCTGATTTTTTATAACCCGGCGGTAAATATAAAGTGCCACTTAGCTCTACACCATCTTCACGAGTGTAATTTATAAGCTCTTTTTTCAAATCTTTAAAGTTAGGGTAAGGGTGTGGAAAATCAGTAAATTGTGTTTGCGTATTTAGCTTTAGATCACGAATAAAAAAGTTAGGTTGATCGGTTTTAGATTGACGTAATGTAATCAGTTTAGTGCCTTCATCATCAAGTACTTCACGTATACGCTCATAATATGGCGCTTCACTTTGCCATAATCTTAGCTTAGTGCCTGTATTGATATCATATCTATCTAAAAATGGAATATTGCCTTCAGCTGATGCACCTTTACCAGTAAGCATCATATATCTGTCGCCAATAATTTTAATGCTATAAGTACCAAACTGTGTTTGTTGTCTTACAAAATCGCCAGGATCTTTATAAGCATCATTATATGAACGTTCATTAAATATAAAGTGCTTTTTATTATCTTCACTTGGGTTGATAATAAAGCTACGTTGCATACGATCGCTAAAGCGCCAGTCATATAATACCGCTACTTTATCGTTACCCCATTCAATACCAGCAAAACGTCGTTCTACTTTGGCAAAGAGGGTCGGTTTTCGTTTAAAGGGCGCTTTTAATGTGTAAACATAATCATGATGAGGCACATCTGTTTTCATGCTGCCTTTATCTTGTGCTTGTGCCCAAACTAATGTTGCAGCTGTATCTGCACGCCAACTAAAACTACGTTTATCTGTTCTTACACTATCAAATCCTTGAGGGATATTTTCTGCTAGTTTTTGCTTCTCTACTTGTTTAACCACATTGCCGTTTAAATCCCATATCTGCCAATTGGTAGCAAATCGAGAGTAAGGAACTAAGTAGCTAAATGGCGCTTCAATTTTGCCAACTAAAATATAATTAGCGTCAGGAGAAGCTCTAAAACTGCGCAAAATCCCTGGCTGACCGATTTTAGTTACCAGCCCAGTTAAACTGACTTTTGCTAATTGTCCTTGGCCGTAGAATTTAAAAAGGTTTTTATCATGAGGAGTAGCGAGTAAATTTTGATAAGTGCGAACCGGTGCTTTTTCTCCTGAAGTTTGCGAGATCACAGGAACTGCTGCAGCAACACTTTTTTTAGGTATTTTATTACCTGCGTTATCAGCAATATTAATAAGTAAGGCTGAGCTGTCAGGCAACCAGCGATAAGGTCTGGCGCTTATAACTGAGTTTAAAGGCGCATTTTCAACTGTTGTTAGCTGATCATCTGAAAGTTTATAAATATAAAGCTTAGCGTGCTTTTCTTGTTCTATAAAAAAGCTTAAATACTCACTATTTGGCGACCAGCTAGGCGCTAAAATACGTCCTTTTGGTAAGTTTTTTAATTTAATGACTTTGTTAGTTTCAAGATTTTTAAGCTCAATAGATAAATATTTAGAGCGAGGGCGTGCACGAGAAAAATTATCAGGATTAAGCTTGATACCTGCTAACTTTAGTTCTGGTTTAGCAAGTTCTGCTAATGTGGCAATTCGTTGGCGTTCAAAAAATGCCATCCAATTATTATCAGGTGAAAGGCGTGTTGTAGGGGCGAGTTTTGCATCTACTAAATCGGCTAATGCTTTTGAAGGCATTTTATAGCCTATATCTTGAGTTGCACTTGCATGTTTTTCTGGGGAAGCAAGCAAAACACAAGCCATCGCTATGGCAGCTTTTTTCATTTAACTTTCCTTTTAGTTTGATTTAAGCTTTTGACTAATATAAATAAAAATTAAATATTACCCAAGCTAATTGCGACGAAAAAACTTTTGTAACAAATACCTCCTTTACGCATAGTTATAGTTATCTTATTTTTAAAAAGTAGTGTTTATAAAGGAGGCTTTATGCGTTACTGGATTTGTATTTTATGTTTTAACCCTTTTTTTTATACCTATGCCAGCATAAATTATCATGTGTTAGTGAATAAAAACTTAAAACAATTAGATGTAAAGATATGTTCTGACAAAAACTTGCCCAGCCAATATGCTTTAGGGCGAAGTCGATCAAGTCAATATATTAAATCATTAACACAGCACAGTACGTCAAAACCTAGCAAAAACCTAAAACTATATAGAGGACGTTTGTATTTATCTGATACTTCGACTGGGGATTGTGTTAGTTATCAAACAGACCTAACTAAATCACTGGTCCATGATAATAAAACGGTGTTAATTGATAATCGTGATTGGTTGCTTTATCCCAATACAGAGCACCAAGTTAAAATTCAATTTCACTTTGAACACCGCAAGCATAAAGTGTCAGCTCCTTGGCCAAAAGTACACAAAGGTAAAAGTAATAATCATTATATTTTGCCACGTTACCCAAAAAGTCAGTCAAGTAAGACTGTCATAGGTCAGGTACATATCGCATCTTTAAATGTGAAAAATGCAAAAATAGAAATCGCTTTAATTGGGATAGATGATAAAAAAAGATTAAATGAATATATAAAATGGATTAGTGATACTGCTGAGATTTTAGATACGCATACTGGGTTATTTCCACAAAGGCCGGTGCAAATTATTTTAGCTGCGAAGGGGTCACAAAGAGAAGCGGTACCTTGGGCTGAAGTGCAAAGGGGAGGTGGTGCATCAGTGCATTTTTATGTTGATGAATTCAGAGATATAAATGATTTTTATCAAGACTGGACCGCAGTTCATGAATTAAGTCATTTATATCTACCTAGTTTACAAACCGAAGACTTATGGTTATCTGAAGGTTTAGCCACTTATTACCAAGTTGTTTTAAGGTCTAAAGCTAAAATAACGACTTCATCGCAAGGATGGCAAAAGCTACTGAGTGGTTTTAATCGTGGAAAAAGAGCTGATAACGGCTTAAACCTCAGGCAAACAAATGCCACACAACATTATTATTGGGGTGGAACTGCATACTTTTTTATGGCTGATGTGGCGATAAGAACACATACCAATCAAACATTATTTTCAGTTATGAATCAGTTTGTAAATTGTTGTATAAATGAGGTTGGCCAATGGTCTGCTGAGCGATTAACTGCAAAATTAGACTTAATCTCACAGACTAGAATCTTCAGCGAATTGCTTGAAAAACAAGCATTAACGCGCAGTTTTCCTAATGTAGATCCTGTGCTAGCTACATTAGGTGTAACACAATCTTTTTGGGGGCGAATTCGTATTAATGATGAGCAAGGATATGACATGCGTAAACAAATTATGTCGCCTTAAAGTAAGTTGTTACAAATAAGCTATTGGTATGTATTTTGCTCATTTTAAATTACTTCAATTAATGTGTGATTTATAATTAATATAAATGGACTTAGTGGTGCACGAACGGTAACTGGATTTCAAAAAAGTAATTATCCCACAAATATCGATCAATCAAATGATAAATCATTAAAGAATGACAGATACATACCCAGTGATAAAACATCACAGATTGAAAATACTTATACGCATTTAGCCAATAATTCAGTTAAAAACAATCTCACAACAACTCCAACAAAGGAAAGGGCTACTTTTAGTGATTTACGCCAAGCTATGTTAGATCAAAGATTAGGAATAGATCGCGATAAAATTAATGAAATTGAAGCCTTAATTGAAGAATTACAGGCGTTGATGGCAAGTCTACCCAGTGATAACGCTGATAATTCAAAATTGAAACAACAATTAGCAGATTTACAGAAACAATTAGACCAAGAGTATCAAAAGGGAGCTGAGCATATGAGAGAGAAAGATAAAAGTGAAAATTAAATGATTCTGTAATATAAGTCTGTCGCTTTTATTCAATCATTCATAATAATCTAGCACTAAAATATGTGTCATTAAAAGCTCAATGATAAGAATTTAAACATGTTAGAAATTAAAACTATTGAAAATATTGGCTTACTCTCTTCCTTTAAAAAACAATATTTAGCACAAACAACGGCGGCACTTGATGGCATGTGGTTATGTGGGTTTGTTCCAATGTCAAAGCACTTTGGCTTTTATCAAGATAAAATACTGATAGGGTATTGTTGTATTAACGATGATGGGTTTTTATTACAGTTTTATATATCTCAAGAATATAAGCAGTTTCAATCAGAAATATTTTCACAAGTTGTAATGAGCAAATTTGATATTACAGGTAAGGTAGAAGGAGCATTTGTGAGTACTGCTGAACCAGACTATGCATCACTTTGTTTAAAGAATTTTACTCAATCTAAAGTTAATGCTTTGATGTATCATAAAGATAATGACTTAGCACAAGATACTAAGTTATTTATGGTACCAGCACAGGCTGAGCAACTAATGACTTTTGTTGAATTTGCTAAAAACAATATCGGTGCGCCAGAGCAGTGGGTAACAGGTTATTATGATAATTTAATCTCTAGAACAGAGTTGTTTGGTTATTGGCAAGGTGATAGTTTAATTGCTGTTGGCGAGTGCCGTGTTTTTGATGACGTGCAAATAGGCTATGCTGATTTAGGTATGGTCGTGGCTGAATCTGAACGTGGAAAAGGTATGGCAACTCCAGTTTTAAATTTTTTAATAAATCATGCACAGCAAAAAGGTTTAAAACCTATTTGTTCAACTGGACAAACGAATATAGCAGCGCAAAAAGCCATTAGTGGTGCTGGTTTTTATTCATCAAATCACATTATTCAATTTGAAGTTTAATATGGGCTTATGTGTCGTTTAGGGAAAAGTGAAATGTATTATAGGCTAGCTTGTCATGATTAAATGGATGTTGAAACCACAATCAAAACAAGTGGCTAAATACGTTGATTGTTATTGGTTTTTAGATAAAGACACAGAGTGTGTTGAACATATATATCCTAAATTAAATCCAGATCCAGCTGCCACATTTATTATTACGACTAATAAACAGCCCTACAGTTATGATTTAGGTGTGCAGAAATTTAATGGTTTAGGCTGTCATTGGATATTGCCATATACACAAACTATGTTGCTTGACCATTCTAAACCTTTGCAGTTAATAGGCATTAAATTTCATATCGGCGCATTATATTCTCTGGGCATTAATCACCAACAGCCAGTGATAGATGAAGTGCTCAATGCACAATTATCTGATATTTTTAAGCAAGTAGATGATGACCAAATTGCACTGTTATCGTATGCAAATACAGCTCCTCAGCAATGCGGTGATATATTAGATAACCAGTTATTTTCATGGTTAGATAATGGTTTTGAAGATAAACATAGCTTATTGACAAATCATGCGATTGATTTATTAACGCATACACAAATATCTGAAATCGGCGTAAAGTTAAATTGCTCGCAAAGAACTGTTGAACGTAGTTTTTTACGGGTTACAGGGCTTACATTAAAGCAGTGCCAATCAATGAACCGTTTAGAAGCCATACTGGAATATTTATATCAACGTGAAGCTGCAGATATAGATTGGGCTCAAATTGCGCATCAGTTTGGGTTTAGCGACCAACCCCACTTAATTCGTTATTTTAAAAAAATCATAGGTTCAACACCTGAAAACTATGCAAATCAAAGAGACTTAGCCATAGATATTTATGGTGGCGTTCAACCTAGAGAGTAAATGTTGTATTTGGATACAGCATTTATGTTTTTAACGCTCATTTACTTTTTAAATTCAGGTAACATAGCCTTTAGAACATCATCTTTGAGAATTACTTTGTGGCAGATAGCTGCGCTAATATGAATAGTTATTAATGAGATTAATAAAATAATACTAAATTCATGGCTATTTCTCATAAACTCAAAGTTTGACTCACTATATACGTGTGCTGAGGCATTTATTTTAAAAGAACCAAAAACCATAACGGGTAATTCATGTAACCTTGCAGTGAAATATCCTGTAACAGGCACTAAAATCATAGATAAATATAAACCAAAATGTACCGCTTTAGCTGTAATCACTTGCCATTTAGGTTGCTTAGTTTGAGCTGTTTTAGGGTTTTTAGTAAAACGTTTTATTATTCTAAATAACAATAAAATACTGATAATAGACCCGATGCTTGAATGGCCTACTAACATTTCTTTATGCTCTTCTGTCGTCATTTCATTAGCAAAGCCAATTAATGCAAATAGCATTAATAAAATTAAAAAGGCCATACTCCAGTGTAATAACTTCTGAATTTTATCGAACTTATTATTAATTGTGAAATCTATCTGTTTATTTAATTTCATAATATTTACTCTTATATTTTTAATTTTCATATTATGATTGTTTAAATTAAAATGATAATTAGTGAATTTTATAAAAGATTGTTTTCTATGGCGAACAATGACCTGAACCAAATACATATTTTTACCCAAGTAGCTAATTTAAAAAGCTTTACTCGCGCTGCAGAGCGTTTAAATATTGAAAAATCGACAGTAAGTTCAAAAATATCTCAATTAGAATCAAGGCTCAAAATAAGATTGTTACAACGCACTACACGTTCAGTAAATTTAACTGATGCGGGTGCTGAGTATTTAAAGTTTTGCGAATCGGCACTTGAGTCCCTAAAAATGGGAGATGATTTTATAGCTGAACTCAGCAATATTCCCGCCGGTAATATTAGAGTTAGCACACCTCATGATTTGGTAGAGTTTTGGATGCCAACTGTGATCACACCATTCTTAGAACAGTACCCAAAAATAAATTTAGAAATAATTCAAACAAATAAAAATGTAGATTTGATCAAAGAAAAATTTGATATTGCTATTCGATCATCTAATGAAGAAATACAAGACAGCAGTTTAATTTATAGAAAAATATATCAAGCCCAATTAGTGGCTGTGGCGAGTAAGTATTATATTGAAAATTATGGATTAGTAAAAATGCCATTTGAATTAAAAAGTATACCTAGTGTTGGTATTAGTATCAGTAATAATGAAGAGGCTAAAATTGATACCATTTATTGGCAAGATCAAAAAATAACACTAAAACATCGCCTTGCAGTAAATAGTATGAGCAGTGTAAAACAAGCTATCAAATCAGGCTTAGGTTTTGGTATCTTATCAAAAAATATGATCAAACAAGAATTAAAAGCAGGTGAACTTTTAGAGATAAATACGAATATAAAAATAAAACCGACATCTTTATATATTGTTTATCCATCTAGAGCAGGGCAACCAGCGAAGTTAAAAGCATTTGTAGAAGCTTTAGTTAAATGGGGTGAAAAAGTTATGAATTAAATAAGAAGCCAGTTTAATGACTTCTTATATTATTTATAGCTGTTATTTTACTGTGATTTCTAAGTTTGCAGCTGTGTAAGCAGCATAAGCGTTAACACCCACATGCCAAGTTGATTCAGCTGTAATGGCTGTTTCACAAGATTCGCTATTACCAGTATTCCATGAACGACAATCATAGCTACTAGTTGTTGGTTGTGAGCCTTTACGAATGTAAATATCAGCATCACCGGTTCCACCAGATAAAACGGCTTTAATACTTGTAGCATTAGCTGGTGCATCTACAGTGAAATACTTCCAGCCACTTTTAGCATCAGATAGGTTTGATTCTGAAACAGTAATAGGTAATGTTGTACCACCTAGTTGGTAAGAACCAATTAAATTAACACCGCTATAAGCTGCATATCCTGAAACCATAATTGAGTATTCACCACTTTGTGTTAGCGGGCAATTTTCAACATTGCCAGACTCATATGGACGACAATCATAATTACTTTTACTTGCTGTTGAGCCTCTTTTCACATATATATCCGCATCGCCTGTACCAGCTGACGTTGAGATTGAAATATTAGAAGCCCCCGCAGGTACGCTAAATGTATATGATGTTTCACTGTCTTTTGCGCCACTGATTGCGATAGCTGTATTATTTTCAAGTGCAGTCACTTCAGGAGGTAAAACAACACCTGTTCTGAAGCTTGCCATAGCTGGAGATGTTAAGTTTAGCGCACGTGCATTATCACTTTTAGTGGTTGTGCCCATTACATCACCATTGTAGGTTTTGTTTGGATTTGACCAGTAGTTGATACGAGTACAGCCTGAAGTACAGTTATACGCCATAACTGTGCGCCAGCGAGATTGTGGATCCTGATAACCATGACCAAATGCATATGGGGTTGTAGTAGGATCGTTTTCTGGATTATGTCTTGCTCCTTGTAAATGACCAATTTCATGACCAAAAGAGTAATAACCTGTAGCACAATCATAATCTACAATTACAAATGCTGAAGATGCATTGGCACCAATTGCATCAGCTTGGCCACAATAGCCATTTACATCATTAACCAATACAACCACATCTGCAGCGTATTGATCACGTAATGTATGCACTTCATCCATATAACCATCATTTGTTGCTGCTAAACGTGTTAAGTCAGTACTTGAATTGCTTGCTTCTGTGTAAGTCACTTGTGCTTTATGAGCAAGTGAAACAGTAGCGTTTACACCTGAATTTGAATAACCGGTATTGGTTTCTGTAATTGCTAAATCAATTAAGCTGTTGATATCCGTCACTTTAGATTTTGCAGCACTGGTATATACCACTAATAACTTGATATCTGATGTTGCTGCAGTTGCATTGGCAGTGAAATCAGTTTCAATCACGCTATTAAAATTAAGTGCAGTAGGGTGTGTTTGTACGCTTTCACTAAACCCTTCATGATGCTCATTTGGAATATGTTTTTCATCTATCTCAGTAATGGTATGTTCGCCATTTTGAGTTGGTGCGATTTTGAATAAGGTATTGTCAGAACGAATTGTACCAGTTACGCCCATAGGTGATTGTACTAATGTCACTGTATCACCATTTTGATTATTACCAATCCAAACAGTATTACCACTTGTACTCATAGAGGCATTTTGTTTAGTAAATGACACCATATTACCGTTAATTGGAATGGCTAGTGAGTGCGTTGATAGTGCAATTTCAAAATGTGATGATGAAAGTGTTGTTTGGCTT
Source organism: Pseudoalteromonas sp. C2R02 (assembly GCF_018860845.1). NCBI lineage: Bacteria > Pseudomonadati > Pseudomonadota > Gammaproteobacteria > Alteromonadales > Pseudoalteromonadaceae > Pseudoalteromonas > Pseudoalteromonas sp. C2R02. Next base: position 60,914 of record NZ_JAHKQC010000011.1, on the reverse strand, counting down.
TGTTGATGAATTTCTAGCGCCATTGGTGTGTTATATGATTGTACTTCAAACAGTGTTTGCTGTGCATTGACGCTAGCTGAAGCAAGTATTGCTAAACTAATTATTGATTTATTCATTATTATTGTCCTGTGTGCTTACCCTGAAATGGGACAAGCATAATAAAGGTTATAAAAATGTTATCAAGTTGATGTTTAAATGTTTTTTATTTCAATAATTTTAAATTTGTAAATAAAGTTTTACTTTTGGGTACTAATAAATGATTAGATCTTGAATAGAATTTAATATATGAGAGTTTTTTAGATTTGGCTTAAAATTGGCATATTTTAGTTTTTTGATCATATAAAATTGAAATAAATGAAGCTTTATTTATATGATCTATCATGTAGCTTATTAAGTTAGAGCCTTATCTACAGTTTGAAGGATCTCACTCTTCGTTGAGGGTTTCATAATATAGCCAGAGAGACCATGAGAGGCCCACTTCTGTACTAGTTCTTTCCTTTTATTTCCAGATAAAGCAATAATAGGGGTTTTACTGCCATTTTCTAGTTTTCTTATATGTCGGGTTGTATTTAAGCCATCAAGATTAGGCATAAATAAATCCATGATTATTAATGTATATTCATTTTCTTTAATTTTTTTAATGGCTTTAAGCCCGTCCTCTGCTTCATCTATAATAAAACCTTCTTTTTGTAAAATACTCGAAATCATTTCTCTGTAAATATGGTTATCTTCAACAATTAAAATTGTTTTATCAGGTGGTGGAAGCACTTCTTGTTGCTTCATTTTAGCTAATAACTCTACTACTTCTTTTGTATTTTCTGCTCTTGAATGATTGATTAAATGCGTATTTTTAGTATTAGTAGTATTAAGGTGTTGTTTGGTCATCATCTCAAGAAGTGAATTTATTGAATCTGAGATATTGGATTCTAATAATTGAAATAAAGGAATTAAGTGATCTTTATTGATTTCATCTAATAATTTATTTTTAGCTACTTGCTCGGTGTCAATTGGGTCAATGCTTTTTACAGGCAAGTTATTTTTACTTTCTTGTAAAGTGTTCACTAAATCTTTACGACATTGCGCGCCTTGTTCTAGTAATTGTGTAAATTCTTCATTTTGTTTGTTAAGTTGCTCGGCCTGTTTTTCATCAAAAGAGTAAGTAGTTTGACATTTAATTAAACCTTCATGTATGACTAGTTTTAATCTCAATTTTTCATATAGAGGCTGAAAAACAAAGTAGTTATTAAATAACTTTTTGATACATGATTGAAACGATAATCCAGACTCCTTGTTATTGCATAATAAAATACTGTAATGGTTGGTACTCAATACTTTTTTTTCTACAAGGTTTAAGTACACTTTGGTGCTTTGTAATACTGAGTCTAAGGCAAAAAGAACAACGCAGGGGTTTAGCTGTTTTATGTCGCTTTGTAGTTTTTTTGAATTGGCGATGACTCTAAACTCTCTATTTACATCTAAAATAATAGGTAGTAAACAGCTTATATCATCTTCATGTTGATATATTAAAACAATTTTTGGATGTCTGCATACTAGTCGGTTATCTGTCATTTTTAAACTCCAAATATAACTGTTTTACTTCTACATTAATATGTTGGATCAGTATTTTACATTTTGCTTTATGTGACTTATTGGCGTTTTCTTCTAGTTGCTGAAGTATGTCTCCCACTTTCTCTGCACCTACGGCATTTGCCGAGGTTTTTAAATAATGGGCTTCTCCACGGATATTTAAGTAATCATTATTATTATATAACTGGACTAGTTTTTTTAGGCTTTCTTGTGCTTGCGTTAAAAAGCTAGCAATAAACTTTAAATGCTCACTAGGTTCATCACCAAGTATATCAATTAGGGTTTGTTTATTTAATATTTGAAGTGGTTTCATCATGAGACATACCATTTATTGAGAACAGATTTTAAATTGTTCAATGTGATAGGTTTGCTAATAAAGTCGTTCATGCCAAAGGTATAACAGTTTTCTTTATCTCCTTGCATAGCCGCTCCAGTTACAGCTATGACAGGCACTTCGCTTAATCCTTTTTCATTTTCAAGTACCCGAATCTTTTTTGTCATTTCATATCCATCTAATTCCGGCATATGGCAGTCAGTTAAAATTAAACTGTAATCTTGGGACTGCCAGGCATCAAAACCTTCATTACCATTGTTTGCGATATCACAATCGTAACCAAGTTGGTTGAGTTGTTTTAAAATGAGCTTTTGATTAATGTTGTTATCCTCAACAAGTAAAATACCAGACTTAAAGTGATTTTTAGGCTGATCTATCAGTTCTAAGTCAAAATCACTGTCATCCAACTCAAGATCAAAATCTTCTATATTTAAATCATTATTTATTTTTTCTTGGTTTTCTTTACTGTGTAATAATAAATCTTCAATGGATTTGATTGTTTGAGGCTGTATATATGAGATTAAAAAATCGGGTAATAACGATTGAAAACTAACTTGCTGTAACAGCTCACAAAATACGAGCTTGTGTATTTGATCTATTAGCATTAGATTTTCATAAAATTTCATGTGTTCAGTAACTTGGTTATCAATTATGATGATCAGAGAAGCATCGTTTAAATGGCTAACATCTTCGGCATGCATACATGTTACTTGCTCGCAATATAAAGATATAAGGCAAATTAATTGGGATGATTTTTTTAAATTTAATTCATCAAAATATATAATTTTTACTGATTCATATATAACTTTCTTAGGTATTGGAGCGTTTGTTTGCGTATGCCAGATAGGGATTGATACGGTAAACGTTGATCCTTTGCCTTCAGTACTGTCTAGAGATATTGAACCTCCTAGCATATCTACTAGTTGCCCTGATATTGCGAGGCCTAAACCTGTTCCGCCAAATTTTCTAGTTGTCGATTTTTCAGCTTGGATAAAAGGAGAAAATAGCTTTTTTTGAGTTTCTTTATTTATTCCTATTCCGGTATCACTAATATCATAAACTATTTGAAATAAGCTACTTTCTATCCTTTTCCATTTAATATCAATTGTGACATCTTTTAACTTTTGATTATTACCAGCTGTAAACTTCATTGCATTACTAACTAAATTAAAAATAACTTGTCTGATCCTAACCTCATCACTTTTTATAATGTTCGGCATAACTGTATCTTCGAAAATCGAGAGGTTGATATTTTTTTCAAGCGCTATCGCTGTGTAAGTTTTTAGTGCGTTATCTATCATCTCATTGTGATTAAAAGGGATTGTTTCAATTTCTAGTTTGCCAGCTTCTATTTTATTAATGTCTAAAATATCATTTAATATTGAAATTAAATTGTGTGCGGATACCGACGCTGTATTAATGAGGTCTTTGTCTTCGTAGTTTTTTGTCGACAGAGCGAGTAACTCTAAAGAGCCTATTATGGCATTCATAGGTGTACGTAATTCATGACTCATCATTGCAAGAAAGTCTGATTTTGTTTGATTTGCTTTTTCAGCTCTTTTAGTGGCTTGTGTGAGTTCTAATGTTCTTGATTCAACCCTTTGTTCTAATTCTAAATTTAATTGAGTTAATTTGTCATTCGCACGAAAAATTTCACTTTGGTCAACACAAAAACCATCAATTCTGCAGTTTTCACCATTTATATTTTTACCTACAACGCCTTTAGCGTAAACATAAATAATTTCTCCATCAGGTAAAACTCCTCGATACTGTTCATCAAATTCTTTACCTGTTTCTAAAGACACTTCTAGCGCTTTTAAAACTTTGCATGAGTCTTCTGGATGAATTCTTTCAGCCCAGCGCTCTAATTGACCAATATCTTCTTGTTCTAATTTGAAGATTTTATTTGATTGTTGATCCCAATCCCAACTCCATACATTTTTTTCTTTAAAAGCTCTCCAAGTACCAATTTTACCTGCTTGCATAGCAAGGGCTTTACTTTCATTTGCATCATTAAGTGCAATCACCATTTCTTTTTCGGCAGTACAATCTAGAAGTGTGCCATATATATGTTGAAGACCCGTTTTGTTTTCGGTAACTTCACCTCTGATTTGAAGCCATTGAATATTGTTATTGACGATTACTCTAAATTCAAAATCAAGTAAGAGTTGGAACTTCAAATGATTATCAAAAAAAATCTCAAATAATCCTCGATCGTTTGGGTGAACTATTTGTAATAGTTCGTTCCATGAAAGGTTGGTGGTGGTATCGACGCCTATAAGCGTTTTAGAAGTATGAGAAAAGTAGGCTTCTTCATTTGAAATATTGTAGCGCCAAATACCAATGTTGGCACCGCTAATTGCATTATGTAACATGGTAATATCATGTTCAGGATTGGTATCAGTTGTTAAATTTGTTTGATGTGAAATTTCGATTAATGAAAATGTATATTGCTGGTTTTTGGTCTCTTTATATAATTTAATAAGTAGAAAATATCTTTTATTCACATCATGAAATTCTAATGAAAACGACTGTTGTTGGTTTGAAATAAACATATTAAACAGAGGGTTGTCATACTCAAAAATTGATTCCAATGAGGTTAATGTTAGTTGTGTTTGGGTTAAGTTTAATAGCTCACATAGAGACTGGTTAACTTTAATAATTTGATTAAACTTATTTAAACTAAGTACCGCAGCTTCATACTCTAAGATGCTTTTCATATTCACAGCTCCTTTGTATAAATAAACTATAGCAGGGTTATTACAATTTTTATGATTGCGTGAAAAAAGAACAGTTTTATTTAGGGTATTTAAAAGGAATTGAAGGATTGATCTCGGATGGCTGGAAAGTAAAAAGAAGCTACGTTAGGATTTACGTAGCTAAATAAGTAATTCAGGGACTTCTTGAATGAGCACTAAATGAGACATGTACTCACCAAAATGTTTTAAGCAACTTCCTGAGTGAGTGCTAAATTAGCCATGTACTCGTCAAATGTACCTTGGAAATCGATCACTTGTTTGTCATTAATATCAATAATTCGCGTAGCGAGTGATGATACAAATTCACGGTCATGGCTTACAAAAATTAAAGTACCTTCGTAAACTTTTAGCGCATTATTTAATGCTTCAATTGCTTCCATATCCATGTGGTTAGTTGGCTCATCCATTACTAATACATTGATATCTTGCATCATTAATTTACCAAACAATAAGCGGTTTTTCTCACCACCAGAACAATTACGTGCTTTTTTATTTGCATCATCTGCAGTAAATAATAAACGACCTAAAATACCACGTACTGCTAAATCATCATGTTTAGTTGTGCGCCATTGTGAGATCCAATCAAATATACTTAAATCATTGTCGAAATCAGCTGAACTATCTTGAGGGCAGTAGCCAACAGAAGCATTTTCTGACCACTTAATAACACCATGATTTTGTTTAAGTTCATTAACTAAACAACGTAGCATTGTTGTTTTACCAACACCGTTTTCACCAATGATTGCTAATTTTGCACCGGCTTCTAATATTAAATCACCGTTTTGGAATAAAGTTTCACCATCAAAACCATGGCCAAACTCTTCTAAGATAAGAGCAGAGCGATACATGGTTTTACCTGGATCAAAACTTAAAGAAGGCTTTAAACGACTTGAAGATTTAACTTCATCAAGTTTAATTTTATCCATCTTTTTAGCACGAGAACTCGCTTGTTTTGCTTTTGAAGCATTGGCACCAAAACGATTTACGAAGTCTTGTAACTCATTAATTTCAGCGCTTTTCTTAGCGTTCTCTGCAAGTAATTGCTCTTGAATTAGGCTCGAAGCTTCAATGAACTTTTCGTAGTTACCTGGATAAATACGTAATTCACCATAATCAATATCAGCCATATGTGTACATACAGAGTTTAAGAAGTGTCTATCATGCGAAATGATGATCATGGTACATTTACGCTGATTTAACTCACCTGCTAACCAGTTGATAGTATGAATATCAAGGTTATTTGTTGGTTCATCAAGTAATAAAATATCAGGATTTGAGAATAATGCTTGTGCAAGTAATACGCGTAACTTCCAACCCGGTGCCACTTGTTGCATTAAACCAAAATGCAGCTCTTCTTCAATACCTGCATCTAGTAAAATTTGTCCTGCACGGCTTTCGGCTGTGTAACCATCCATTTCTGCAAATTGGCTTTCAAGCTCTGCAACTGCCATACCATCTTCTTCACTCATTTCTGGTAAAGAATAAATACGCTCACGCTCTTGTTTTATTTCCCATAGGGCATTATCACCCATGATCACAGCATCAATAACAGAATATTCTTCAAAAGCAAACTGGTCTTGACTTAAAGTACCCACTTTTAAACCTGGTGTGATTGAAACATTACCTGCGCTTGGTGCAAGTACACCGCTTAGGATTTTCATAAATGTTGATTTACCGCAACCATTGGCGCCAATTAAGCCATAGCGGTTACCGTTACCAAATTTAGCTGAAATGTTTTCAAACAAAGGCTCAGCACCAAATTGCATTGTGATGTTATTAGTCTGGATGATAACCAGTTACTCCAAAATTGATTTTTATAACAAGTGGTTATTATTCACTCACTATTTAAGGCCGCGTATTATACATGAAATAGGCTTGTCGTGGGGATTTTATTCAATATTAAAGTAGGCAGTTTAATGTATTACATTGTTTAATCATCACATTTAATTGTTATTTATTCTCTTCTCCAATCTTTAGTAAACGCAATAAATTTTTGTAATAAAGGCGATATATATTTTTCTTTGTGATGCACTAAATAATATTGTCGAGTTTGTTTTTTAGGCAAGTTGAGCATTATGAGTCGTTTGTCTTTTACTGCATGCGCCACGGCCAGTTTTGATAAACAGGCAATACCTAATCCTGCAGCAACACTGTTGATTATGGCCTCGGTATTGGTAAGCTGAAATGCGATACGCCAGTTTTTTAGTTCTGGTTCTAAAAAGTGCATAAAATAATGTTTAGTGCCCGAGCCTTCTTCTCTAAAAATCCAATCTTGGCTTTCTAAATCCTTGATTTTTTTGATCACTATACTAGCAAGTGGTGAATCAGATGCGCATACAATGCACATTTCGTCTGATAACCAAGGTATTATCGATAAGTTGTCATATTTAGCTCTACCTTCAACTAATGCAATATCAAGTTCAAATTTAGCGAGTTTCTCATAAATATCAGTGCTATTTGATATGGTAAGGTTTTGTTTTGTATGTCGGGTTTCAAGTCTGAAATCTTTTAATAAATAGGGCACAACTTGATTACCTATAGTATCACTGGCGCCAATTTTTAATTGTCCAGTTAAACTGGTATGTTCATCAAATAAGCTCTCTATATCTTGAGTTCGGTCAAGTAGTTCATCGGCTAATGGTTGTAGCTTTAACCCAAATTCATTAATGAGTAGGCGATTATTATGGCGGTCGAATAGCTTATGTCCTAGTTGGTTTTCTAACTCATTTAAAGCCATGCTAACAGCGGGCTTAGTTAAAAATAACTTTTTAGCAGCTAATGTAATGGATTTTTCTTGGGCAACCATTTTAAAAATGTTTAATTGTCTTAATGCGATATTCATTTGGTTTACCTAAGTGGGTTAAATTATATTGAACTTTATCTTAATATGTTCAAATATTATTAATTTAAGTATGCCTCTACAATTATCATATGGTCAACCTTTAGTGTTATGAGTATTGTGCTTATGAAAACTTTTAACGTATTTAAACTAATTTATCTACTGGGATTGTGGCCTAGCACAATCGCAAAGCAGTTGTTTAAAATTAGCGTGAACTATTAATAATTAACATATCGCGTTATTTAAAATAAAAGAGTTAGAAGGAGATTGATGATATTAGTTTAAAAGAGTATTAATATTATAGTCTAAACTTATGTATATATGGCAGTATGCTCAGGAAGGGTTATGGATATCAGTAAGCTTGATTTAGTTTTTTTGGGGACTTTAAAAGTGAAAGTAGGTGTTTTTTTAGCTAATGAAAATAGCATTCCTGAATTTAAATCACATACAAAAATTGAAACAGATTGTGCATATTTATCTCTTTTCTTTGTGTTTAACTTTTTACGTCAATGGCATTTATAGATCGTGTTTAATAAATATTTTTACCAACTTATATTTAAAGTGATTGTGTTTTTTGCCTTATTTTTAAGTCCTTTGAATGCGAATGAAATAAATAGGCCAAAGGTTTCAATAGTAGTTGATAATGCCTATCCCCCTTATTCTTATTTAAAAGATGATAAATTGGAGGGGATTTATGTGGAAATGGTATTACTTGCAGCACAAGAGTTAATGCCATTCTATCAAATAGAATTAATTCCTATGCCATGGAAAAGAGCTATTTTTGAAGTTGAATTAGGCCACGTAATGGGTGTATTACCACCATATAAACATCTAGAGGAACGGCCATTTATTACGCCTTATTCAGAACCTTTAATGATTGAAAGTGTTATTGCATTTTGTAATAAAGACATTGATATTAATAAATATTTAGATAAAAAACTCAAAATACCAGCTTTAAATATTGGAGTTAATGCCGGTTTTTTAATTTTAGGAGATAAAATAACAAATGCAGCTAAATTAGGCTCAGTTAAAATTTGGGAAAATAAAAATACGAGCGCTAATATTCTAAAATTATTATCAAAAAGAATAGATTGCTATATAAATGATAAGTTATCGACTTTATGGCAATTTAAGCGAATGAAACAACAAAATGCATTATTAAATTTTGATGATATACAGGCATCAATGTTGATTATGGAACAGCAAGCATATATTGGTTATGCAAAAGGGTTTAGTCAACTTGAAACAAAAGCTGATTTTATAAAACGTATGAATTTAGCTTTAATTAAATTGAAAAACACAGGCGAGGTTAAGGAAATTTTAAATCGCTATATAAAATAAAAAGCTAAGAATTGAATTCTCAGCTTTTTTAAAAAAATTACTTTTCCTCTATATCTTCAATATCACCGCGCATCACAGGGTAGCCCATTTGCATCCAACCAAATATGCCTTCCCATAAAACAGCTGTACGGGTATAACCTTTCCTTCGGAGTTTACTAATTGTGTGCTCTGCAGCAGCACGAGGGCACGAACAATAGGCTACAATTTGTACGTCCTTTGGAATGCCCTCTACAGTTTCATCTAAGTCAGCGTAATAAGGAAAAGGGATAGAGCCTGCGATATGGGCTGTTTGCCAAACAGAAGGAACTCGAGTATCAAGCAATACCATTTTATTTTTATTGTTAAGTGCTGTATTTAAATCATCAGAAGATACAAACATGCCATCAGCAAGGTTAAAGTTAGGATCATCTCCTTGTTTATTTATTACATATTTATCAGGTGTCGGAAATGCTTTTAATACGGTTTTTTCCATTTTCCAACCACTGGCTTTACTTCTTAAAAATGCAGTGATGTTATTGATATCATCTGATGATAACTTATCTTTATAGGGCTGCATGGGTGTATCTTGGCGACCATAGCGAATAGCATGCCTGATAAAGTCATCGGTATTATGGGCAAGCGCCGACTGATTGCCTAAAGCAGGACCGGTGATCCCTTCACCTTTAATACCATGACAGCTAGCACATTCTTTTTGATAAACTTGCTCACCTCTTATTATATTGCCATGAACAGGGTTTGTTGAAAGTCTGAGTCTTTGATAGCCCGCTTTTTCAAATAGCCAGTAAGTTAAATCCCAGGTTTCATCTAAAGTCATTGGACCGCCCACTTCATCAAGATAGCCTCCCATAGCAGTGTCAACACGGCCATATTGCATAGGTCGCAAAATCGCATGAGGTACGCCTGATTCAAATAAGCTTTTACTACGTAGTGAAGGTGCATGATCATTTACATGACCTTGTCGGTCGGCGCCATGACATAAAGCACAATATTTTTGATAGTTTTTTTCAGCGACTTTTGCTTGTGAAGTAGTGAGTTTACGTGGCGGTGGTAAAGTGTCGTATTCACTTTGTTGCGCTAAAATGGAGTGGGGCAGCAGTATGATAAGCCCAGAGAGTATTAAAATTAGTTTTTTTATTATCGTCATAATAATCTTTATTGTTAGCTGATAATTAAGGTTACTGGGCTTTATCTGTATTATCAATGTGATATTGCTTTTTGAAACAGCTGGTAACAAATGAATATGTTCTTTATGAAGTGCTATGATTAATTAAGCATTAAACGCTTAGGTACTTATATGTATTTTTATCAAATATCTGTATTTTTTTGTCTCTTTTCTATTAGTTGTGTATCAGCTCGGGTATTAGAATTTGTCACAGAAAATGCACCTCCATTACAATATATTGACAAGGGTAAAGTAGTTGGTAAAACAACGGCATTTATTAATCAAGTTACCAAAAATTCTAACTTTAAAGCTGATATAAAAATACTCCCTTGGGCTAGAGCCTATCAAACGGCACTCACTCAAAAAAATATATTTATTTATCCTTTAGTGAGAACCGCTGAACGAGAAGAAAATTTTATTTGGATAGGTAAGATATACACTCTGAAGTTAAGTTGGGCTAAATTAAAGTCACGTACGGATGTAAGCATTAACAACCCTGAAGATGCTAAAAATTATAAAACAGGAGTTATTCGTGCTGATGCTACTTATAACTATTTAATAAAAAATGGTTTTATAAAGAATGACAATTTTATCGTGGTAAGTGAATTACCTTTATTACTTGAGCTTTTATATTCTGAGAAAATTGACAGCTTTATTGTTGATATTACTCTGTTAAAAGAAATGGCTGTATTAAAAGGGTACGATGCACATCAGCTAGTTTCTGAGTTTGATATTCCTAAATTGAATTATCACCTTTATTTAGCAACGAACCTCAATACAGATCCCGTTTTAATAGAAAAACTCAAAAATAATTTGCATGGTATTAATTAAGCACTGATAGAAGATATTTCCTGAGCAAAAAACTCTTGAAACCCCTTTTGCGCAACTATTACCTCTCGTCGGTATTAAATATATTTTATATATGTTTAATAACATTTCTAAGGTATTTCTCCATTCTCAAAATGATATAATATTTCGGGTTTTTATAGACCGAATACCCTCTATGTTTGAACCTAAAAGGCTTGTAGTAAATGTTAGAAAATAAAAGTTCACCTTTATTTAAGTTATCTATGACTAGGCGATTAGTCTTGAGTGTATGTAGTATTGTTTCGCTCATTTTATTAGTTATATCAATTATTATAATCAACAGATTATCAGATGAAACCACGTTAAAAACTCAAAGCAGTCTAGCAAGAGTTGTAGAAACAGAAGCTTCTAATATAGAGCAATTGTTTTTAAGCCGTTATAAAGTGTTAGAAACTGCATTTGAAGCGCCTAGCGTTAAAAGTTGGATAGAAACCCGAGAAATACCTTGGGAAGAAATTGATGGTAATACAGAATATAACTCTGTAAATAAATATTTAAAACAAATAGTTGATAGTGAAGACGAAATTACGAGTATATTTTATTCGCCAATGACGACAGGTGAGTATTGGGATGAAAACGGTCGTATTCCTAGAGAGTATATGACTTCTAGTATTAAAGAGGTGCCTTGGTGGATAAAAACTACGCAAGCTAACCAAGGGGTAGTAAATGAACCTTTTGAAGATAGCCGATCAAAGGTGGTATCTGCAGCATTGAGTAAACCTGTTTATTCAGATTCTGGTAAATTAATTGCAATTGCTGGCATTGATTTAAAGTTAGAAACGATACAACATCAAATAAAAGAAAATGCAAAATTTAATGATTTAGGTAATGCATTTTTATTTCAGGATAATGGGCAATTAATTACTTTACCTGAAGGTGTTCAGTTAGATAAAAAACAGCGAACACTTGATTTCATTGAGCAAGAAGAAACAAACTCAGGCTTTTATAACCTAAAAAAAGAAAACAAAAAACTATCTTTTCATCAAGTCATATTTGATGGAGAACCACAGTTATTAGCCTTAATTAAAATTGAATCAACAAAACCACAAATGGATTGGCGTTTAGCGCTAATGTACCCTCAAGAAAAAATTGATGAACCTATAGTTGATACAACTTTACAGTTGATTACTTTTACAATTATTTTAATTGTTACACTTGGATTATTATTATCTTTTTTAATTAAATTAGGCTTAACACCATTACATGAGATTTCAGATGCCATGGCACGTATTGTTAACGGAGATGGTGATTTAACACAGCGTCTTGTGGTCAAAGACAATAATGAGATTGGTAAACTCGCTCAAATGTTTAATGAATTTGTATCGAATGTAAATCATGTTGTCAAAGAGAGTTTAAACGTATCATCTCAAGTTTCAGAATCAAGTGAGCGTTTGCAATCTATGATGGAACAAGCTGATGATGCTGTACAAAGTCAAAATGCAGAATTAGATATGATCGCAACTGCAACAACTGAGCTTTCACAAGCGGTAAATGAGATCTCTTCTAACGCTGAAAATTCTAGTCAAGCAACCATTGAAGTTCAAAATCAAGTAAGTATAGGTATGGAGCTAGTTACTAAAGCAGATCAGCAAATCAATACCTTAGCTAACAGTTTTAGAGAAAGTGAAACTCTAGTGACTGAGCTAAATGTAAATTCAGATAAAATTGGTGAAGTATTAGACGTGATAGGCAGTATCGCAGATCAAACAAACTTACTAGCCTTAAATGCGGCAATTGAAGCAGCTCGAGCGGGCGATCATGGCCGTGGTTTTGCAGTTGTTGCCGATGAAGTACGTACTTTGGCTAAACAAACGCAAGACTCAACGCATAATATACAAAGTATAATTAATACCTTAAGAGAAAATACTAAACAAGTATTAACCGTTATGGTGGATAATCGACAACATGCAGAACAAAGTGTTGAAGATGCGAAAAATATTCATCAACAGCTAACCAAGTTAACAGTAGAAGTTGAAAATATTCAATCACAATCTTTACAAATAGCTGAAGGTACATCACAGCAATCGATTGTATTAGATGATATTTCAAGAAACATCGTAACAACGAAAGACTTTTCAACCAGTACATCTGAGCTGATGAATGAATCAAACTCAGCTTGTGGTGAATTAAAAGATGAGAGTCAGGCGTTATTACATAATTTAAATCAGTTTAAAGTGAATTAATTTTTAAATCGTATTTATATATTTAAAACCTGCATAATGGAAGTTATGCAGGTTTTTTACTTTAAATTTGGTCAGTAACACTTAATAATCTTGCTTAGACATTTTAAGGACATGACTTCAGTTATTTTTAATGACATTAAAAGTTGAATTTAAAAGTGGTGATGTCATGAAAAAAATATATAAACTATTAACTGTAGGAAGTGTGCTTTCAATATTGGTTGGCTGCGGCGGCGATGAAGGTTTAAATGATGACACTAGCATACGCGATTATTCAGGATTCTTTACAGCTTTACCAGAGCAAGCTATTTACCCCGAAAATAACCCATATTCAAAAGAAAAGTCTGATTTAGGTGAATTGCTTTTTTGGGATCCGATTTTATCTGGCAATCAAAATGTGTCTTGTGCATCTTGTCATCACCCTAAATTTGGCTGGGCTGATGGGCGAGCGTTTTCAATCGGTTCAGATGGTATAGGTCTAGGGCCTGACAGGCATGGTGATGAAGTGACACCTATTCATTCTCCTACAGTGATGAACGTGGCATTTACAGGAATAAGTGTAGATACTAATACAGATAATTTTACTTCTGGACCATACTTCTGGGATTTACGTGCTGATACATTAGAAGAGCAAGCGATAGGTCCAATTAAAAATAAAATTGAAATGCTAGGTTATAATTTTCATGAAGATGAAATTATGACAGAAGTGATAAATCGATTGTCTGCAAACGATGAATATGTTGATTTATTTGAGCAAGCTTTTGCTAATGAAGAATCTATTAATAAAGAAGTAATTAATGAAAAAAATATAGCTAAAGCACTAGCTACTTTTCAGCGAAAAATTACGACATCAAATTCTCGTTTTGATAAATTCTTAAATGGTCAAACAGATGCTTTTAGCGAAACAGAAATTATAGGTTTAAATACCTTTATTGATGGTGGTTGTGTCACGTGCCATAGTGGCCCTATGTTAGCTGATAATTTGATTAGAGAAGATGAGAAAATAATAGATTCACTTGATGCAGTACGTACACCATCACTTAGAAATATCACTAAAACAGCACCTTATATGCAAGATGGTTCTCGCGATACATTAGCGAGGGCAATTAGTATTTATGAAGATAGAGATGATATCGGTGTGAGTGTTGGTGAAGATGATTTTACCGGTTTAGAAATTTTCTTACGCACATTAGATGCTTCTGTTTATTCTCATATCCCAGCAAGAGTACCAAGTGGTTTACCTGTAGGCGGCGATATAAACCAATAAATTTACTTTTATAACCAGTCATACGATAAAAAGTACTGATTTTTTCAGTGCTTTTTATTTTTTAACCGAATAATCAACGCTTAATTTGAAATAAACTGATGTTTGCGCCAAACTGACCTAATTATAAGAAAAACAATAGGTTTGTTAATATGCTCCGAAATATATCAATCGCACTTTTTTTAATACTTGCTACTCCATTTATAACAGCTCTGTTTGTTCATAATAGCTATGATGTTGAACGTGAAATTGTGATCAATCAACCAAAAGACAGAGTATTCCAATATGTTAAATATTTAAAAAATCAAAATGAATTTAGTAAATGGGCCAATATAGACCCTAATATGACTAAAACTTATCGTGGCATTGATGGCACAATCGGTTTTGTTTCTGCTTGGGATTCAACACATGAAGAAGTCGGCACAGGTGAGCAAGAAATAAAAGCAATAGAAGAGGGTAAACGTATTGATTTTGAGTTACGTTTTATAAAGCCATTTGAAGCCACTGAACCCGCTTATATGATCACAGAATCTGTTGATAATAATACCACTAAAGTTAAATGGGGTTTTAGCGGTCATATGGATTATCCAATGAATTTAATGTTTTTATTTATCGACTTTGAAAAAACCATAGGTGATGACTTACAAGAAGGATTAGATAATCTAAAAGTGATTCAAGAAAGGCAATAACTGGCATTATAATGTTTGCAATACATTATAAAAATGCCGTTCAAAGCAGAACGGCATTTTTTATAAGTATAGTTAAAACTTTAGCTTTTTAGCATAATCTTTCCTGAGTTATAAAAGTATAATTACATAACCAACTACCAGATTAACACTTGTTCACACTGTGCCTCATAATATTTTATTATAATTTCCCCTCTGATTAAAAGTAACTATCTGATTTATATTGAAGTTATAGGGGTGGTGTTGTAGCTGTTTAGCTATTAAAATATCACAGTTATAAATGTCAAAGTGTTGGATTAACAAAGCTGCTGCCTTACTTCCACACCTGAATAAATAGATTTTATTGTAAGGAATATTATGAAAAGTATATTAACCATATTAACTTTATTTTTGCATTCATTTGGTGCGAATGCATCTATATTAAGCGATTGTGAAAAGAAGTGGGGTACAGATTATGTGATGGTTAAATATTGTGTAAATCGTCAAACCAAAGCTTATAACGAGCTATACGGTTCTAAGCCTCCAGTCAAAAAATCTCAGACAACCAAGAAATCAAACTCAAGTAATGATAAGTATATAGACATTAGAAAAGGAGCTACTGAGATTGATTCAATTAATAAGCGTTATTTAAAAAGAAAAATCTCTAAAAATGCTCGAATTAATGAAATTAACAAACTTTACTCAAGGAAACTCATCACTAGAGAACAAGCTACAAGCGCAATAAATAATGAGCCAGTAAGTAAATAGGAGAGTGTCTGTTTTTTTATCGGTATATAGCTGTAGCTGAAAAGCTATGTAAGAACTCAAGGAAACTACTGAAGAACTTATAGAACAATACATACTTTAGCTCACTTGATTACATTTATAAACATTTAATACGAACTATAAATCAATAAGGCTCTGTTTATTTCTTGAGGCTTTCTATTTGAATGAGATAATGAAGAAAATATTGATAATCGCAGTGATATTCATTTCCGTACTAGGTTCATCATTCTGGTTTAAGCAGAATAATTTCAATAATATAGTATCGAAAGACAAGAGGAATAAAGGTGTAGATATATATATTTACAATCAGTTTCTACTTAACCCTAATGTTTTGATTATTGATATCCAGGGGATTCCTTCTACTAATTCACAAATGGACGTCATACGGGTGTTAATGCAATACGCTCAAGGTATTAAGGGTAATAGTTACAGTAAAGTTATTCTTTCATATAAAGGTACTCAGAAGTTCTTCATGAATGGAGATTACTTTAAGAATCTAGGGAAAGAATATGGCATACAGAATCCAATGTATACAGTCAGAACTATGCCTGAAAACCTGTATAAACCGGAAGGCAAAAAGGCGTTTTCTACTTGGACTGGAGGAGCGTTAGGCGTACTAAGTAAGCAGATGCAAGACCTTAAGAGTATGAGTGAACAGTGGTATTTAGATGATCTTGTTTCGAATTAACTACGGTTATAAAAAACAAATAAAAAAGGCGCTCAATGAGCGCCTTTTGGAGATGATATAATTTGCTTAAACCATATCTTTAAAAGGGTTTTCTTGGCTTAGCTCAATAGGATTAGCAAAGCCTGGTAAAGTCATTTCAGTTTCGGTGATATTGATTTCATTTTCATCAATTAAACCTTCGCCGAATTTATAAATCAGATCGTACTCACCATTATTTATTTGCGTTTTATAAGCTTGTTGCGCAGCTTCAACAACGGTTAACTTTTCTTGGTAACTCGCCATTGCTTCATCACCATGACGTTTTGCTACCATTTCTAAACTTACTTTAGGTGAAAGTACCGTTGCAGTCGCGTTATTTCCGCCAAATCCTTTAGAGTTGATAAAGGCAATATCCATTGGCTGACATTCATAATGTTCAGTTCTGATATCTAATTGTTCTGCATATACATCGTCAGCTACTTTATCAATTGTTGTAATACCCGGCATGATGTTGTGCTCAAATATACCTAAAGCCATAGCCATTTGGTCACCACTTGCAGGCCCAATTGTATGGCCAACAAATGCTTTTGGTGCAGCGACAGGCCAGTTATTGATTGCAAAGCTTTTACCGATACGATCATAAATTAGAGATTCAGTTACGCGGTTTTGCGGCGTGCTTGAACCATGGGCTAAAATAAAGCTACGTTCAGTGACTGCTTCTTTACCTAGTACATTTTGTGCAAGGGCAACAGATTTAGCCATAGTTATGTAGTTACCTGGACCAGGTGCTGTAATTGATTTTTTAATACCATCAGCATTAATAAATACGTCAGCTACTGAGCCAAGTACTCTAGCGCCTAATTCTAGTGTTAATGCATCATCCATTAATACAACAAACTGTGCGCCTTCACCAATTGTAAAACCACAGTTTTGGCCAAATGGGCGGCTCGTACGGCGATGATCAGCTGTATCACTGTTATCTAATTTTTTAAGACCTTCTTCGTTTGCCAACGCGCTCATGTTACCAAAACCTTCGATAATCTCTTGCGTGATCGGCGTTTCAGCACTACCAACTACAGCGACACGAATTTTACCTGTTTGGATATCTTGAACAGCAGCGCGTAGGTTATATAAAAAAGTAGCACACGCACCAGATGCAGTGAAAGTTGTACCAACGTTACCTGTTACATATGCATTGATGAAATCGGTAGACATGGTATTTAGGCCTAAGGCTAAATTTTTAGTTGAAACACGGCCACCACGCATACGACTTTTCATTAAACCTGCAAAGCCTTCTTCTTGTAATTGCCCAGCAACAGACGCTGAGTAAGTACCAATTTGATCCGGTCCAATTTTATCAACAACTGTTTGCCATTCCATACCTAATGAACGGATCGCATCAGTTGCGCCAAATATCGTTGCTTGTAAACCGCGCGGTTGGTAACGACTGTTATACATATTTGCAGGTTCAAATCCTGTCGGAAACTGTCCAGCTGCTTTAATTGGGTTGTCGCGGTAACCGTCGTGAGTAATGTCTAAATCGCCAGGGATCTCTACTTTTACTTTGCCCGCTTCAAGCTCTGTAATTTGCCAAGTACGTGGTAATGGAGCAGGCAGTTTACGTTTGCTTGTTTCAAAAACGATAGTCTCGCCAGAAGGGCTTAAAGTCATTTTTTGCTGCCAATGGGTTGCATCAACATCAAAATGATTTTTTTCAATTTTTCGGATCAAAGTGCCATCTAAAATCTGTTGCCCTAGTTTTTCTTCTATTTCACTAGGTGCAATTGCTTGGCCATCAGCATCTACTAATTGATCATTCTGATAGCTTACTAAATTCATTAAAGTAGCAAGACCAACAAAAGTTTCACGACGTAATTCTTGATTTAATTTTTCTATTACAATGCGTTGGTAGCCTTGATGAAAAGAAGTTCGGCCTGCGGCATTTATTCCGCCCATGCCAACAATAAGAGGTAAAGCTATCATGAGAAACCTTTTAACGTGTAATAATCTGTTTTTAATATGTATACAGTTTAAGTTGCTTTCAAAAAGTTTTTTATAACAAAGAAGCCAAAAATAAGGATATAATGGCCAAAATGTAATGCTAGGGATTAATATGCCCAATTTAAATAATAAAATATCCAATAAGATCAAAGTTTCTTTATTGGTTTATCAGCATATGCTGGCAACCAGTCTTACTTTACCGGTTGAAATGCTGCGTGCAGGAGAAGCTTTTGCGCTTAGTCATGATAAAAATGGTAAATCACTGAGTATCGAGCTTGTTGGTGAAGATTTACAACCCATAAAATCAAGAGCGGGTATTAATATTATGGCTGATAACACGCCCGAATCAGCTGATATGGCAGAGTTAATTATTGTACCGAGTATTTGGCGTAATCCGAGACCTGTTTTAAGAAAACACCCAAAGCTCATCTCTTGGTTAAATAACTTATGGGCGGGCGGCAGTACATTAATTGGTGTGGGTACCGGTAATTGCTTTTTAGCAGAGTCAGGATTATTAAATGGCTTACCTGCAACAACACATTGGCACTATGCAGAGCAATTTAGACGTGATTACCCTGAAGTAGACCTAAAACCTGACTTTTTTATTACACAGTCAGAGCGTATATATTGTGCAGCCAGTTTAAATTCATTAGCAGATATTATTGTACATATTATCCATCAATATTATGGCCGAGAAGCTGCACAACATGTTGAAAGAAACTTTTCTCATGAGATCAGAAAACCTTATGAAGAGCAGCGATATTTAGAAGGCGCTGCAGATAGGCATCCTGATGAATTAATTGCACAAATACAGTTTTGGATGCGTACAAACTTATCATCTACCTTAGATTTAAATGAAGTTGCAGCACAGTTTAATATGAGTCAGCGGTCTTTTACACGTCGTTTTAAAGCAGCGACCGGCACAAAAGCGACTGATTATTGGCAACAAGTACGAATCGAATCAGCAAAAGATTTACTCTCATCAAGCAATTTATCAATTCAAGAGATTTCATTTGAAGTAGGGTATAGCGATCAGGGTTATTTAACACGAGTTTTTAAAAAACATTTAGGGCAAACACCCAAAGAATATCGTGGCTTAGTGCGTAAAAAATTATTTAGTTGAGTAATTAATAGAGAGTTTTAGGTGAGCCTTTAATTTCCTTGATAAAACGTATAGCAATTTTTGCCTTTGCGCTTTGAGTGATACATGGCTTTATCTGCATTGTTTAGCAGTAAAGTTATATCAGTGCCTTGCAATGGAAATAAGCAAATACCTACACTTGCTGATAAATCAGCATTTTTAAGTTCATCAGGTAGCGTTATTGCGCATTGCATTACAACTTCTTGGGCTACTTGCTCTATTATACCTCTATCAATATCTGGGCTATTGAGCTCAACTAAAACAACAAATTCATCACCGCCTAATCTTGCTATGTTCAGTTCTATCGAATCTTTGCTAAATTTATTTTCAATTCCAGATAATCTATTTGCAATTGTTATCAGTACTTTATCACCTGCTTGATGACCTAAAGTATCATTTATTTCTTTAAACCCATCTAAATCTATAAAGATGATTGCACCATGGCTGTTGTTTTTTCTTGAGTTTTTGAGTGCTAATTCTAAATTAAAAATGAAACTTCTACGGTTATTTAAACTTGTTAACTGATCTCTCTCACTGAGTTTTTTATGCCGTAAAACATTATTAATAAGATATCGACGGTTAATTAAAAAGGCCACGATTAAGACAGATAATAGCCCGGCGTAAAGAAGTATATAAAACCGTATTTTTTTAGTTTTGTAGATTTTATCAAACTGCATCCCACCTATTATTTTTTCTAATTTATCCAATTCAGCCGCTAATGGGTTATTAATAAGTTGAGGAATTAACAGGTTCATTTCTTTTCTTAAAGCTTGATACTTATGTGCGTGCCAAATAAATAATCGGATCAATTCTTTACTTTCTTCACTTGTATCAGGGGTCATTTTTTCAAGGGTTAATAGAATACGATTATTTTTCTTCGCTATTCTAGCTTCGGTAAAGACCTTCAGCCCTAACGCATTAATCACTATGTTATCGATTGTTTGGATTAATAAGCTAAATTTTCTATTATCCAGTTGAGATCTTATTTGTTGCTCTAATTTAGGCAAGTATCGCAATGAGTTGTTTACGTTGGCATGTAAAGATTTAAATTTTTCGATTTGGTTTAAACGCTTTTTATATAATAAATATAAATTATCACCTGATATTGATTCATTGATATTTATTATATTATTAGAATTTAATAATAGTTTTAAGCTGTCGATTTGCTCTGTTAAGGCTTTTTGTGCATGAGCCAGTTCATCAAAATTTGAATTCAAATTACTATGACTTTTCAAAATTAATTGAGAAATATCAGAATCTTGTTTATGAAGCGCTAACAGTAATAAATTTAAATTATTTTCTGATTTTAAAGTTGAGATCTGTGAATTAAAATTAGCAAAAATAAGTAGACTTAAAAGTAAAAAAATAAAAAATAATGCAACATAGTGTTTAATTTGTTTATTCATAAACTGCATCCAAACTCTTTAAAAATGCTTCTATACTTTTAACATCTTGATTATTTGGAATAATCCCAAGCTGATATTTAAACATTATCCTTATCGCTTTTTTTAATGTTTTGGCTGAAGCATCATGAAAGTAAGGCGCTGTTTTACTAATATTTCGTAGGCTTGGAACACGAAAAAAATACTTATCACTGTTTCTTTTGCTGGTATTAAAGTAACCATAATCACGTTGCTTTATGTTAGTTTCATTAAAATAAGGACGCATAACCCCAAATTTTTGTCTCATATTACCGCCTATATTCATTCCTTGATGGCAGCCACTGCATCCATAATCTTTAAATAATTGATATCCTTTGACTTCTTCAATAGTAAGTTGTTTAAAATCACCTTTAAGGTATAAATCAAATCTAGAAGGTTTTGGTAAACTTAATTCAAAAGAGATTATGGCGTCTCTGATTGCTTCTGGATCAATATTTAAATATCCTGCTTTAGTAAATAACACTGGGTAATGCTGAGTAGTTGAGAGCCTCTTGATAATAGTGTCCCAAGTATTATTCATTATTTTTGGGCTCGTTATTAGCTTATCTAGGTGTTTATTTAAATTATTGAATTTTCCAGTCCAAGTGAAATAATAATTTAAACCCAAATACTCTAAACTAGGCGTATTCATAGATAATGGCTTGCCATCAGCGCCTAAAGAAAACGTTTTACCATCTGAATATGCTTTATCCGCATGATGGCAGCTAGCACATGAGAACATTCGGTTTTTTGATAATAAAACGTCATTAAATAACTGCTTACCTAATTGAACTTTCGATTGATTTTTTTCAGTAAGAATTAAAGGCAGTAAAGGCTCTTGAGCATAAGAAAAATGAGCGAATGAAAAAGCTAAAATTGATAAAGTTATAAAAAGGACAGTTAATATACGCATCATTACCTTAAATTTTTATAAATTATATTTGTGAGTATAGGCTAAACAAATCCTTTTATTTTAACGACAAGTATAGAAGACCATATAAGTTGTAAAAGTTATTCAAAATTAATAAATTTATATTTTGTTACGAATTTATTACCTGCAAATAGACGTGATTAATCGTGTTTTGGCTTTAAAGTAAACAAAATTCTGTTATAACTAGAATCGATTAAATTTTAAAACCTAATGGAATAAAAATAATGTCAAACTTAAAAACACTTTTTAAAGGTTCGGTTCTTACAGCGGGTATTTTATGTGCCACTATGGTTAATGCTCACAGCGAACATAGCCATGGTGCATCAGCTTTAGATAAAGCAATATCAGGTGAATATCGCTCAGATAAAAATAAAAGTCGTGATATGTACCGTAACCCAAAAGAAACTTTAGAGTTTTTTGGCTTTAAACCTTCAATGACAGTTGTTGAAGTTGCACCAGGTGGTGCTTGGTATAGTGAAATTTTAGCGCCAGCGCTAAAAGAAAAAGGTCAGTTTTACGGTGCGCAGTACCCAGATACTGGAGAAGATAACTACTATAGTAAATCTCGTAAAAAGTTAGAAAAAAAATTAGCAAGCAATGAAATTTTTAGCAAAATGAAGCTAACTGATTTTACACCTAAAAAACCAAGTGTACTCGCGCCAAAAGGTACTGCAGATTTAGTTTTAACTTTTAGAAATTTGCATAACTGGAAAGAAGAAGGCGTAAGCCAGTTATTTAAAGATGCATATGTTGCATTAAAACCAGGCGGTGCACTAGGTGTTGTTGAGCATAGAATGCCTGAATCTCAAAATTGGGAAACAAATAAGAAAAGTGGCTATTTCCCAGCCTCTTTGACAATAAAATTAGCTAAAGAAGCCGGTTTTAAACTTGCTGCAAGCAGTGAAATTAATGCCAATGCAAAAGATAAAGCTAATCACCCTAAAGGTGTTTGGACATTACCACCAGTATTAGCACTTAAAGATAAAGACCGTGCTAAATATATGGCTATAGGTGAAAGCGATCGTATGACTTTAAAATTTGTAAAAGCGGGCGCTAAACTTTAATTAACTAAATAGTTATTTTCGATTTAAAAAACCTTAACTGATTTCAGTTAAGGTTTTTTATTTTTAACATATTTAAAAAGCTTTTATACAATGCAATTTCAGGAGCTTTTTACTTGTGAGATAAAGTTAGAGTATTATTAATACCTTGCGCATAATTTATTTTAAAATTGTAAAGTGATGTTGTAGGTGGACTATATAAAATGTCAGCTGTATCTACAACAAGTGCTAAGTAATGACCTTTAGGTACATCATATGCTGTTGCTACTAGGTCTATATCTACTTTTATTATTTCATTGGGCGTCGCATCTAAAATAGTATAGGGTGCATGCGTAATTAAAGTGCCTATGCCTGCCCAGTTTACATCGTACAAATACGCAACTAATAAAGCTTTATCTGATGATGGCGTAACATTAAGGTGTATCTTGTGTATGCCTCTTAATTCTAATGTTTCATTTAGCCAATCAGACTCCCATCTAATCGCATTGATTGAACTGATCAAACTCATACTAGAAAGAATAGGTAATGATAAATAGTCTTCTGTGATATATGACAGTAAAGGAATGCCTGTTGTTGCAAAAGTATCTAATCCTGAATAAACAGTATCGGTTTTTGGCCACCAAGGTGCATAGGGCCAGTTTTTCATATCACCATCGCCATCGAATTCTTTTTCATGAAGGTATAAAACCTTTTGTGAAATATCAGTGCTTGGCCAACTGTCAAATTGCTCGTATTGTCCAAATTTTACTTCTACTTCTACAGGCTTTTTATTTGTAATGCCATTTTGTTCACCCTTTAGCCAATGATCAAACCAAGCATGGGCATTTTGCCAAACATGATGCTGCGCATTACCCATGCCTAGCACTTCACCTACAGCATGTGTTCCTTGATTTAAATCTAATAGCTTTGGCGTTGTTAATGCTTCGTATAAGGCTAATACACTATTGGGCTGAAACAGGTTATCACCTAAGTTATTAGATATATAAATTGGCGTATTACTTTCATTGAGTTCATCTATATAATTTAAAGGAGAGCGTAAGTTTGCCCATTGGGTAATTTCATTAATATCTTGTTGTTTTAACAATCCAATATAATTTTGTGCAATTTCATCACTGGGAGTACCGGTTAAATAACCAAGACCAGTTAATAATGCCCCCCAAATTAATCTAGGTGTTTGTTGGCCATAAAGTGAATCCGTTAAGCTGCCCCATGTACTCATTGCTGCAACAGCACTTACCCTTGAGTCATAAGCGGCGCTTAAAAGGCTGATCCCAGAACCGTAAGAAACGCCAGCCAAACCTATGTTGCTTTCGTCAACAGGGTAATATGCTAATAAATAATCAATTACAGCTGAAACATCTTTTAAGTCTTGCTCACCCGCTGTGGCTATTTTTCCTTGAGAACTGCCAAAACCTCTAGTTGAGTAACTTAAAACAACATAGCCTTGTTCAGCAAATTCTGAGGCTTCGGTGAGGTATTCATATTCATCTAGCCCCCAACTATTAATAAATATTACTGTAGGGTAGTGAGCAGCACCACTGGATGGCACAAATATATTGGCATGTAATTGCGTGCCATCATAAGACGAAATAATAATGTCATCATCTGTAGTGTATAAATCAGACTGCTTAAATACAGGTTGGCCTACTAGTGCTTTGAGTAAATCGATTAATGGGTTTGCGTGTATCTGATTTGAGTTAAAAATAAATGTAAGGAGTAAAACAATATGGTGTAATTTTAAATGATGTAGTTTTAAAAAAGTCCGAGTTTTTGTCATAAGTATTCTCTTGTTATTTTTAGATTGAATTATTTGAGTCTCAAATTGTTTAAAAAATCAACTTAGAGTTTTTATTCTAGTAAGCTATTTAGGTGTTTGATATTTTTTATATTTATAGTGAATATTCATAAGGTTTCTATATTGGGTACTTTATGGTTTTGTATAGGATTGATATAGAAAGGTATTTTATTTTTCATATGAATTTTAAAATTGAGGATTGTAAATGTGGATGTGAATAAAAATTGACATCGCTGTCATTTGTTATCAGGATGTAAAATCAAGTTAACAGAATAGGTACTAATTGTGTTTAAAATAAAAAAACAAACATTAGTGAGCATGTTGCTTATATTACCGAGCATTACTACCATCAATGCAGCTAATGCAGCTAATGTAGCTAGCAACCAACAAGTCACATCAACAAGTTTTGAAGCGTTCAAACCTAATGGGGTTTATTTAGGAGGCGATCAAGTTTTTTATAGTGCATCACTTTTTGAAGCGAGATATTGGACGCAAGGAGATACGCCCGATAAAACAAATCAATGGGGACCTTGGAAGTTTTTAAGGGAATGTGAAGGAGGTAGTACAGGTGAGTGTTCAAGTGGCGGAGGTACAACTGATCCCGTTAATCCGCCTGGCCCGCAGCCAAAACCTGGCGGTGGTTATACGATGCTTAAAAGTGAAATAAATGCACACGAAATAAGTTTAACGGACACGCCATTATTTGTTGAAGTTAAAGCATCAATTGCGACATTAGACAATCAAACTGTTGAAGCTGTTACCCCTGGTAATATAAATAACCCTGAAAATGTGAAACGTGTTGAGCAAATTATTAATGAGGCATCTTGGGTAAATACATTTCCAGATCGTGATGCAGCTTATACCTATACTAAGTTCTTAAAATCTATCGCTAAGTTTTCAGGATTTTGTGCAAGTTATGATGATGGGCGAGATTCTGATGCGATTTGTCGTAAATCGTTAGCAACGATGTTTGCACACTTTACGCAAGAAACCGGAGGTCACGATCCTAATTCTGCTATTGAAGAGTGGCGACAAGGCTTAGTATATGTGCGTGAAGCAGGTTGTGGTGAAGATGGACCTAATTGCCCTTACAATGCTGAATGTTCTCCAGATACTTGGCAAGGTCAAACGTGGCAATGTGGTACAAATGCAGATGGCAGTTATAAAAAATACTTTGGTCGTGGTGCTAAACAGTTAAGCTATAACTACAATTATGGGCCATTTTCACAAGCGATGTTTGGGGATACTAAAGTATTATTAGATGATCCTGAGCGCGTAGCTACTAGCTGGTTAAATATCGCATCAGCTGTATTCTTTTTTGCTTATCCAGCATCTCCAAAACCTAGCATGTTGCATGTTATAGATGGTACCTGGTTACCAAATGCACATGATACAGCTAATGGCATAAAGCCCGGATTTGGTGCAACAACTAATGTGATCAATGGCGGTATTGAATGTGGTCATGGTTATGAAAAACCACAGTCAGTTAATCGTATTGCTTATTATAAAGCGCATGCAAATAATTTAAATGTGCCTATTGAAGCCAATGAAGAGTTAGGATGTAAAGATCAAAAGCGTTTTGATAAAAATGGTGCCGGAGCATTGTTAGTTTACTGGGATCAAGATTGGGGTTATTACCCTGAAAACCCAGAAGGCAAATCATTTGCTTGTAAACTTGTGGGTTATCAAACCCGTCACTTTGCATTACAGCAAGGTGATTATCAAAAATGTGTTGAACACTATTTTGATGTTGAGGTTGTAGAATAACAACCTAGTATAGAAATAAGGGATTTAGTGTTTTAAGCGCTAAACCCTTTGTTCAGTTTAAGTTAATGTTCACATATTAAGCTAAAAGCGTTGACCTTAATTGATGGCGCTAAAAATGATAAAACCTATCTTACGATTTCTTACATTTTCAAGACAATTGCTCACGTTATTCAATTCATTTTTATATAGAATATAAACATCAACACATTTGGTTGATATTGTTTTTAGATTTTAGAGTAATTGGTACTTCATGTTAAAGCCTATATTTTCAAAATTTGTGTGTATTTTTATGGTTTTCACTTTGTCTGGTTGTGCGACCATGCAATTTAGAGACTTGTTCTCTGGTTATGCGCAACAAATGAAGCCTGTAAAATTAAAAGCGATTAATGGTCATTTTGATCAAGCTTTACAAGAAGTTCCTATTAGAGATATGTCTGATACTAACTATATATTAGCTTTATTAGAAAAAGGGCGCTTAACTCATTTAGCTGGTGACTATCCCTCTAGTAAAAACTATTTCTTTCAAGCAAGTGGTTATATTGATGAGCAAAAATTAAAAGCTAAGTTGCAAGTTAGTAAAGGAATACAAAATATTGGTGCTGTGCTCAGTAATGATAATGCGATTACTTATGAGGTACCTGATTATGAGCAAAGCATGATGCATAGCTATCAAGCATTGAATTATCTTTATTTAGGCGATCATGAAGCGGCGCTGGTTGAAATTAGAAAAGCAAATTTAGTACAAAGAGCAGCTTTAGAAAATAACTTTGATGTCATAAATGATGCAATAGTAAACTTACAAGATGATGCAAAATTAGATTGGCAAAGCATAAGTGCAACATACCCTGAAATGGAAGATGTGATTGGCGAAGCCAAAAACGGCTTTCAGAATGCCTACACATTTTTTATATCAGCAGTACTGTATGAAGCATCAGGAGAGTTAAACGATGCCTATATTGATTATAAAAAAGCATTAGAAATATACCCGGATAATCAATATTTACAAAATGATGTATTGAAGCTCGCCACAAAATTAGGCATGACGGATGATTTAGTTAATTTTGAAAAACGTTTTGGTAAATACCAGAAAAATGAACAAAAAAATACAGGTCAAGTGGTTGTTATTTATGATCAAGGTTTGGTTGAAGAACGTGATGAAATGCGTTTACGCTTACCTGTGTATACCAGTGATGCTGAAATGCGTTTTTATAGTGTGTCGCTACCTGTTTATCATAAATCTGAACAGTATTTTCCGAATGCGCAATTAAGTATAAATGATGAAATACTCACTTTTGATCAAATTGTAAAAGTTGAAGCACTTGCTGCGCAAACTTTAAAATCACAATTACCGAGTTTAATTACCCGTCAGGTTATTAGACTTATCGCAAAAGAAAAAATGCGTAAAAAAATGAGTAAAGAAGGTGGAGATGTTGGTAATATTTTGGCCAATATTTATAACTTGTCGTCTGAGCGTGCAGATACAAGAAGTTGGTTAACACTGCCACAATCTAGCAATATATTAAGATCGGATTTAACTGAGGGTCATCATAATATTTCGCTCAAAATAGGGTCACTCAATAAAGAAATTAACCTTGATGTAAAAGCAAATCGCATCACTTTAGTAAATATCACCGCAACGGGTAATCATATTGATTACAAAGCAATTAACCTATAAAGGGCTTGTTAGATGTCTCATTTTATAAAATTAGTATTCGTCATTTTTGTTAGTGTTTATATGATGTTAGGGTGTGCTAAACCTGTTACATCGGGCATAGGTTCAAGCCCAATGACTGTATCAGATAACTACCAGGCACATCTGAAATTAGATAATCCTAAATTAGCTAAAAAATTACAGATCACCAATATTATTACGCGAAAGAATAATGATTTATTACAGTTAAATTTAGAGCTCAGTAGCAAATATAAAAAATCACAAACGCTGCAATATCATTTTGAATGGTTTGATGATCAAGGTTTTGCGGTTGAAGCCGGCAAAGCGCCTTGGAAGCCGCTTGATTTACATGGTTTTGCAGTCATTAATTTAGACGCTTTAGCGCCATCAGTTAGGGCTTCAAAGTTCAAAGTATATGTGCGTGAAGTATCAACGAAAGCACAAAGATTTTAAAACTAATTTAGATTAAATTTCAAAGAAGGAAATCCCTTGAAAAAAGTAATTGTTAGTACCGCAATAGGAATGACTGTTTTAGCCTTAACAGGGTGTGCAAATAAGGCTGTAGTAAGCTACGGCGATGCAACTGCAGTCGAAACAACAGATATTAATTTTGGCTCAACGGATTTACAAAAAGTAGCCACTCAAATGACTGATTCATTATTACTCTCGCCAGTTGTAGGCACATTAACAGCTAATAGCAGACCTGTAGTTTTTGTTGAACGTATCAAAAATAAAACCAGTGAACATATAGATACTGAGTCTATTACAGATTCTGTTTCAACTAAGTTATTACGATCAGGTAAATTTCGTTTTGTAGATATGGGCAGAGTTGAAGCAGCGCGTGAGCAATTAAATTTTCAGCAAAAAGGTGGCATGGTTAACCCAAGTAAAGCAATTGCTTTTGGTAAGCAAGTGGGCGCGCAATATATGCTATACGGTAACTTATCGAGTATTGTAAAATCGAATAAAGATAAAGCTGACGTATATTATAAGTTCACTATGAGACTGATGGACTTAGAAAGTGGATTAGTTGAATGGGCTGATGAAACTGAAATTCGTAAAACCCGTGAAACTGCCCGTGTAGGTTGGTAGTAAAGCTTAAAGGTATTTATTATGAAAAAAGTAATCACCTTAATATTTATGACTTTTATATTTAGTACACATGTTAGTGCCGGATATGAAAGAAATAAAGCCGTACCAGTACAGCAAGTCTTATTTGGTAAAGTACAATCTGTTAGAAATATTACTGAGCATGAATTAATCCGAGATCGAAATAAGGGCTGGAAAGTCTTTGGTGGCGCATTAATTGGTGGTGCGATTGGTAGCCAATTTGGTGACGGTAGTGGTCAAGTCGCTGCAACCATTTTAGGGTCTCTGATTGGTGCTTCGATCTCAGATAAAAAACATCCTCAATATCGTGAAAAAACCTTACGTTTAGTTGAGATGATGATTAAAACTGAGCAAGGTAAAGAGTACATGGTTGTACAAGATTTTGATTCTAGAATGATATTCAATCGAGATGATAAAATACGTTTAATTTACTTAGCTAATGGTAGTGTCAGAATAGATAAAGCTTTTTAGTGTCTAATTAACTTGAGCTGCGAATAAGCAATCTGCTAATAACGCTTATGTAACCTTAGGTTGAATCTATTTTAAAAAACCTGATGATGAAAATTGTCAGGTTTTTTATTGCTTGTGTTTTTTATTCAGTATAAATTTCATTCAATAGAAAGGTTATATAACAATCACAATAAAGGATTAGAGATGAAAAACTTATATTTAGCAGGCATGCTTTGTTTAAGTGTAAATTTGACAGTAGTTGCAGCTGAACAAAATAATATTAAAGCACAAGAAGTTAGTCAAAGCTGTCTATCAGAACACTGGAGTAAATCAAAACTAATTGCGCTTAAAGCATCTGACTTTAAAGTTGACAACCCGCGTGAGCGTGAGCAACTCGCATTGCAGATGCTAAATTGTTTAGCGCATCCAGATCCTGAACTCAGAGATGGCGTTGCATTTGAGAGCTTATCTAAATGGCTTAGAGGTAATTTGCTAAAAACAGAAATAGCCATTCAAATGTTAAATACATTAGAACCTGTTTTAAATACGAAAATTGATGATGTGAATGGGATATATCAACCATTTGTCGCGCTAGTGTTAGCTGAATTGGCTCGAGTAGACCGTAAATCTCCCTATCTAACAGAATATCAGCGTAGCAGTTTGCTAAAAGAAGCAATCACTTATTTAATTTACCAAAAAGATTACAGAGGATTTGATAATAAGCTAGGTTGGCGACACGGTATCGCTCATGGCGCGGATTTATTATTACAGTTATCGCTCAATCCTAAACTAAATAAAGTACAGCTTGATAGTATTTTGAATGCTTTATCTACTCAAATAAAAGCGAATAATGCACATTTTTATATCTATGGTGAATCTAAGCGTTTAGCTATGCCTTTAGTTTATATATTTTTAAGAAAAGAGCATACTGCTAAAGATTGGCAACAATGGATTGAAAAAGTGATAGTGCCTTTGCCATTAGCTAGTTGGTCAGAGGCTTATAATAGTCAAGAGTCGTTAGCAAAACTTCATAATCTACAAAGCTTTTTATATTCACTTTATGCGATTATAAAAAATAGTAAAAATGAGGTATTAGTGTCGATGATCCCAGACCTTGAAAAAGCGATAAAAATAGTTAGATAAAGAAGGGGAGTGATGTCCCCTTAAATTATTTGTTTATAGGGCTGACTTATTTAGAGTCAGCACGGCCCATAAATTTACGTTCTTCAGTATTTACTTTGATTTTGTCACCAGTAGAAATATGCTCAGGCACTTGTACAGTTAAACCTGTAGAAAGAATTGCTGGTTTTGTACGAGCAGTAGCAGAGCCACCTTTAATAGAAGGGTCAGTTTCTGTGATCACAAGCTCTACACTTGAAGGTAGATCAATGCCAACCGCTGCGCCATCAACTAAAACAACTTGAACACCTTGGGTATTTTCATCAATAAATAGCACTTCGTCTTCAATGCTTTCTTTATTTAGGTTATACGGTGTGTAGTCTTCGTTATCCATAAATACAAACTCATCACCATCTAAGTATGAGAACATAACTTGTCGGCGAATTAAATCAGCAAGTGTTAACATATCACTGTCTTTAAATGTTTCATCAACTTTAAGACCTGATACTACATCGTACATACGCATACGGTATAAACTGCCGCCAGCACGACCTTGCGGTACTGAGCGTTCTATATCTCTGATGATGTAAACACTGTTGTTATACTCAATTGCTGTATTTTTTTTAACGTCACTTGCCTTTGGCATAATATTTTTGTCCTGAAAATTACAATGCGGTAAAAGTAACATTTACGAATTTATATGCAACTAGATAATCAAAATCTGATTAATTAAGTGATGATTTTAGATGTTAGTGTATTTATAGACTTTGAATAAATGAAAAAACCTATATTGCACGCAATATAGGTTTGACTGAAACGTCCGGGAAATAATGTTAATTTTAAAACGGCTTCAAGATATGTGTTTTATAGTAAATAAAAATTATATCTTGAAGCGAGTGAACAACCGTTTAAAAAGTCATAGACCAGCGGTTAATTGTGCCTGTATCCCAAGATGCACTATCAACTGCTTTTAATTGCCAAGTACCTGTTGTATCAGTACCACTTAATGTCACAGAGTAAGTCTGTTTTATATCATTGGTGCTGCCACCAGCATTGTTGTGTAATACATAACTCACACCAGATGGGCTGATCAAACTAACTTTTAGATCACCTTTATAAGTATGACTAATATCAACTTCAATACTCACACTTGATGCGTTACCAATATCAGTTACTGCGATATCACTTGAAATACCTGCTGCATTATTATCTGGAATTGAGTAGCTTTGATTATTCTCAAAAGTACCTGTACCGCCGCCAGAGCCTCCTTCAGTGTAACTTGCAACTAATGTTGCACCTGAATAAGCAGCGTATCCATCTAACATAGCTGAATAACGAACTGTTGCTGGAGCTGCTACTGTACAGCTTTCTGTATTACCATTCTTGTATGGGCGACAATCGTAGTTTGATTTTGAAGCTGTGCTGCCTGCTTTCATATATAAGTCGGCATCACCACTACCACCACTGATCTGTACTGCTAAATCAGTTGCACCTGCTGGTACATCAATATAGTAAAGAGTTTGAGAGTCTTTACTACCTGATACTGTTATACCAACCCCATTTTGTAATTGAGTTTCAGTGTCGCCACCGCCACCTCCGCCGCCACATGTTGCGTCTACACCAACAGTATTGAAGGCTGCAATAACGTGGTCTGTATTGTAACTTGCATCTGTTGCAGCATTTTTTACACCACAAGCTGCTTCATCAAATGTTGTGTTAGCAGTCCAATATAACTGATTTGCTCTAACCATAACCTCAAATGCTTTTTTTGTATCCCAACCAGCTGTGTTTGCAAGTAAGTAGAAAGCGCGATTAAAAACACCGCTTGAATGATGTACATCTATACCATTGTAATAATTTGATGCATGCCCAATTGAACTACCATCTTGTGTTGGGTCTTGGAAATAACGTAAAGAACCTTGTCCTTTAAATATTTGCGCGCCAACTAACCAATCGTTTGAGCCTTGCATAAAGAACTCTGCTGCTTCACCAGCCATATCAGAGAAGGCTTCATTAATACCACCAGATTGATTACTGTAGACTAAACCTGAGTTTTGCTCAGTAAAACCATGACTCACTTCATGAGCAGAAACATCTAAACTTACAAGTGGATAGAAGGTATTAGCGCCATCACCAAATGTCATGGCTGAACCATCCCAAAATGCATTTTCATAATTACTAGAATAATGAACGCGCATTGTTAATTGGAAAGTTAAAGGGGCAGTGCCATACCAATCATTATATAAATCAAAAACAACGCCACCAAAGAAGTGTGCATCATTTAATGGCGCGTAAGCCCCATTGATTTGCTGAAATGTATTTTTTGGACAGCTATAACTGTATGCTGAAGAACCTGATGTTGAACCGTTTAAATTAACAGTCTTTACATTGGCATTATTCATGGTACATGTATTTCCTGATTGGCTTACATCTAAGAAACCAAAGTCAGTGCCATATTCATATTGGCCCGTTTTTTCATTACCGCCAGGGCCTGTGCCTACCAATGCATGTGCTAAGCCTTCCCATTGATTGATAATTTCACCCGTATTTGCATCCATAATTGCAAAAGGGCGAGTAGGTTGTTTATGCGCATTGAAGTATGAGAGTTCATAAACAAGGCGGGCTTCTTGATGATCATCTAAATAAACATATAATTGTGTTTTTTTGTTTTCAGCTTTAACTTTTATACTGCTTTGCGCTATCAGTTTTCTCATTGCTTCATCGGCTGAGATACTCACGGTTGTTGATACGATATCTTGCTCAATGTTAGTTAGTACCTGACCAACACTTGCTTGCATTAAACCAAAGTTATTTGATTGTGCAACTATAGCACTATTATAAACAGGAATACCTTTATACTGTTGCTGGTATCTCGCTTTTACATTGCCATTAGAAAGCACCACTCTGCGCACTTCTTTCATCTGGTGATCTGTAGGCAAGTTTAATTGTTGGCTAATAGTTTGTTGCATGACAGAGTTAGAGATATTTTTATTGGAGCTAACTTGTTGTGCATCTTGCCACTGAGCAGCTTGTGCATTCATACTAAAAGCGATGGCGACTGCAACAGGTGCAAATTTAAAAATATTTTTCATTTTATATCCTTAAAGAACGATTATTGTTTGTCTCACATAACAAGAATTTACAAAGCGTCTTGTTAGTGGTGTTTCTATTTTTAGAACTAAAAAGATATGAATGGAAGTTAATTTACAATGTATTAACATTGCGCGTAATTTATTTGGTCTGAATATGTTTCATAGGTGTGTTGTTCTTTTATTGTATCTCTATAAATTAGACTATTTGTAGTATGTAAAAGCTAACCTGTTTTTTTAAGTTTAAATGTTGCATATTTGTTGTATATTTTAAATTTGAAAGTAAGGCTCTTGATTAGAGCCTTAATTCTAAAGTATACGAATTATGCAGATTGAACTTGTTCTGTTGTAATATTAGATTTGAGTCTAGAAAATTGAATCAGTATTTTACTCATTTCATCTATTCGTCTTATAAAGCTTTTTTTACAAGCGCGTTCATCAATAGTATGGTCGCCATCTCCATATGGCCCAAAACCATCAAGTGTTATTAGCCCAGCTTCAGACATGGTATTAGCATCGCTTACTCCACCACGTGACTCAGTAGGTAAGGTGTAGCCAATTGCTGAATTTATAAAATCTAATAACGCTTTTTGTTTGGGATTTGATGACATGACATCTCTTTGTACACCACCACTTATGTTGATTTTAACGCCTTCAACTTTGGCATGATCTACTATATGGTAGATATTTTCCAATACTCTGAGTTTTTCATTAAAACAATTGAATCGCGCTTCTACTACTAAATTCGCTTTTGGAGAAATAGTATTTGCACCTATTCCACCTGAGCACTTACCTACATTAACCGTGGTTTGCTGTGTTAAGTCAGTCAAAGCAGTTAAATCTATGATCATATGCGCTGCAGCTAAATTCGCATTGATACCATTAGTATATTCATTTCCTGCATGAGCTGCTTTGCCTTCAATTTCGATATTAAAAGTTGCAACGCCTTTTCTTGATATCACAACCTCATGGTCTTTACCCGCAGCTTCAAATACAAAACAATAATCATAGTTTGCAGCTAATTGACTTGAAAGGGACTTACTATCATCACTACCTGTTTCTTCATCACTCACAAGCAGCATATCAACATTATAAATGTCACCAAGTTGTTTCTTTAATTCTCTTAATGCACATAAAGCCACATAATTTCCGCCTTTCATATCACATACGCCTGGCCCATAGATCCAGCTTTCATCTTCAGAAAACTTTTCAAATGTACACGGTGGATAAACTGTATCTAAATGACCTAATAGTAATATTTTTTTACCTGGTTTTTTCTTTGACGTAAACAAAATGTGATCACCGATAAGCTCTCTTTCATATGTTTTAGTTTGAAAGCCTAAAGGTTGCATCCATAACTTAAAAATTTGGGCATTTTGATCTATGCCACATTTATTTTTACTGTATGAATTGATATTGATTATTTGAGCAAGCTCAGAAAAATTCATTGAGTTCAACATGTTTTAAAGCCTTCCATAGTGATATTTACTGTGATTTACCACTGTATTTAAATATAAAAATCTAAAATTTAAGTTTCATTTTTGTGACCGTTTAATGAACAATTTAGTGATTTTATATTGCTTCAACTAACTGTCATAAAACTAGATTTTAATAGGGATAACAAAAACACTTATTGGTTAAGCTTAATTGGCAACAAAGGCTTTAAAGGAGATAAAGAATGGCAATAGCAAATGTTGGTTTGTGGTTATATGAAAATGGTGGCGGAAGTCAAATTCAAACGAAAATGGTCGATGCGCTTAAACAAAGAGATATCAACTGCGTTACAGGGTTAAACTTGAGAGATGCTTATGCCAGAGATGGCAATATATTTTGCAATGGCATCATAATGGAAGAGCTTGATTTGTTTCTAAGTTATAACGCAGGGCAGCAGAGCCAATATCAATTGTATTTATATGAAGCCATTAGTCAGAGCATTCCTACCATCAATAATTACGCAGCATTTGCATTGTCTGAAGATAAGTTTAAAACCTCACATTTACTAAATAACCATTCGATTGCTACGCCTGAATATCGTTTATGCCATAAAAATGATACGTATGGATTAAAAACAGCCATTAAAGACTGGGGTGGTAAGCTTGTTTATAAACCAACCGATGGCTGGGGTGGGGCAGGCATAGTCAAAATTGAAGGCGAACAAGCGCTTGATATGTTATTACCTTTTTTAAGCCGAACTGATTTACGTTACTTTTATCTAGAGCGTTTTATTGATTATGACAATACGGATTACCGCATTGATATTGTTGATGGACAATTAATTGGTTGTTATGGTCGCAAAGCACCTAAAGATGATTGGAAAACAAACATTACTTCTGGCGGCAGTATTTTTGTTCGTGAACCTAATGATGAAGTGGTTGCCCTTGCTAAACGGGCTGCTGATTTAGCTGGCTTGGAAATCGCTGGTGTAGATTTAATT
Organism: Pseudoalteromonas sp. C2R02; assembly: GCF_018860845.1. NCBI lineage: Bacteria > Pseudomonadati > Pseudomonadota > Gammaproteobacteria > Alteromonadales > Pseudoalteromonadaceae > Pseudoalteromonas > Pseudoalteromonas sp. C2R02. Next base: position 24,472 of record NZ_JAHKQC010000011.1, on the reverse strand, counting down.
TATGATCGTGAACAAGAGCGCTATGTGGTACTTGAAATTAATAGTATTCCTGCATTTGCGACACCTGAGCAAGAAAAACTGGGACTTAATTTTAATAACAAAAAATTAGACGCCATTGTTAATTTAATAGATCGCACTGTATCCCAATCTACCTCTAAGGTTGCGTAAAATGAAAAATAAAAACTCTTTACCTAAGCTAGGCTTTTTGTATTTAAATCATGTTATGCGCTTTTTTGATAAGTCTAACTTTAAGGGCTGGCCAAATAAAATTGAGCAAGTGACATATCGTTGGGGTAAAGACAAACAACGCTTTATAGATGAAATAAAAACAAAAAAAATAGATGTATTAATAGGTAATATCCCGGCAACTGCTTATGAAACATTTAGAGAAATCTCAAAAGCATTACCTCATGTTGAGTTTGTGCCTTCGCTTGATGCGCAATTTTCCAATAAATCAAAAGAAAATGTAACGCACTTTTGTAATAAATATAATTTGCCAGCACCTAAAACAAGTATTTTTTATGTACCTGATCGTGCAGAAAAATATTTGAAAAATGCGACATATCCTAAAATTATAAAGCGGTCTTTTGGGCCATCAAATTATGGTGGATATTTTGTACATAAAGTTGACAGCTATGGTGAAGCAAAAGCTTTATTAAATAAACGTAAATACTACCCAGTATATGTTCAAGATTTTGTTCCTATGGAAGCCGATATTCGAGTCATGCTAATAGGGCATAAACCTGTGTGTGCTTTTTGGAGAAGACCACCAGAAGGTGAATGGCTAACAAATACAAGCCAAGGCGGTAGTATGGATTATGCAAATGTGCCGAAGAATGTACTGAAACTCGCTATAGAAACATCTAAAGCGGCTAATGCGGAATATTGGGCATGTGATATTGCTTTGGGTAAAAATGGGCAAATTTATATTTTAGAGTGTGCAACTGCATTTGCTGCTTTTCCATATATTCGAGATTGGATTGGTCAATACCTTATGTGGAAGTATTCAAATGGGCAATTTAAAGCGCCTCATATTCCAATGTGGAATTGGGAAGAGTTAGGCAAAATTAATGTTAGCCTGCTCAGAACTATGAGGCATATTACATTTGGTCAACATACACCTAGCTGTGATGGTAATGAGTTGTTTAATCAAGTTGATGAATTTGGTTACCCTGTTATGCGTATTGAGCAAAATGACGGTGAAGAATGGCCAAGTGATATGTGGAATTTTCAAGATAACTTTAAGCTAAACCACCCTGAATTATTTTCTCAGCCGTTGCCTATTCAAGTGAGTAAAGATGAAAGTAGTGATTCTTTAGTCATCGAAACACCAGATGATCAAAATGCAATTTCGCAATTAAGTTTGATGTCATTTTTTACAAGCATTAAAGGCATAGGCAATAAAATGGCACAAGAAATTGTGAATACCTTAGGCACGCAAGGTGTTGTTGATGCGTTGCAAAACAACCCTCAAAAGTTATGTGAAATAAAAAATGTTAAAGCTAAGAAATTAGAAGTCATTCAATCTCATTGGGCACAATTTAGTAAAAATCTTTAAAGCGCGACTTTAGGGCAATTTTTATATTTAAACTTGCCCGCTAAAATTTTTGATAATCAATAAAAGTATCCTTATGAAAATACAATATGCGTCATATCAAGAAACTATCGATTTCTTACAATATGCTATGAACCAACATCCTAATTTAATTCGATTGCATAGTATCGGAGAAACTTGGGAAAATCGTCCAATTATGATGGCAACAATTTCAAATGACGTTGCTTTTGCAGATGAAAAACCCGGTTTATTGTATACGGGTTCTATTCATGCCAGAGAATGGATTGGTAATGAGTTAGCGATTAAATTTATTAAGTATATTCTGGATAACTATCGTGTTAATCCTAAGCTAATGGATACGTTAACCCGTAATACGCTTTATATTGTGCCATGTTTAAATCCAGATGGTTTTGAGTATTCTCGTAATCACTTTTCATTTTGGCGTAAAAACAGACGAGTGAATGGCGATGGCACATTTGGCGTTGATTTAAATCGTAATTTTGATTCCAAATTTCGAAAAGGAGGCGATAGTAATAGCAATACTTATGGTGGTCCTTACCCTTTCTCAGAGCCTGAAACTCGGGCTATTCGAGATTTTGTTGAAACGCACTCTAATATAACAGTATCACTTGATTATCATTCTCAAGGAAATGTATTTTTTCCTGCTCATAAATTTAATCATGAAGTTGAAATTGAAGGCACAGATCTTAATATTTTATGTGCCAACATGAATAATGAAATTAAGAAAGTAACAGGAAGACAATACGGTATTCATAGAGGGAAACCGCCAGCAAATTTAATTCGAGGCAGTGGCCGAGAGTATTATTATTCAAAAGGCATATTAGCAACGGTTGTTGAAGTGGGTACGCGTAATATTCCTGATTACATGCAAAATATGGCGCAAAGCATTGATGAAAATATCCCAGCCTTGATACATGCCTTATCTGAAGCGATTAACTATTCCCAACTTGCACCTAAACGAATTGAAGGTTTTACAATAAAAGAAATAGGTATAGATACAGTCACACTTGAGTGGGTTTGTCCTGTTAAAGATGATTTGTATTTTGAAATTTATCGAAGCGAAACAAATAAAAATATGTGCAATGAGCAAACTTTAGTGGCTATCACTAAGTCATCAGAGTTTACAGACGTGCAATTAAAAAGTGGCCAGAGCTATTTTTATAATATTAGAGCTGTTGATAAAGTTACAAAAATCAAATCGCCTTTTAGCCCTGAATTGCGTTTAAAAACCAAGTTAGCAAGTAACGAATTCTCTATGACTTTATTTCCTGCAAGGCAAGATGTGGGCTATTTAGCCCAAAACTACATCAATAAAAATAAAGAACATTTCGGTTATAATTCAATGTTTATCGGAGTGAATAAAAAACGTGGTATTAGTTATGGTGTGATACGTTTTGATTTAAGTAACTTACCAGATAACAGCATGATTAAAAATGCAAAGTTTTCACTTTACCCAATGAATCGCGTTAATGCAAAAATTGAGAAATTTGGTGAATGGTCAATTGATATCTTAGATGCGAGTCAAATTATCGATATTTATGATTATGATGAAATAGCCAATGCTGACAGTATCTGTAGTTTAGGTCAAACGATAGAGTCAGATAAAATGACACAAGGTATTTGGAGTAAATGGCAGTTTAATGGCATTGAACGCAATGTATTAGATCAACTTATTTTAAATAACAGCCCAGAAATTTTATTGAGGATCAAAGGGCCTACAAGTTTGCCTTTAGGTAATGACTCTCAAATAATGCAGTTTGATATTGGTTATGGGCCTTTTGGCAGCGGACTGCATTATCGTCCATATTTAGATTTGATTTATACACAACCAGCTAAAACCATAGAGATGAGTCCAGCAATACTTAATACGATTCACCCTGAATTTGTACAAAGTGAGCAGCTAAAATCTGGGTTTGATCAGCAAGGTCAGATTGTATATGGACAAATGGCATTTGCGTTAGATGTTTTGCCAAACCCAGATACCACAGTGATCACGCAAGCATATTTACAACTCAATAATAAAAATTATTTAACAACATCAAAAGATATTAGATTCACCATTGAGCTGGTGGAGCTTAAAGATGTTGATTATAAAAGTGTGAAACAAAGAGAAAAAATTGAGTATATTGGCTATGAAATTTCTAATGAACAGCTCAAAGATAAATCTCAGCATCATTTCATATTTGATAGCTATTCTATGCAAGCTTTAGAGAGACTTCATTGTGAAAATAAACCTTTCTACTTTATTATTCGTGCAACAGCTGAGTCACAAGCGACTAATGCGCTTGTTGATTTTCATGGTGATAACGAAGAATTTAAAGCTAAGCTCATTATTAATTATTTAGAGCGTCGTAAATATGCTTTAACACAACCTAAAAATTTAGAGGTTTCGATTGAAAATAAACAAGTTAAACTAACTTGGCAAAACCCAGATAGTGCAGACTTTGTTGGCTCTTTTGTTGTGAGAAATCGATTTCATCCGCCAAAGTCGCCTTTTGATGGTGTAAAGATTTATGGTGGGAAAGACGAATATACATTTGATAACTTTGGTAATGCAAATATCCCAAAATATTACAGTGTCTTTAGCTATGATAATGTTCCAAACTATTCAGCTGTGACAGGAATTTATTACCCACAAACTCAAAGCATTAACTTAGAAGAGTTAGATGATGATTTGCCACATGAGTTAGAAGATGAAGATATGTTCCTGGGAGATGACTAATATTACAAATAATATCAAGCTTGATAATGTTCCAAACTATTCAGCTGTGACAGCAATTTATTACGCTCAAACACAAAGTATTAACTTAGAAGAGCTAGATGATGATCTGCCACATGAGTTAGAAGATGAAGATATGTTTTTAGGTGATGATTAAAGCTTTGATATGGGGGTAAGCGGGAATATATCCCGCTTGCTAAATCTATTTTTACTATTATGATACGCGTCATGATTAATTCGCTATCAATTCAAAAATGAGTATCACAGAAAACCTAAGAGCATTATTAGAAAATAACAATATTAGTTATAAAGAAGTTGACCATGAAGCTGCTGCAACCTGTGAAATATCGGCACAAGCCAGAGGCGAAGATATAAAAATAGGTGGTAAAACATTATTGTTTAAAGATAAAAAAGGTTTTCATCTATTTGTTATTTCTGCACAAAAACAGGTAGATTCTAATAAAGTAAGAAAAATCCTTAAAACACAAAAACTCAGATTTGCCACCGAACAAGAGTTAAAAGACATCTGTTATGTAGAAAAGGGCGCTTTACCGCCTTTTGGTAAACCTATCTATCCATATGATTTATATTTAGATGAATCAATTTTATATAATGAAAAAATTGCATTTAATGCAGGCATATTAACAAAGTCATTTATATTAAATACACAAGATTATTTAACTTTAATACAGCCACAATATTGTGAGTTTGCTAAATAGCTCAGAACCTTTGGGGTTTTCAATTCTAGGCATGTTATTGCAGTAATGGCTACTCCTTTAAAAGATAACATAATGGTATAAACCATAAATGAATCAAAATTATATAAAAACGATTAGCTTTACAGTATTTGCATTACTCGCTTTTGCAGGTAACTCTGTTTTATGCCGAATTGCATTAGGTGAAAACTTAATTGATTCAGCGAGTTTTACTGTGATCAGGCTGTTATCTGGCATTATTATTTTATTTTTGATTTTAATGCTTAAACCTAAAGCGATTAATAAAAATAACCATATAAAAACAAATGGCAGTTGGTTAGCTGCAACTATGTTGTTTATATATGCGATTTGCTTTTCCCTAGGTTATATTATCTTAGATACTGGAGTTGGGGCACTTATCTTATTTGCCTCAGTTCAAATTTCAATGTTAATCGCAAATTTGGTTAAAGGAAATAAGCTTCACTATAGTGAGTGGTTAGGCTTAAGCATTTCATTTATTGGTTTTATATATCTCATTTTACCCACCTTAAGTACACCTTCAATATCAGGTATTATTTTTATGATTTTATCTGGCATAGCGTGGGCTTTTTATACTTTGTTTGGGCGAAATTCAAAGGATCCCTTAAGTGATACGGCTTTTAACTTTTTGCGTACGATTCCTTTTTTAGTTATTGTACTGACTGTTAGTTTTAAAGATGTACATTTAACCAATCAAGGTGTTTTGTTAGCTATATTATCAGGTGCTATCGCGTCGGGATTAGGTTATACCATTTGGTACATTGCCCTTAATGGATTAAGTGTATCTCAAGCTGCAGTTGTTCAACTTGGTGTGCCTATCATTGCTGCTATTGGCGGCGTCATTTTTGCTAATGAGATCATCACCCAACGACTAGTCTTATCATCTTTCGTAGTATTAGGTGGTATTTTATTGGTAATACTGGGTAAGCAGTATCTCATTAAAAAAGCTTAATAAAATAGTAGAAGCAACAAGTTATCAGTTGCTTCTATATTGAACTCAATTTAACTTAATATTGCCAAGTTAAATTTAAACCTGAAAAGCCTGAGTAGGCATAAACCCCAATATGCCATGTTCCAGCTTGTGGATTTGTTTGAGTACAAGTCTCACTGTTGCCATTTTTATAAGGACGACATACATAGCTTGTTTTTGTAGGCTGATTACCTTGTTGAAGATATAAATCAGCATCACCACTGCCATCTTTTATTGTCACATTTAAACTTGAAGTGCCTGCAGGTACTGCTACTTCGTAATAAAGCCAATTGCCAGTGCTTGCTGATAAATTGGTTTCACTGCCACTATTACCTCCTGTATTACCAACTTCATATGATGCTTTTAAGGATAAGCCACTATAGCTGCTATAAGCATTCAATTGAACAAAGTACTCACCAGCTACATTTGTAGTGAAATTACATGTTTCATTATTACCATTTTTATATGGGCGACAATCATAATTAGAGCTTGTTGGCTCTGTGCCTTTTTTAATATATAAATCGGCATCGCCTGTGCCAGAAGAACTTGAAATTGTGACAGAAGTCGCTTCATTTGGAACGATAAACTTATAATTTGAAATACTGTTTTTGGCACCAGATAAATTATTTAACGGGATATTATTTTCTAACGTTGGCGAGTTTTGTGTTGTTGTATTAAAACCCATTTCGATTGCAAAACTGGTGGCGAGTTTTGCAAAATTGAGTGCATGTTCAGCAGTGGCATCTAATTTATCTGGTGTATCGTTAGCAGTATGGATATGTGGATTATATGCATTCATTTTTGATTCAAATGGCATTGCAGCTGGGTATCCTTTATTGTGCCACGAAGCATGATCTGAGCAACCATAGCCACATGTACTAAAAGCATAATTTACACTTGGCTGATATACATCTAGCAATTGAGTTAAATAAGTATTTAATCCTGAATCAGTATAATCATCCATAAACACAATATCTTCTGGACCACCTATATAACCAGTCATATCTAATTGCATGACAGCAAGCACTTTATCATTATTATTAGCAGCAAGTGTTGCAATTTCACCACTTCCTCTTAAACCCACTTCTTCCGCTGCGTAGCCAATAAATTTAATTGTGCGTTTGGGTTGTTCTCCAGTTGCTAAAAATACGGTCAATACTTCTGTTAAAGTGGCAATACCAGATGCATTATCATCAGCACCTGGTGCGATGGTCGTTTCTCCTGTTGATGTGCCGCTTATTGAATCTAAATGACCACCAATAATGATAATTTCATCAGGTTTTTCACTACCTTCTAAAGTGAGAATAACCGAATTCTGCTGCCATGCGCTATGGTTAAAGGCTGTTGCAGTCGCCCAACTAATATTTTTTGCTAAGTTATGCCAGCGATCTTGAATCGAATTTGCAGCATTGACCCCATGGCTTGTTTGATAGTACCGATTGGTAAATGCTGCTAAGTCATTAATTGTATTTTTAATATTATTAGCATTTAGCTGACTTAACGCATTTGTTACTTTGATATTTTGATTGATAACAGGTGGAATAAAACTTGCCAAAGTTGAAGGCAGTAAGCTGGCTGCAACAGCATCTTGTTCTGATGAATGCACAGTAAAACCACCACATCGTCTGTGTTCATCGTGCATTAGTTTACTTAGCTGAATGACATTCTTATCATCAAATTTAGCAATTACTTTTTGAGTTTGGGATATTGATTGCGCATTACTTTGAATTTTTGCATTTACTTTTTGAAGGGTTTTTATTGAATCAGCATCGGCTGTGATCCAAAGTTCTTTGGCAAAGCTCGGTGAGGTAATCAATGCTAGCGCACTACAAATTGATATGGCTTGGATCTGTGTTGTCATTATTATTTTCCTTAAAATTTAGTCAAAACGAATATCGTTTTGTAGCTAAATTAAATACAACAACCGCAAACACTACATTGTTAAAATATCTTTAATATATTGTAATTTTAATGTGTATGTGTGTGTTGATGGAATCTATTTCTACACTTTTATACATTTACATACAGTATTCGACAAAGCCACTACACATTTCTGACATTATTTTGCTTTGAATTCATCTAAATTATATGCAAATTAACTACAGGGATGACCTAATGACATCATCAAAAATACAATTTAAGCTATCAGCGCTTGCGATATTTATGAGTGCTAACTTTCATAATGTGAATGCTCAAGAAGTACTGGAAACAAAAAAAATAGAGCGAATCGAAGTGCAAACTAAGCGAAGTAGTGTTTTAACCCAGATCACTGATGATGCACAAAAATTAACAAGTATGCCTGGCGCTATGGGTGATCCGTTGCAAGCCGTTTACGCACTACCTGGTGTGGTTGCTGCTGGTGGCGCAATGAGTGAACCTGCAGTGAGGGGCTCTGCACCAAGTGATAACTTATTTGAAGTTGACTTTATGCCTGCTGGGTATATTTTTCATGACTTTGGCTCTTCTATATTTAATAAATATATCATTCAAGATTTTCAATTATATTCAGCGAGCTATGGCACCAGTTATAGCAATGCGACAGGTGCTGTATTTGATGTCTCTTTAAGAAACCCCAAGTATCAACCGCTTAAAACAACATTAGATTTCACTATGTTTAATGCGGGCATTTTTACCGAAGGACAATTAACAGACAATACAGCATTTTACTTTTCGGCTCGTAAAAGCACTTTACCTTTATTTTTTGAAGAAGGTGAGGAGTTAGAAGATGATGATGGTGAGTTAACAGGCGTTACCGTGAATCAAGCGCCTGATGATCATGATTATCAGGGTAAACTCATATGGGATGTGAATCATAATAATATGTTTACCTTCTCATTTACCGGAGCAGAAGATAGCGCCAAGGCTAACTTTAATCAACGTGCAGAGCTGGCATTAAAAAACCCAGAATATCAGGGTGATGCTACGTTTAGCAGAGGATTTAATAGCCAAAATATATTATGGGATCATTATGGTGAAGGTTTCCATTTGAAAATGGGTGTAGGGTCTTTAAGTGAAACTGGCAAGTTTGAATATGGTAGAGGCCAAACTGATGGTGGGTTTTATGAAAATGAAACTGAAAAACAAATTACATATAAAGCCAGAGTAAATTATCAATTTAATCAAGAGCATAGTTTTATATTTGATGCAGCATACCATGATAAAGAAATAGAGTTTAGTTATGACATGATTCAATATACGTGTACAGATATTGACCCTGATTGTACTTTAAATAAAGGTGGTAGAGTACAAGACACTCGGACAGAAGATATAGATGATCAATTTGTTGGTGTATCGCATATCTGGCAAGCCACAGATAAAATACAAACTGAGCTTGGAGCGCAATGGCAACATAACGATTATACAGATGAAACTTTTGTTCACCCAAGAGTCGCATTAAGTTATTTTGCAACAGATGAAAGTACCATCAACTTTAAATATGGTGAATATAACCGTTTACAAGACTTAGATACCATCATTCCTGAAATCGGCAATCCTAATTTAAAATCTCAAACAGCTCAGCATACTAGTTTAGGTTTTCAACAAGAACTCGCAGACGAATGGAGTTGGTCAATAGAAGGTTATTATAAAACCATGTCAGATTTACCTTTGGCATTAACAGAAAATTATGCAGATTCAGAGCTTTTGTATAGTAATGATGTTGAAGGGCAAGCGTATGGGTTTGATTTCTTGATCAATAAGAATAAAACCGATAAATGGTATGGCTGGATGTCACTAAGTTATGCTAAAAGTGAACGAACAGACTTAAGACGTGATATCACTAGAGATTATTATACAGATACACCTTTGGTTATGAATGTGGTGTTTAATTATCAAATTAATGAACGTTGGAATGGCGGTTTTAATTTTACAGCGAGAAGTGGTCAAGCTTATACACCTATTACGGGTGTCACTAATAATCCAGATCATGAAGGGAAGTTTTTACCACAATATGGCGAACCTTTTTCAGAGCGTTTTGATGTTGCTCACAGGTTAGATATTCGGTTTGAAAGAAAAACAGACTTTTTTGATTTAGATGCCATGCTAATTTTGGAAGTGATGAATGTATATGGCCAAGATAATGTCAGCTATATAGATTTAGATTACCAAAAAATACAATCGACGAATGATTTGATTATTAATGAAGAAACTGATGACTTTGAAATGCGGCCTTCTATTGGGTTTAGTGTCAGTTTTTAGCATCTTCATTAAATAACTAGGCTTCAATTTATTAAATAGTTGAAGCCTATTGCTTTATATCCTAGAGGGGAAATATGAATAATCGTATAGCAGGTTTTGATCTTGCCCGCGCTTTGGCCATATTTGGTATGATAATTGTCAATTTTAAAATTGTGATGGGCGGTAAATACGGTAATAGTTTTTTAATGACTTTTACTGAGTTATTTGAGGGCAGGGCATCTGCATTATTTGTTGTTTTAGCGGGTATGGGTATTACATTTTTATCTCGCCACAGTCAGCTTAAAAAAAACAATTTCGAAAAATTTAGAATTCAAATATCACTATTTAAACGGGCTATATTATTAATTGGATTAGGTTATATATTTACCTTAATTTGGCCAGCTGATATTTTACATTTTTATGGTTTTTACTTTTTAGTTGGCTTAGTTTCAATTAAATTGAGCGATAAAAACTTACTTAGACTGACTATCGCAATTATATTAACTTTCCCTGTATTAATGTTTTTTATTGATTACGGACATGGTTGGAACTGGAAAACGCTCAGTTATCAAAACTTCTGGAGTTTGGATGGGATATTAAGGCATCAATTTTTTAATGGATTTCATCCTGTATTTCCTTGGTCGGCATTTTTAGTCTTTGGCATGTGGTTAGGACGTCAAACTTTATTAGAACGAAAAACACAAAAGTTATTATTTTTAGTTGCTTTATCAGGGTTAGTTTTTATTGAAGCGAGCTTTTACGGTTTAAGGTTGTTTGCAATTGATAACAGTGAGTTTGGATTATTAAATGATGAGGTAACTTTCTTATTTTCTACTTCAATTATCCCTCCATTACCACAATATATGATTTCAGCTGTATGTTCTTCGATGATGATTATTGTGGCATGTGTTTATATTTATCAAAACAATCAGCAATCTTATTTACTTAAATGCTTAGCTAAAACGGGGCAGTTATCTTTAAGTATTTATATCGCCCATGTTATTTTAGGTATGGGGTTAATTGAGTTGCTGGGGCTTTTTGATACTAGCTCTATAGAAATAGCATTTTTAAGTGCGATTAGCTTTTGTATTTTGAGTATTGTGTTTAGTAATGTTTGGCTTAAATTTTTTAAATTGGGACCGTTTGAAATACTGTTTAAAAAAGCAGTCAGTTAACTGTTAGTGATTTAAAAAACTTCCTCCATATTTAATCCACATTTTTTGTGTAAATTTTGATTACATTAAAGGATTATCTATTTTAAGTTAAATGAGTCAAAACTATTTTAAACATAATAACTTTTTAGTTAAAAGCGATAGACTTAACCCGCCTATCGTCAGTGGAAACTTCAAATCAGGTGCCGAATTAAGCCAAAAAAGGTTTAAGTTGATGTTATTTGTTTTAATTGTATTGGTTATCGCAACTTTTAAGTTGTTTTATGATTTGACTCGCATAGATTCGATAAATACACAGTTCAAGTTTGATATTTCACATCAAAATATAGCGACAAAATATTTAAAACGTAATTCTAATTTACAAACTATTTCAACTGAAATAAAACAAGGCCAATTACATTCTTTTGTAAAATTACCCCCTTTTGAATTAGTTGAATATGCCATTGATATAAATAAAGCCATAGCAAAATTCTGTCCATCTAAAAATGATAAACTTGGCTTTAAATTTCCAACTTCACAATGGCAAATTTTTATTTATAGCCGCCTAAAAACAGACTCACTATCCTTTGAATGCTAAAAGATATGGGTTTTCTTTAGGTTTATAAAACTAAAAAGCCACATATAATATGTGGCTTAGTATTGAATATGCTTGATAACTAGCTTGCGATGGTTTGCTTTTCAGTGATATAAGAAACCAAATCTTCAATCGATAGCACAGGCATATCATGCTTATTAGCAAACCGTGTTACTTCAGGTAACCTTGCCATTGAGCCATCAGGGTTATTGAGTTCACAAATAACGCCAAAGGGACTCAATCCAGCTAGAGCCATTAAATCTACAGATGCCTCAGTATGACCTCTACGGACTAATACGCCGCCACTTTTGGCTTTTAAAGGAAATACATGGCCTGGACGAGATAAATCTTCAGGTTTAGCATTTGGCTTAGTTGCTGCTTTGATTGTAGTAACACGATCAGCGGCAGATACACCTGTTGTCACCCCTTCTTTTGCTTCAATCGTCACAGTATAAGCTGTATTGTTTTGGCTAGTATTATCTTGCACCATTTGCGGAAGTTGCAGTTGTTTAGTTCGCTCATCGGTTAAACACAAACATACAATACCGCTACCTTCGCGGATCATCATAGCCATTTGTTGTGTGGTTAAGTGCTGAGCTGAAAAAACAAAGTCACCTTCGTTTTCACGGTTTTCGTCATCAACAACTAATACGCCTTTGCCTGCGCGTAATGCGGTTAATGCATTTTCGACACGAGCGTGAGGCTCGCCAAATTGAGTTAATAAAGACTGACTCATGGTAAATTCCTTAAAATTTATGATTACCAGGATCAGGGAATGTAGAGTTGCAAGTTTTTACGCATGCAAAGAAAATATACTCAGCATTAAACTGAATATATTTTTATTCTCTCTCATCCGGACTATGACCGTCGGCTCTGGATTTTAACCAGATCTGCTGACCTTTAAATAGATTAAGATTAAACATTTAAAGCGCTCGCGGGCTGATTCAAAGTTGAATTTACCGCCGGTGGGGAATTTCGCCCCGCCCTGAGAATGTGTTAATACAAATAGTATTAATTTTTAGCGCGAATATTTTAACGCGACAAGGCTGGAATTCAAAATTTAAATAATGAATAATCGACATAATTATTTTTAGTCAAAAGAAGTTAAATAATATGATGCAGTTTAAAATTATTCCCGTTACCGCGTTTCAACAAAACTGTACCTTATTTTGGTGTGATGAAACTAAAGAGGCGGCTATTGTAGACCCTGGTGGTGATATAAATACAATTTTGGCTGAGGTTGAAAAGCAGGGCGTTACTTTAACAAAAATATTATTAACCCATGCCCATCTAGATCATGCAGGTGCCAGTGCTGAGTTAAGTGAAAAGTTATCTTTAACAATTGAAGGCCCTCATAAAGAAGATCAGTTTTGGATTGATTTATTCCCTGAGCAAATAGCACAATTTGGTTTTCAACCGGTAGAGGCATTTTCTCCAGATCGTTGGTTAGACCAAGGTGATAAAGTGACTTTTGGCAATATCACATTAGATGTATATTTTTGCCCTGGTCATACTCCAGGTCATGTTATTTTTTATCATGAACAAACTAAGTTAGCGCAAGTAGGAGATGTATTATTTAATGGCAGTATCGGCAGAACCGATTTTCCAAAAGGGCATCAACAAACACTTATTAAATCTATAAAAGAAAATTTATGGCCACTAGGTAATGATGTGCGTTTTATTCCAGGCCATGGTCCTATGAGTACTTTTGGAGAAGAAAGACAATCTAACCCCTATGTACGAGATTAATCATTAGTTTAAATTTTGATAGATACAGGTTTTATTTTATATCGAGCATATTGTATACTCTTGATTAACAAGGAAGAGTATACAATTTAATACGGAGCAAGCATTGAGGGCCAAAGGAAAATTAGTTTCATGGAATGAAGAGAAAGCATTTGGCTTTATTTCTCCATTAGCAGGCGGTGCTGATATATTTATTCATATATCGGCTTTTACTAGTCGTAATTATATCCCATCACTCAATGAGATAGTCACCTATACACCATCAAAAGGTAAAGATGGTAAGCCTTGTGCTAAAAATGCAATTTTCCCGAGTAATCAGGGAAAAATTAACAAAGTAAATAACGCCAGAAAAAATCACTTTTCTATTTATCTATCGAGTTTATTTTTATTGAGTATTACTATTGCTTGGTTAATTCAAAGTTTTCCCCAAGATATTGTCATAGCTTATTGGGCATTAAGTTTTGTTACTTTTATGCTTTACGCTATAGATAAACAAAAAGCAAAAAGAGGTAAGTGGCGTACTCAAGAAAGTACCTTGCATATTTTATCTATTGCTGGAGGCTGGCCTGGAGCGGCATTAGCGCAACAGTTTTTAAGGCATAAATCACAAAAGTCATCTTTTAGATTTAGTTTTTGGTGCACAGTTATTGTTAATTTAGCAGTATTATCATATTGGTTTAATGACGATATTCGATATTTTATAAATCCAATTATAGGAATATAAAACTACTTAGATCGGATAAAGACACATACTGCAAGAATGTGTCTTTATCCAATAAATAATATTAGCTTTGAACTTCTAAAACAGCTTCATTTTCGTTGGCTACTTGTGCTTTTTTGTATGGTTTTATGAGCTTGGCGCTAGTGAATATAAATATAAATGCAACTAACATTAAACCTATTTCAGTTGCTATGACAGTTTTAATACCTTGCTGCCATAAATCTAATATTCCAGTACCAAACATCACCCAATCAAGTATCACGGTTGATAATAAAAGAAGCCCTGATATTTTAAGTAAATAGCCTAAAAAAACTTTTTTATTACTATTAAAAGGTAAAACACACGCCACTAAGATTAATGTCGCAATAAAGCTATACACCATATAATCAGGTCTTTGTGTAAAGGTGATAGGCATTAGGCGTTCTGTAATGAAGGCGACAGCCGTTGCGATTACAACACCTCCGGTACTCCATAAAGTAAAGTTGTTTACAAATGCGAGAGTTTTTGGTGATTGGTTCCTTTGTTTACTGCGTTTTTCAATCCAAAGTAGGTTGCCTGTAATGATGAGTCCACATACACCTATTCCTAAAATAAAGTATAACACCCTTAAATCTAATCCGGCATAATCACCAAAGTGAAGTCTGGAGATAACATATAAACCGTTTACGAGTGTATTAGGATTGTTTTCATCTTTAACATATAAGGCTTCTTGATTTGACACAGCTATTGCCGTTTCATATCTATATGCAAACTCTGTATGTACTTCGCCTCTTATTTGCATCACTGCGCTTTGGTCGCCATAGTTATAAAATCTAATCATGCTAGGCGTTGATTTATATTTGTCTTTAATATTATGTAATATGTCATCAACTTTAGGGTTTTCCCATGCTTTATCTGCCCACTTGGGCGCTATTTCTTGATAGCCAGCATCATCTAATAATGCTTGTTGATCGCCTTTGTACAAAATAACTGCAAATGCGATTTGGTAAATAATCACTAAGTTGAAAATTAAGCCACTAATGGCATACATAATAGTAAATGGTAGGCTCATTACACCAACAACATTATGCATATCAAGTAATTGACTTCGTTTTAGTTGTTGAGCACGATATTTAAAAAAGTTTGAAATTAGTTTTCTAGCATGCATAAATATGCCAGAGATGATTGCAAAAAAGAAAAAGAGTGTGACAAAGCCAATAACATATGAACCCGAAGGGATATTTAAATCATAATGTAATTTATATATAAAATTAGCTAAGTAAAAATCATCTGGGTTGGCTATTATCTCGCCAGTTACAGGGTCTATCAAAAGAGCGTCATGATCTTCTTGTCCAGCCTCATGTTCAACATCAACATATACTTTGTAATATGGGCTGTATTTACTTGGTTGTACTAAAGTTAAATGCTCTTTTGCATCAAATTTTCTATCTTTTATTGCAATTTCAAAGATTTGACTGACTGGTAGCTGTGCCCCCTTAGTTGCTTCAAAATGAGGTTGCATTGACCACTGGGTTATTTCAGCTCTAAATAGTGCAATGGACCCCGCAAAAAATACAATAAATAGTAAACCGGATATGATTAACCCGAGCCAACTATGTGCATCTGTGATTCTTTTCAAAAATTCTTTATTCATTATTTATCTCAATACAAAAATAGCGTTTAGACAAACTGACAGTAACAATACTGAAAAGCACCTTTTCCATGCTTGTTTACCGCCATCACTGACATAACACCAAACCATCATAGTGATCCATAAAGGAAAAGCGCACAGTAATCCTATAAACAGGCGTGTATCTACTGCTGCGGGTAATAAGTAGTTAAGATTTAGCATGATAGAAACTGAAACCAGACATCCACCAAAAATTGCAGGTATGCTTTTTTCCCACATTACAAACCTCCTAATTGTGCTAAACCAATTGAAAAAACAACACCTAAAGAAACGAATGGTAAAAGCTGTATTTTTAAATGACCATGAGCAATCACAATTATTGTCCAAAAAGCCATAACGATTGATAGCACGACTAAGGCTGCTGTTATAGCTGGATATGAAGCTAATAGTAAATACCAACTAGCTAAACAAGAAACACTGAAAATTGACCAAGTTATGTTTTTATTCGGTTGTTTGATTATTAATGTTTGATTGGGGCTAGAGAGAAATACAGCTAAGCATCCTGTCCATAGAAGTAATACTGAAATCGTCATGATAATGCAAATGATTGTTATTTGATTGTTATATTATATATATTGCTGCATAAATTTAAAGCGATAATTTCCTTTATTTTAAATACGACAGACCGGAATTAGGTACTTTTCAAAGAGGTTTTTATAAAGATAGAGTATTAACGCTAGCTTTTCATTAGTAATTATTGCTATTATCGCCGCGAATTGTAATGAGAGTGATTTTTATTATCGTATTGTTGCAGAGACGTGGGATTTAACAGGATTTAAAAATGAAAACTAGCTACCTAACTCAGGCTATTCGCACAGGGTTATTACTTACAAGTACTTTTGCTTTATCGGCTTTTGCACAAGAAGACATTTCAGGTGTTGAAAAAATTGTTGTAACAGGTCAAAAAATTGATCGTTCTTTACAAGAAACGGCGGCAAGTGTTGCTGTTTTTACACAAAAGAATTTAGAACAGCAAAATATTACAAATTTTGGTGAAATATTAGCCCATGCACCTAATGTAAATTTTAACGATTATAGCTTTAGTATTCGTGGTATTGATGCCTTTAATGTCTCTGGTGGTGGTAACAGTTACCTTGCAAGTGTTTATGTTGATGGTGCTGCTTTACCTTATAGAATGATTCAATCTGGTGGCTTTTCAACTTGGGATGTCAGCCAAGTTGAAATCTTGCGTGGTCCACAATCCACTCTTCAAGGCCGTAATGCATTAGCGGGTGCCGTTGTAATGAGCACACAAAATCCAAGCTATGAATCTGATATGAAAATCAGAGTCGGATTTGGTGAATATGGTCAAAAAGAAGCTGCAATCGCTTTAGGAGGCGAGTTAATCGATAACCAAGTTGCATTTCGCTTTAGTGGTGAAAAATCAGAAAAAGATGGTTTTGTAGAAAATATTACCAGGAATGCACCTTCGGATTATGCACAAGATCAAACATATCGTTTAAAGGTAAGAGTTGAACCAGAAGCAATTGAAGATTTATCAATTATGTTTAGTTATACCTATAATGAGCAAGAAGATGGTGTGGCGAGTAGTGCAACAATTCATGGAAATAAAAAGTATTCCATTTACGATACAAAGACTTTTGATGTTACTGAAAATGATCTTTACAGCATAAAAGCGGATTATGATATTAATGATACTTGGTCACTCACTTCTATAACCAACTATGTTATTAGTGATTATGACTATCAGTGGGATGGTGATGCAGGCGTAGATGAGTCACAATCTATTTTAATCAATGATCGTACTGATAAAACATTTAGCCAAGAGTTTAGAGCAACGTTTGAGTATGATCAACTAACTGGTCTAGTTGGTTTATATCACTCTAGTTTAGATGTAGGCAGTGTTAATGGCGGCGACCGTAAAATTACGCTAGCTAGATTAGGAGTGCCTACTTTGTTAGTTACGTCACCTGAGCACGGTGGTATTGGACTACCACAAAATTATGCTGATATGATTTTAGGTTTTTATGAGCAAGTAAATCCTGTGGAACTAAATACATATGGAAGAGTTGATCAGAAAGTTACATCAAGTGCAATTTTTGCGGATGTTACATACCAAGTAAACGAACAATGGGACATATTAGCGGGTATTCGCTGGGATCATGAAAAGCAAGAAAATGAAGATGAAAGTAAAATAACGGTATCCAATGGTAACTTATTACCAGATCCTACTAACCCAAACTTTGATCCTATGACGGCGCAAATTATTGCTGGATTAAACGCGCAACTATACAAAATGGCAGATGATGCCTCAGGAAATGAGCCTTTAGTTGATGCTAGCTTTGATGCTTTTTTACCTAAATTAGGTGTTAGTTACCATATTAATGAAGATATGACGACAAGCTTTATTTATCAAAAAGGGTATCGTTCAGGTGGAGTCGGGACAAATATAGCGCGTGCTGAAACTTATACATATGATGCTGAATTTACTAATAATTATGAGTTGTCATTTAGGTCTGTATGGCTTGATGGTTCTTTAACTGCAAATGCTAATATGTTTTATGTTGATTGGAAAGATCAGCAAGTAGATGTGCAATATTCTGCAAATCAATATGATTCAGCGACTGAAAATGCAGGTAGCTCGGTAGTAAAAGGTTTTGAAGCTGAGTTATTTTATCAAGCGAGTAATGATTTAACTTTATCAGCAGGTATAGGCAAATCGCATACCGAGTTTAAAGAGTTTACTTCACAGATCCCAGGGCAAGACCCTACGGACTTATCAGGTTTTAGTTTTAGAGATTCGCCAGAGTGGACAGCTAACATTGCTGCTACTTATAAAAGTGATAATGGTTTTTTTGCTAATATAAATGCCAATTACGTTGATGAGTCTCGAGCGGCTTCAAATCCGTTTGCACAAGGTAAAAAACGAGGCGATGAAGGTTTTGATCCTAACAATGATGCTGCAACGATAGTTAATACGCGCGTAGGGTACGAGTGGAATAATATGGGCGCTTTTTTAAGTGTTAGTAATCTATTTGATAAAGAATATTTATCTTTTGTTGATACAGGCTATGGTTCACAAACATATGGTGCCCCAAGACAGGTTTCTTTGAAGTTTCATGCCGAGTTTTAATATTTAATAATAAATTGTTAATACTTTAATTATTAAGCTATCAATATTTATTGATAGCTTAAATCATACTCTAACCTCAAATAAGTCAGAAACCTTTATTTAAAGTGCTATCATTTTATTAAAGCCTTTACTCTTGTACTTTTAATGTTTTCCAATATTACTTATCAATTCACAGCACACATATCAAATATTATAAAATGGAATTTAGCTTCCTTATTTTTGTTTCTATCATTCTATACTCATTCAAATGACTATCATTCAGTGACTTTAAGGCAACCACCGAATAATCAAGCCAGTA
Source organism: Pseudoalteromonas sp. C2R02 (assembly GCF_018860845.1). Taxonomy (NCBI): domain Bacteria; kingdom Pseudomonadati; phylum Pseudomonadota; class Gammaproteobacteria; order Alteromonadales; family Pseudoalteromonadaceae; genus Pseudoalteromonas; species Pseudoalteromonas sp. C2R02. Next base: position 5,023 of record NZ_JAHKQC010000011.1, on the reverse strand, counting down.
ATTACGTAAAAGAGTTACTCGAACGCTTATATTTTGAACTAGGTAAAAAAGTTGAATTTATTGAAGTCCTTGGTGCACGTGAATTACACATGGTTGAGCAAGGATTATTAGTTGGTGCTTTAGCAAGGCAAGTAGGGATAGAAAAGAAACATAGTAGTTTAATACGCATACCTATCCCTATTTTAACATTTGAATTAATACAAGTTTCTAATAGCAAACAATGTGGGCAGTGTAATTTAAAAAAAATTAAATCAATTAGTTATATTAGAGGGGCTGTGATTGCAGAGAATTATTTAAAACAGTTACCTACACTTGTTAAGCAGTTTCCAATTAAAGATGCTTATTCATTGAATCATTTATTGTTAAAGGGCAGAGTCGATAATGTCCTTATGATGGATTTTGAAATGACAGATGAAATTAAATTTAAAGATCATTTTATTAAACGCAGTATCGAACAAAAAGTGAATTATCATTATTTATCACCTAAATATAAACATTTAAAGCAGCCCTTATTAAAAGCATTAGCAAAACTTAAAAAAGATGGTGTCATAGATAAATTGAAGTATAAATATAGAATAAATATGAAAAGATTACGTTAGTGAATGTTTTATATAAGAATTAATAAATTAAAGTAGGATGTTTTTATATTGAAAATAATGTGAATTTTAAAGTATTAAATGGCTGGGATACCAGGATTTGAACCTGGGAATGCCGAGATCAAAACCCGGTGCCTTACCGCTTGGCGATATCCCAACTAATTTAATCTTAACTAAAATGGTGCGGAAAGAGAGACTTGAACTCTCACATCTTGCGATACTGGAACCTAAATCCAGCGCGTCTACCAATTCCGCCACTTCCGCATTTTTACTATAAGTAAATTATTTTAGTTCATAACACAAAAAAGTAAATGGTGGCTACTACGGGATTTGAACCTGTGACCCCATCATTATGAGTGATGTGCTCTAACCAGCTGAGCTAAGTAGCCATTTATCTAATCATCTGTGCGATGCGGGGCGGATTATGCGGATGATTGAGGGAATCGTCAACCCTTTTTTGTAAATAATTATAATTTTTTTTAAATTGATTAATAATTTATCAAATATTAGGATATGTATAATAAGTTGATAATCTATTTAGGTAAATAATGAACAACAAGGCGAATCACTCTCAAGGTGTATTATTGTTTAAGTTAAACTCAAGGCAGTTGTTTGCAATGGGTACCCTTAAAGTTAAAGAGCTAGTACGCTATTCTTCAATGAGCCGATTACCTAATTCGCACGATACAATTATTGGCACTGCAACAATCAGAAATCGTACCGTACCAATTGTAGATATGGCTAAAGCAGTCGGTTACCGTGCGATCACATCAGAAGAATTAAAAGACAGCTATATAATCATTACTGATTGTCAAAGAAAGGAGGTCGGTTTTTTGGTTCGAGGTATAGATAAAATCGTTAACTGCAATTGGCGTGATATCAACCCACCTCCCAGCTCTGTTGGGCAAAATGCCTTTCTAACTGGGGTTGCAAAAATTGAAGATAAGATCATTCAACTATTAGATGTTGAGTTAGTACTATCTCATATATACCCAGAAGATAGCGCAGGCTACTTTCCAAGTCTTACGGATATTCAAAGGGAAATGGTAAAACCTTTAAATATTTTAATAGTTGATGACTCTAGAGTTGCAAGAAAACAACTTTCGGATGCACTTAATGGCTTAAATATTCCATATAAAGTCGCTTGTAATGGTCATGAAGCTTTAGAAATAATGAAAAGTAATGCGCAAACATCCCAGCAAGTACATTTGCTTGTGAGCGATATTGAAATGCCAGGATTAGATGGTTATGAATTATCGTTTGAAGTGAAAAATACTCCTTCCTTAGCTAATGCCTATATTATTTTACATACCTCCTTATCTAGTGAAATGAGTCTTAGTCAGGCTCATCAAGTCGGCGCAAATGAAGCCTTAACTAAGTTTGATGCGACTGAATTAATAGAGGCCATTTTAAGAGGCGCTAAGCATCATTATGAATTAAGTAAAGATTTAGAGGTCGCATAAATGGTAACTGAAAGAGAGTTTACAATTACCATAGTGTTTTTAAACGCTGTATTTTCCAGAATTTATGGTGTCAGATAGGCGTTTTACCCATATATTTATAACTGATTTAAGACTATCCAGATTATGAGTATTATCATCAACATACATTTCATCTGTTTCTCGTTCCACAATGGCCGATATTAAAGTGTGTTTTGTATTTGTATCGATAAATTTAATTTCCATTGATGCTGAACCTATAACTGCTTTTTTAGCCGCAGCTAATAAATAAGTATTTTCAGTAACTGTTTTAGCAATTCTAATAGGCATAGGAATCAAATCTCTTAAAGTAATACTTTGTTCTTCTTCTTGAATATTAGTCAGGGCAATAGCGAGAGTTAATGAGCCCGGTGTACCGACAGGTACAAATTCAATATCATGAGTGATATGCCGCTTTAATTGCTTTTGAAAGTAATTCGTTAGTGCTTTTTGTTTTGATTTATCAGAAATAATTAAAGTATGAGCTGCGTCACTTTTTGTTTTTGGTAGCCAAATTTCAATTGGTGCTATCACTATCTTTTTGTAATTTTTGAAATCCGATACACTAAAATTACTGTGTTTTTTATAGAATGAATTATCATCATTTGGATTCACTTTAAAGTTTACGTAATCGTTTAAAAAGCCTGATTCATATTCAGGCGTTTGTTCAGTAGATGAGCACGCTAGTAAAAATAAGCTAGTCATCATTATTAATAAATTAAACTTCATATATTCGGCCTATATGTTGTAGAAAACAAGACCTACTATAACAATCAAAAAGTGATTAAAAGTAACTCAGTACTGGCATTTATTTTTAAATCTGTAACAAGATTTATATTAGCTGTGAATTGAATTAATTAGGTACATAATAATCTTATCATATTAAAAACCTGCTATGTCGTATCTCTAAAGATTAAGTATCGTGTATTTAAGTTGCGCTTATTGAGCTTATTAATAGATACAAGATTTAAAAAAGTAAGAAAATAATACTATTTTTTTGATTTTAAGATTTAAGACTGATGGTAATATTTGTTGTAAAGACCTAGAATTAATACAAATATTAAAATCCCATTGTGCTCTATATGTTATTTAATCGAATTTTACTTTGTATCTGTTTTTTGTTTAGTTTTATCAGTTATAAGAGTTTATCAGCTCCTGTAAGTGATGGGATGTGCATTTTATTAAAGCAACAAGTACAGCAATTTAGTCATGCAAAGCAAAGCCGTAGTTATAGGCAAGCTAAACGTGCATACGATCAAGGGTGTTATAGAGCTAAGGCAAATAAGTCCTCTACACAGCCAGTTTCAAATAAAACAAAAACTGCCAAAGAAATTCCTACAGAAGTAAAACCTATAGTAGTTACCCCTGTTGAGGTATTACCGGTAGAAGTCATGCCTGTTGAAGTGGTGCCAGTTGAGGTTATGCCTGTTGAAGTGAAACCGGTAGCAGTAAAACCTATTGGGGTTAAACCAGTTACTCAAGAGGTAAAGAACACAGCCCCTGTTATTGCAAACTCTTCAAGTAAAAGTACTTTACTTGACGCTTATTTAATGCCAACACTGGTATTAGTCGGCGTTTTATTGCTCGTTATTTTCTCTATCTTTTATATCAAACCCAGAGCAGGAAAGCTAAAAAATAGTGTTAAAGCTATAAAGTCCAAAGCAGAAAACATAAAAATAGAACAAGCTGAAAAGAAACAAAATAAAGAAAAATCAATAGTAAAACCTATCTCTAAAAAACGACCTGTAGCAAAAAAACGAAAAAAAGATGAGTTAGATAAAGATATTTACAAGTCATTTAAGCAACTTGAATTGCGATTAGAGAACAAAGAATTAGTTAAAGTAGAGCGGATCACTGTTTCTCCCTATGGTATTTTTGTGATTGCATCACAAACACAAACCGGTGGTATATTTGGTGGTTTAAATTCTGATAAATGGACAAGTAAAACAGGCGATAAAACGCTCGAGTTTAATAATCCAATTAAAGATGTAAAACAAAAGTCCGCTGCATTGGCAAAGTTTTTGGAAGTAAAAATAGAAATTCAGTTAATTGTATTATTCGATGATGCAACAGAGTTTAAGGCGCCTATGCCAGCAGCTGTGATGAATCGAAGTAAATTAAATACTTATATTAAAAGTTTTAAAGAACTTGTTTTAAGTGATGATGACTTTGAAGGTTACGCTCAATTAATAAATAACAAAGTAACGGCAGATTGGAATAAAAGTCAGAATAATGGACATCCAGAAGAACACAAAACAGCGCCACTTATAAATAACTTAGAAAAAAAGCCGAACGTCACCCATACCGCCTCTGAAGATCAGCAAATGAACCAAACTTCAAACCAAAACTTAAGTGATGGAGTCATAAATAATACCGATATACCTAAGCAAGAAGAAGCTGCTAAACCGCTTTCACTGGAAGAAACACTAAATGAGCTTTATAAAAATGAAGCACATATTGCAACTCAACATGTAGAAGAGCCAGAAGATAACAAGGTTGAAGAAGTCGTAGTAAATTTACATGAAACAAATAATACTGACAATACAGTGGAAGAAGAGCTGACTCAACTTCCAACTCAAGATGAATTTTTAGCAAGCTTAGAAATGCCTGAGCTGTCTAATGAAAAAGAAAATGAAGAAACGCTTACTAATATCGAAGCTAAGGAAATTGTTTCCTCAGAAAGTGACGCGATACTAGCTGAAATTGAGCAAGCAAAAAAAGAATTAGACTCTTATTTGGATGAGCCAAATTCAAAACCTCAATCAAGTATTGAAGCTGTATCGGATGATATTATTGAGCAGTTAGATTCGATAGCTCAAGGTCAAAATGAATTACCTCCACAAGCAAAAGTTGTTGATAAAGTGAGTGATATAGAAGTTAAAGACTTAAACCAAACTGATGATACGTCGGATTCTTATATAGAGCCTAGATCTAATTCTGAGGATGTTA
>NZ_JAHKQC010000012.1:0-70821 GCF_018860845.1 Pseudoalteromonas sp. C2R02 | reverse complement strand
TATCTCTCCGCCACTTCTTTACTTTAGGGTAATAGGAGTGAAATCAGCTTTAACTGATATAAAATAAATGAAGAACAATGCGGAGAGATGGCAGAGTGGTCGAATGCACCGGTCTTGAAAACCGGCATGGGTTTATAGCCCATCTAGGGTTCAAATCCCTATCTCTCCGCCACTTAATTCTTAAGAAAAGCTTAGTTTATACTAAGCTTTTTTTATGCCTGAAATTGAATGAATATTGGTTTATAACACAGGTCAAATTCAAGGGTATAAGTCTCACTCGCTGTGCCACTTATTTATATAGAAGAGCCTAATCATTAGATTAGGTTTTTTATTGCATAAAATTTAATATTGATAACGAGCTTGTAGCACAGTTCAAATGTTAGGATTCAAAAACCTACTAACTCAATATTTTCAATAATTCATCTCACTTAATGTTATTTGTAATGCTTTAAATTAATATTAGAGTTTAAAGCTGGGGGAAGTTAATAACATTCCATACTTTCACCTTGGGTTCGCTGATAAACCGCAAATATAAAAAGTTAATATCTGGAGTTATTTTGGTTACTGAGCTTGTTACTATTTTAGTTGGTCCACCATGTGTTGGTAAATCAACCTATCTTAAAAACATTGATTATGATTTTGTCATTTCGTCTGATGATATTGTAGACCTGCTAACTGCTCAGGCCAAAATTCAATACCATGAATTTTTTAAATTACCAATGAATAGTAAAATCAGAAAACAACATAACCAGATATTTAATCAGTTAATAGTCGAAAGTAAAAATTTCGCTCATGTTGTTTGGGATTTAACTAACTTAACCAAGAAAGCAAGAAAGGCAATATTCAAACACTATCCAGATGCTCACTTCCAGGCTGTTGTTTTTGAGTTTATAGGTCATGAAAAAGAGATACTTAAACGTAACAAGCAACGTTTTAAGCAGTATGGAAAATTAATCGATGAGCATGTTATTAAAGGTATGTTATTAAGCTATGAGCCTTTAGAATCAAAAGAGGGCTTTAATAAAATAAAGAGTATTGAATTTTGTATTAAGTAAGAAATGTTCGGCTTAGCAGAAAAATAAACAATACTGGCTAATGTAGGTGATTAACAATTCAAACTTGCGTATTTATAAGAAAGTATTTTATATCACTGCTTATTTCATTATTTTATTAAAGAGAACAGGCTATTACAGTAATGTGTTTTTTTCATCTAATAAACGGGAAATTTCAAGCTGTTCCACTTCTATAAGGGTATTGTATTTAGCGGCCAAAGCATTCATTTGATTAGCAATGGCACTTTGCAAGCTTGCACCTGCTATGTTATTTGCCGTGTCTGTTGATTTTTTTTCTAGGTTTTTTAATTCTTTTTTCATTTGATTTTGAAAGGTTTTAATTTTGTTTTCATGTACGACCATATCAGAATTTATTTTTCTTAATCTAATAAATCGATCTGTTTCTGTTAATGCTTGTTCGAATTCGTTAGCATCCTGATTTACAGTGATATCAGAATGATTAATATATTTTTTTTGACTAATTAATTGAGCAATTTTAGTTTGTTCAACGTTAATTAACGATTTATATTTTGATGTAACACTTTGCATTTGTATTGCGATGGCTTCTGAGCGATTAGCTCCTTGTAGATTGTTCGCTGTTGCTTGGCTCATTTTATTTAAATCGTTTATTTCAATAGATATTTTTTCTTTATACGTTCGAATCAAATTTTGACTTTCGTTTATCTGAGAATTTAACTTTTTGGTTTTTATAAAGGCTTCAATATCATCATTATTTTGAACATAGCCAGATTCATTGGCTTTTGAGTTGCCAGGTCGCGCTGTTTTAATGGTTATTTCTTCTGCATTATCACTACAAGGCAAATGAGAAAAAGTTAACACACCATCTATTTTACATTTATAAATCGCAGAATAAGAAAATAAAGGAAATATAAAAAATAATAATAAAATAGCTGCTTTCATTAGGTTCTCAATATTAATTTGTGATTTATAAATTAGTATAGTTTATGCATTATATCTAATGAGTCATTAAAGCATAATAATAAAACAAATATAAATTATTCGTATATCTAAATTAAATCTTTAGTACTTACCAATAACAGTAATTTATAGTTCTTTTTGCAGTAAATTTGTATATAAAAAACTCTGTAAAGTGGTACTAGCTTAATCTCATTATTAGTTTTTATAATTTAACTATGGTATTGTCAATTTCAGTAAATAAAGATTGTAACACCCTAATTTAAAGAGACTTATCTTAAACCTTTATGATCTGTTATTTTTAATATAGGGTGTTTTTGATGAGCAAAATCTAATCACTTAGTTTAATAGCAAATATATTTGCGCATTAGGAAAGCTATAACAATGTCACTATCAAACAAACTTTCCTATTATCGAGATTGTTACAAGGAAGATAATTCAGATCTTAATTTATGGAATTTAAGTAAACTTAAAAAAGATGATTGCTTAATTTTAGAAGGGCAGGATGATTTAGGCTCAGGGTTTCTTCCCCGCATGCCAATCCCTAGCGAGTTTGCAGAGCAAATGATTAAGCGGGTTGAAGTATATCAGCGTGAACGTGTTTTACTCTATACGAGCTTTATTTTAGTTGGAAAGTTAGAAATAAAAGGTGAATTAAAACAGGTTGTAACACCGTTATTGTTTAATGAGGCTTTTATTGAAACAGATCAACACAACAATAGTGGCGATTACTACCTAACAGTTAACAATCAAGCGCCAGAGATCAATGAATCATTAACACAGCTACTCATGCCTGAAGGTAAAGGTGTACCTGAGTGTAAAGGTGATGAAAATATTCAATCATCTTCATTATGGACATCATGGCTTAAAGATAGCCCGTTTGACTTAAATTTATTTGAATTACTAAACTTTCCAACTCTCGCGAAATCTGATGAAATCAAAAAAGCATTTAGAAGAAAAACGCCAACGCTTCTGCCAATGTCTATGTTGGTTTTTATCGAAAGATCAACAAGTAGTCGAGGTGTACTACATGAACTAGATGAGATTATAGAGTCTAGTTCATTATCAGCTCCATTAGCTGAACTATTGTCGCCGTCATATAAAACGATATCTAATGCGCAATTTAGCAAAGCCCTCAAGTATGACTATTTACCAGGTTTACTGTCTACGCCACAAAAGAAGATCATTTCAATTGCAGCAAATGCTAATTTAGGTTGTACTTCTGGACCTCCGGGGACTGGTAAAAGCTATACAATAGCAGCAATCGCGGCAGAGCACATGGCACGAGGTGAGTCTGTGCTCATTGTAGCCAATAATGATGCTGCTTTAGATGTTATTGCCGATAAGTTAGATGAGAATTTTGGTTTAAATGATGTATCAATTCGAGCTGGGCAGAAAGAGTTCCTCAAAAGATTAAAGAGTTATATTGCTGATCTTCTAGCAGGATATTTTACTGACGATTTAAATAAAGAACCAAATGTATGTGAATCAGAACTTAAAAGTCTTAATAGCGCTTTATCTACATTAGAAAATCGCTTTGTTAAGTTTTGTAAAAGAGCCATAGTCAGAGGTCAGCGATTAAAAAAATTAGAGCAAAAAGATGCACAATGGATGAAGCGCGTATATTTGGCTTTTGCGAGTAGCAGCATTAAAAAGCTTGCAAAACAGTGGGCTTCATTAAATGAAATTAACAGTATGCATCTTGAGCGCGAAGCACTTGCTAGTGGCTACTTAAGCGCATTAAAAACAAATAACCTTAAAACATTAGTTGAAAAAGAAAGAACATCCTTGCAAGCCTTTAACAAAGCGATCCGAAGTCGTACGTCTAAAAGGCAGTTTGAGCTGTTTGATGATATTGAATATGGCTCACTACTATCAGCATTTCCGGTTTGGTTAGTGAGCCTCAATTCATTGTACCGTGTGCTCCCTTTAAAAAAACAAATGTTCGATTTGGTGATCATCGATGAAGCAACACAATGCAATATTAGTAGTTGTTTACCAGCACTATATCGTGCCAAAAGAGCAATGGTAGTTGGAGATACAAAGCAACTAAGGCATTACTCTTTTTTGGCTAAAAGTAAAGAAACTCAACTTGCTGATAAAAATCATATTACAGCTGATAAAACAGGAGTGGTAAGCTATCGAGACAATTCTATTTTAGATTTGACGTTAAATTCACTTTCAAGTCATCAGCAGTTAGCATTTTTAGACGAGCATTTTAGAAGTAAACCTGAGCTTATTCATTTTAGTAACCAATGTTTTTATCAAAGAAAATTGAAAGTGATGCAACACAGGCCATGCACAAGTAGTGGCCATCTTCACTTGAGGAGAGTGGGTGGAATAAGAGATAAATCAGGTGTTAACCACGTAGAATCTACTCATATTATTGAAGCTATTAAGTCACAAATAAAAGAGGATGCGCAAGCTGCTATTTCTCATAGCATAGGGGTTGTTTCACCTTTTAGACATCAAGCAGAGCACATAGCTAAAGAAATTGAAACCAGCTTTAGCGAAACAGAGATTCTTAAACACAAGATTCGTAGTGCTACGCCTTATGGTTTACAGGGTGAAGAAAGAGACATTATGCTTATTTCTTTTTGTATTGATAACGAGTCTAAACGTGCAGCCGTGTATTTAAATAAACCTGATGTATTTAACGTTACAATAACCAGAGCACGCCAAAAACAAATATTATTGTTATCAATTGATGAAATGCAATTACCAGAGCACAACCTTTTGCGAAGATATTTAACTTCAATCAGTGAGTTTAAAGCCAATCATGCATTCGCTTGTGAAGTAGATGAGTTTCAACACAATGTCATTTTTGAGTTAAATAAGCTCGATATTTTAACCTGGCCAGGTTATACAATAGCCGGTACTGAAATAGATATTTTGTGTCGTTATAACAACCAATATTTAGCGATTGATCTTATTGGTTTTCCAGGCCCTTGGGCTGACTTCTTTGAATTAAATACTTATAAATTATTTAAAAGAGCTGGTGTAGAGGTGCTGCCTATCAGCTATGGTTTGTGGGTTGTTGATAAACAAAGTTGCATAAATAAAATAATAAAAAAACTTGAAGTAAATCAGAAAGAAATACCTTTAGAGAGTAAAATATGAGGTGTTTAATACTTATCATTTTATTGTTGAGTAAATTTGCTCATGCTAAATAAAGTACCTATTATGGTACAATTTAAAAAGGGCGCTTAGATAATGGCATAGCGCGACCATCTAATTGTGAAGCTACACTAATGAAATTGCATATTATTTAGATTTAAAGTAACCTAACTTTTTGAATAAATTACGGAAAATCAGATGGATAAGCAATGGACGCCTAAAGGATGGTTAGCAATCGTGTTTGGTATTGTTTTTCAACCTTTCACATTTTTATATGTTAATAAACAAAAGTTTTTTTGGGGCTATACTCTGTTTGCAATCACATTGATGGCAATAGACAGTAAATTACAAATTAACCCGCTTAATGAAGCATGGCATAAAGATCTCCATTTTGCTTGGCTTCTATTTCCTATGTATCCTATACATGCTTATTTAAGTACAAAAAATTATGACACAAATCAAAAAAGATCTTGGTATGCAAGCTGGTGGGGGACGCTAATTTGTTTAAGTTTTGCAATCTTAGCATTGATCACAGTTAGAGGTTTTTATTTCGAACCAGTTACTTTTCCTTCTGAATCAATGAGCCCAACGCTTAATCCTGGAGATATTGCATTGGTGAGTAAAAATGGTTATGGAAACTACAGATTTTATGGCTACCAATTATTAAAAACTGAATCTTCTAAAAGTCCTAACCGGGGTGATATTGTTGTTTTTCAATCGCCAAAAAATCCAGAAATTGATTTTATTAAGAGGGTGATAGGTTTACCCGGCGATAAAATTATTTATAGAAATAAAGATATTTATATCAGTAAGTCCTGTTTAAAATCCAAACCTAATTGTTCTGAATTTGAGCTTATAAAAAAGTTAGAAGTAGATTCTTCGGGTAAAAAGCTGCCTATTTATGAACAAATACTAGATGATAAGATATTTTCGATATTTATTGACCCAAAAGCGACAGATCGCACCAAGTATTATTTTAATCAACCTGATACCGATACCGATACAGATGAATGGGTTGTGCCAGATGAACATTATTTTGTAATGGGTGATAACAGAGACAACAGCTTAGATAGCCGTTTTTTTGGTTTTGTACCAAAAGAAAACATCATAGGTTCACCAATATTTATTTGGTAAGTTAGATATTTATCAAACCAGATATTGCAAAATATCACAGCGTTTCAACAATTTTTTAAATATATTCCAAAATAATTGTTTCATATAGTGGCTTATTTATTGAGCCTCTATTATGAAATTAACTTGGAATATATAAGGTTTTAAATTTACTGATATTTTACAAGAACAATGTAATTAAACCTGAGTTACCGCAATAAATACTTTCATTCAATGTTTAACAAAAGCTTGGTTATCTTCTGCCATGCTAGAAAAGGCGAGACCAAAGGGAGCTGATTCAATAACTCGGGAAAATTCTTCTACTGAGATATTTATATTTTTTATGAATAATTTTTAAATAATTTCATCGTAAATGCTGCTTAAATGTATTACTGGTTTTGTAAAAAAGTTATATATAATCTAATTTTAAAATTGACTATCAAAAGCATGAATAAAAAAGAAAATAAAACAATTGCCATTGTGATACTCGCTGCGGGTGCTGCGACACGTTTTGGCTCTGCTAAGCAGTTAGCAATTTATAAAAATAAAACGCTATTACAACAAAAAATAGACATCTGCTGCGAGTTTAATGAATTTGATACTTATGTGGTGTTAGGTGCTGCTTATCAAGATATTATTGAATCAACTCAATTTAAAACAAGCAAAATCATTTACAATACAGCTTGGCAATCAGGCATGGCCAGTTCAATCATCATAGCAACGAAAAAATTAGCGAAACACTATGATTCAATAATGTTCCTCGCAGCTGATCAAGTGCTTATTGAGCATGCGCAGATAACCGAATTAATACAAAGTTGGCAAAATCAACCAACAAAATTAATAACCGCACAATTTGATGATGAAATAACAATACCAAGTATTTTTCCTAAGAAATATTTTAAAGACTTGTTAGGGCTAGAGGGAGATAAAGGTGGTAAAAAAGTATTAATTACACATAAAGAAAATCTTATTATTATTGAAATGCCAGAAGCTAAGTTCGATATCGACCGACCAGAAGATCTAAATAATCTATCAAGTAATCATTAAGAATAATAAGATTTACGTCTTTATATAAAATTATTAAATAAAATAATTCATATACTTATATTTTTTTGATGTGTCTAATTTATTAAACTGTGCTAGTAAAAGCATATCAATTTTTAACTTTTCATTTATTGATACCTTTTGTAGTGCCATGCCTAAAATTTTATTAGAGTTTGATAAAAGGCATTGTGCATTTTTTAATTCTATATAAGTTGGATTGTTACTGTATATATCATGTAAAGATGTATTGATATCAAATAATTCACTCATTTGTTCAAAAGTCAGATATTGAATTATTATATTATTTATTTGTTGTGTTTCAGTATTTTCACTTAAAATAAGGTTGGTTTTACTCATCATTAAATCGCTATCTTTATATACTTACTGGCTTGATATTATCTTCCATATATCTTTGAAATATCACTATAAAATGTGGCCGCTTTGTTATTAAAATCTTGTACATTTGGTTCTTTTTTATAAGGCAAGTTTTAACCTAATCTGTTAATAATCAAGCGACCATTCAATTACCTCTTCGCATTCATCTACTAAAGTATCTAAATATGATAAGTGCGCATTAATATCGACCATAGTTGTTTGCATTGTTTTACTCATATCTTTAATTTTATCATTATAATGCCTGACTTCATGATAGCTCATGGCAAGATCATTTCTTGCTGATTGAATCATTCTATCAAACGAACTCGCATTAGATTGAGTCGAATCATTAATAGAAAATTGCCTTTCTACCAACAACTGTAATTTATTTTGGCGCTGATTTAGTAAAGTAGAAGCGTGTTTTAATTTTTGTAAGTTTCTTTGAATTTTAGGGCCCAATTCAGCTATATCTTTGGCTTGCCATTTAGCAACTTTTCTAAGAGCTTCAGCTTGTCCTAAATCGATTGCTAAACTTGATAATTGATCATGTCCATATTTCTTCTTTTTACGTTCTTTTTTTGCTTTATCAACGCCGTTGGCAATTGCATTCACACTATTTGTAACTAACTTCCCATAAGGAATAAGGTTAAAAGGTAATGTAATAATTTTTAATGGTCTTTTCTTTTGTTCTCGTACGAGATGTAATAATTTTTTCTTTATTTTGTATCCAGTGGTTCTAGTTGTTGCATCAAAAGTAGATTTAGACGTTTCCATGAAGGAGCGTTGCGTCATTTGATTGGTTTTCGCATCAAACTTTAAAGAAGACTCAAATGAATTTTCAAAATTCATTTTTGGAATTACCCTCGCATTTACTTTTTGTGCGACAACTTGGCTAATAGAAGAAGCAAACTTTGTTTTTGCGTTTTTAAAAATCATAGTTTGTTCTAATTTGCTAATTACTAGGCTATCTAGCTCTGCACCGATTGGGTCTCCAATCACACTTGGAATAGCAGGGCCTTTTTTGAGTGTTTCTTTTATGTCTATTGGCATTATGCTTGAGCCTATATAAGTTATTAAATTAGAGGAAAATAGAAAGACGATTAGACTCAAAAATTACTAATCTTATGAAAGTTATTGGTAATTACTCCTTGTCAACGATTGTATATTTTAAACAAAAAAAATTATTGCGTATGTAAGCGTTTGTAAGCGAAAGATGAAAAGGAGTTTAAATATTAGAATTAGTTTTAATTTTTAAAATGTTAACGTTAGCAGTGAAAACTTATGAATACGTATTCAATACCAATTAACTTTTAATCACCATAGCCATAAGTTAACTTTAAATTTCATATAATAAATAGAATTTAAACTTATGCTCAAAACAGTTTTTATCTTTAAGTTGCCCGCGATGGCGCTCGTTTTAATCAGCATTTTAAGTTGGCAAGTTAATGCAAGAGATTATATAAGCCACCAGCTAAATGGTCAGGAATTAAATATAACCACAACTGAAGGCAAAGTTAGACTTTGGGCAATTTCAGAACACGCTTTTGAGGTTTTATATTTTAACCAAGATAAAAAACCATTTCCTTCCTTCGCAATTGATATGCAGTCTATTAGTAAAAATAAACAAAACTTTGTAACTGTATCAAACTCACAAAATAAGCTGACATTTAAAAATGGAAATTTAACTGCTGTTATTAACAAAGTACCGTTTAATATTTCATACTTTAATAAAGATCAGTTACTTACTAGTGAGAAAAGCACTTTTAAAAACAAAAAATCAACCCCTGACTTTAGGTTTACATTAACAGACAGTGAAAAGTTATTAGGCACGGGTGAACGTGTACTTGGTATGGATCGACGTGGGCAACGTTTACCTTTATACAATCGTGCACATTATGGTTATACAACACATTCTGAGCAAATGAACTTTTCAATTCCTGCTGTTATATCAGATAAAAAATACCTTATTTTATTTGATAACACAGCAAATGGCTGGGTTGATACCGGAAAAACGCAAGTAAATACGCTACAGTTCGAAGCTATGGGAGGTCGAAACGCTTATTTGATTATCGCTGGAGAAACATACCCAAAACTCATTAATAATTATGTAAACATAACCGGTAAACAGCCATTACCGCCGCGCTGGGCTTTAGGTAATCATGCCTCACGTTTTGGTTATAAATCTCAAGCAGAAGTTATAGACACAATTAATAAATACCAAGAAGAAGATATCCCAGTTGATTCAATTATTTTAGACCTTTATTGGTTTGGTAAAGACATTAAAGGCCATATGGGCAATTTAGATTGGGATCACAATACTTTTCCTGAGCCTGAAAAAATGATCAAAGATCTGAAGTCAAGTGGAGTGAATACGGTGCTGATCACCGAGCCATTTATTTTAAAAGGGTCAAAAATGTGGCAATCAGCCGTTGATAATGGTGTGTTAGCCACAGACGCGATATCAGGTGAAGCAAAAACATATGATTTTTATTTTGGTCATACAGCTTTAATCGATGTATTTAATAAAGATGCTAAACACTGGTTCGCATCAGTTTATAATAGATTAGCAGATCAAGGTGTGGCTGGTGTATGGGGGGATTTAGGAGAGCCTGAAGTACACCCTGCAGATATACAACATAAATTATCAGATCATAACGATTTAATTTCTACTGGTGATGAAATCCATAATGCATATGGTCATGAGTGGGCAAAACTTGTAAAAAATACTTTAACTGAATATGCGCCAGAGCAAAGACCTTTTATGATAATGCGTTCTGGTTTTGCTGGATCACAAAAATACGGCATGATCCCTTGGACCGGTGATGTAAGTCGTTCATGGGATGGATTAAAACCACAAGTAGAGTTATCGCTTCAAATGAGTTTACTTGGCATGGCCTATACCCATTCTGATTTAGGTGGTTTTGCGGGTGGTGAGTCATTTGATAAAGAGATGTATATTCGTTGGTTGCAGTATGGTGTATTTCAACCAATTTATCGTCCTCATGGGCAAGATAATATTGCCCCAGAGCCCATTTTTCATGATGAAGAAACTAAAAATATCATACGTAAATTTATAAAGCTGCGTTATAAAATGTTGCCATATAATTATACGTTAGCTTATGAAAACTCAATGACTGGTATGCCATTAATGCGTCCTATGTTTTTTAATGATGAAAGCAACTCAGCATTGATCGATGAAAAAGATCAATATTTTTGGGGAGATAGCTTTTTAGTAAAACCCGTTACAGAAGCTGCCATTAATTCAATTGAAGTAGATTTACCAAAAGGAAATTGGTTCGATTATTTTAGTGATAATATATATCAAGGTAATCAAACAATATCTTATCCGTTAACTTTAAATACTATTCCTGTATTGGTGAAGGCAGGTTCAATTATCCCGTCAGTTAAAGCAGTATCAAGCACACAATACTATTCAAGTGAGGTGTTAAAACTAGATTATTACTTTGATAAAACAGTTAAATTATCTAAAGGTCATATGTATGAAGATGATGGCAATAGTGCTGATCCAATAAATAATAAACAATTTGAATTACTAAATTTTGAAGCTAGTACGTTATCTCATACTGATCAATTGACCATAGCTTTAAGTAGGAGTGAAAAAGGCACTGGTTACAGCACAATGCCACAGCAACGTAGTGTTGAGTTGGTGATACACAATTGGCGTAAAGATAATAATAAAGTTTTATTTAATGAAAACATGCTAGAACAGCAGGCTACATTAAAATCACTATTACTTGTAGATGAAGGGTTTGTTTATAACGTACACAATAATACTCTCACAGTAAAAATTAAATGGGACCATACAGATTCATCAATCACAGTTTTAAAATAACGTGATGAGTATCAGTTAATAACCAAAAGCAGCTAGGTGAGTAGCTGCTTTTTTTGTTTATTAATCCAAATACTACACGGCTGATTTAGCGCATTCACTAGGGCTTAAGCCATAATATCGCGTAAACTCTCTACTGAACTGTGTCGGACTTTCATAGCCAACCTGCGCAGCGGCTTGTTTTACTTTTAAACCTTGATCTTGAAGTAATTCTCTTGCACGACTTAAACGTATTTTTTTAACGTATTGGATAGGAGATGATGCTGTGATTTGTTTAAAGTTTCGGTGAAAAGTAGATGAACTCATATTAGCCATATCCGCAAGTTGCTCTACATCTAAACGACTATTAAAGTTATTATGTAGGTGTTTTAGAATACGCTCCATTTTAGACAAATAGGTATTATGAGAGACCAAAGCAAATAAAGGTGCCGCTTGAGGGCCTGTTAACATATGAAAATATATTTCTCTTAATAACCCCTTACCAATAATATCGCATTGTAAGGGCGAGCTTAAACACTCAGTAAGCCTAGAAATAGTGCAAGATAACATATCAGTACACTCACTTACATATAATCCTTTATTTTCAATAGCAGGATCAGATTGGTTAATTTGACCGTGTTCATCTAAAACTCTTACTAATTCACTTAATACAGAGATATCAAAATCTATGATAAGTGAAATCATAGGCTTGCCATCTTCTACTATAGTTTCACATTCTGCTGCTAAAGGCAGTGTTAAAACGAGGTAATTATCTGGATTATAATGATAGGTTTTGTGATCGAAAAACACACGTTTTTGACCTTGCAATATAATGATAACACCTTGGTTATAACATAATGGAATTCTATCAGTTGATTGGCTAGTTTTATAAATACCTACACCACTGAGTACCGTTTGGTTGTATCCCTCATTATTAATAAGTGATGTAAGATTAGCGATAGATTGATCCATTGTGAATACCTAATTACTCAGTTACATTAAGTATAACTAAACGAAAACGAAACTCACCTTAAAATGATGTTGATGAGAGTTTTAGGCATGATATTGAGCGCTAAGCCCATTCTTTTGTTAGCTTGTGACTGTAAAATGGTCGCATCTAAATATGAGGTATAAAGCATGCAAAACTTTGATTATTACAATCCAACACAAATCGTATTTGGCCAACAAAGGTTAAATGAATTAGATAATCTAGTACCAAAAGATGCAAAAGTGCTAGTGTTATTTGGCGGGGGTAGCGTAAAACGTTTTGGCACGCTAGATAAAATTAAAAGTAGCTTAGGAGAGCGAGAAGTATTGGAGTTTTGCGGCATTGAAGCTAACCCTAAGTTTGAAACATTAATGCAAGCGGTAGTGTTAGTTCAAAAAGAAAATATAGATTTCTTACTAGCTGTTGGTGGTGGTTCTGTGATGGACGGCACTAAATTTATTGCTTTAGCTGCTAATGAAACATCAAAATATAACGAATTATTATTTCACGGTTTTGAAGCAGTGCCTGTTGAAAAAGCATTACCTTTAGGTTGTATTGTTACTTTGCCTGCGACAGGCTCAGAGATGAACACTTTTGGTGTGATCACATATAATGAACAAAAATATCCATTTAATTCTCCATTAGTATTTCCAAAGTTCTCAGTGTTAGACCCTGATCTCACTTTAACTTTGCCAAAAGAGCAAATAGCCAATGGGGTAGCAGATGCATTTATCCATGTTATTGAGCAATATCTAACACAACCTCAAAATGCAAAAATTCAGGATAGATTTGCTGAAGGGATCTTAAAAACATTAATAGAAGATGGTGCTATTACCTACAAAGATAATAATGACATAGCAGCACGTAAAAACTTTATGTGGTCAGCAACATCAGCACTAAATGGTTTAATAGGTGTTGGTGTGATGCAAGATTGGTCTACACATATGATAGGCCACGAAATGACGGCTATGTTTGGTATTGCACATGGTAGAACACTCGCAATTATATTACCTAGCTTATTGCGCGAACGTAAAGACCATAAAAGAGAAAAGCTAATTCAGTTTGCAGAACGTGTTTGGGATATAACAGATGGCACAGATGATGAAAAAATAACAAAAGCAATTGATAAAACAGAAAGCTTTTTCAATTCACTAGATATTATAACTAAGCTATCTCATTATGATATTGATGATAACGCTATCGAAACTTTAATTTCTAATATGGAAAAAATGGGTTTAACACAATTATCTGAAACAGGTGATTTAACCTTAGATATAGTGCGTAAAATTTTAGTCGCAGCTAAATAGATTTATGCCATAAAAAGCACATTGTTAAATGTGCTTTTTATAAAAAACTTAAGCTTAAAATGCCATTGTTCTCAGATTTTAATCTATGGGGTAAATAATAAATTTGTCTGTCACAACTTTTTTAGGAGTTGTATTTAACTTTAAATTCGCGTTTAGTTTTAATAGTGAATTTAGTTCTAAAGGCAAGGGAGCTTCGTTTGGCTGATATGTGCTCCCAATAGGGTAATCTATGCCAGCTTTATCTGACATTTCGATATGAGTACCCATAATTGCTAACACAGGATGTGACTTTGAAAATGACACTAAGCGTGAAATACTCAACTTATATTTTTGCCAGTTTTTTATATATAACCTACCGGGATAAAACGTATCACCTGTTAACAACCATTTATGTTTAGGATCATAAATAGCAATTGATTCTGATTGATGCCCTGGAATTGGAATGATTGTCAGATTTCTATTCCCTAACTCTAAATTCGTATTATCACTAGGCCATTTTAGCGTATCTTGATCGTAACCATAAAAACTTTGAACGCTTGAAGATGTAGGGGTTATAAGGCTAATATTTTTTTTATTTTTAAATTGCTCGTCGCCAGCGATATGATCACTATGGCTATGCGAATGACTTACAATAATTTCGAAGTGATTTATCGATTTTTGTTTTAGTAAAGCGTATTTTTTAACAAGTTCCATAACAACTGAGTAAAGTGGGAATTTTGCTGTATCTTTAGTTGCCCCTGTATCTTGTATTAAAACCTTATTATCACCAAAAAGCACATATATAAACGGTGCTTCGTAATGCGTGCACTTGTTTTGCCTCAAAATATAGGTATAGGGACTGTATTCATATATCTCTATTTTAGGATCAGTGTTGTTTTCACAAGACTCATTACCATGTATAAAGTTATGTTCATGTAAATCTGATTGTTTATTAGCCAAAACATGTGTGCTTGGTAGCAATAAAAATAATAGTATTAATAATTTATTCATGAGTTATTCCATAAAATCTTGAGTTTCATAATATAAAATTGTTTGTTTTTTACAGTTGACTGATTCTGAAAGAATAGGGACATTTTTAACGAATTTGGTTTCATAAAAATCAGTTTTCATGATTGAACCACAATCACTAGCTAAAATAATGGCATCAAATGAAGGGGCTGATTTTATGATATGAACATAGAGTTTATCTTGAGCTAAGCCAATATTTAATTGCTGCCACAGACTCCTTTTAGCATTAATATTGTTATTGATTATTTGTTTTTTGAAAATCAATTCAGTAAATCTAAATTGAGCATCTTTAAGCCAAATATCTCCACCACGTTCAAAGTGCCCCATATATACATCAGCTCTAATATTTAACGGTTTATTTTCTATTAATACATTAAGATCAAATCTTTCAGGTAAAATAGAAATTAAAGGCTCAGCTTTATTACTCGTAAGTTTTGCTTTTAAATTATCTATGATCGTGTGTTTAAAGTTTGATTCTACTTTATAAATTAATTGGTAATCATGAGGTTTATTATAAAGGGGCATATGACTTGCGAATAAACTTTTACCATTAGTAAACAACACCATGCCATGACTGCCAATGCGGCTACCAGAGGGCTGTTGATGAATGTTTGAGTGTGATTTAACCACACTACAAAACATTGAATAAATACTGATTAAAAGTATAAATAAATAATTAATAGAAGGATTCATGGTTAAGACTGCTGCCAATTTAAAAAAGATAAGAAATTTTAAATAATTTACAGTTAACTAAAAATCGAATAAAAGTAATTAATTAGTTCCATCTAGGATATCATTAAGTTTTATTCTTTTAGATTTAGTATTTATGGATTCTGAAGACTTAAAACAATTTCTAGTGATTGCACATTTTAATAACTTACAACGTGCATCCGTTGAATTAAACAAAACCGCAGGGGCATTATCTAAAATAATAAAACGTATTGAAAATAAGTTAGACACCCAATTATTTGATCGAAAGGGTAGAAATATACAACTGAATCAATACGGAGAGCGCTTTAAACAATATGCACTTCATATTGTGCATGAGTCCGATCAAATAATAAGTGAATTTGGTAACAAAAATAATAAAGTTAAAGTAAACATCACAGGTCCATCAGTATTAGTTCAATATTGGCTACCTAAGATGTTAAATAAACTAGCGCCAGACAAATATGATTTAAATCTTCAAATTGAATGGGAAGGTGAGGCATTAAATAAAGTTGAAAATGGCTTTATGGATATTGCTTTAGCAACAAAGTTTTCATTTAATGAAGGCAGTGAGACTAAAGGGTTATCTAGTATCTCATTAGGTGATATTAGCTTTAAAGTGGTCGCGCAACAGGATCATGCCTTATTTAAAAAATACCCAAATGGAAAACTTACCAGTAAAGCGTTAAATGAGTTTACGTTTGCATGCCCAAGTGTTTCACCATTTTGTGGTATTAAACGAGGAGAGGGTTCAGATGGATGGCAAGATGCTCAGTATCCGAGAACGATTGGGTTTAGATGTAATGATTTTTCTGTTTTAATGTCTTTAGTTAAGCAAAACCTTGCTTTAGCTTATGTGCCCGACTTTATTGCAGAGCAATATAATTTACGAGAAGTTGATATAACAGATTACACTCATATCAATACAGAGCAAGTAGCGCTGTTTTATAAGCCAAGTTTAGCTTCGGGTTGGCTAAATCAATTTATAGAACAAATATAATTATTTTATATTTGTTCTATTTTATTAGATAAGACATGCTTAATTAATTCAGGGAAAAAACGTGAAAAGACCGATTCTAATTCATCAAAGTGCAAGTTGATATCCTCAATGCTGCCTGCAAAAGTATTTTCAAAACGAATGCGCCTAGCAATGTTATCAAGCGCTAAACCAACACCTTCACGTGACTCATAAGTTTTAAACCAATCATCTTGTGTGATACGCGTGACGACATATTGCATTTGTTTAGGCATTAACGCTAAGTTTTGTTTTAATAGCCTATAACATGCTGTTTTAAATTCAATAAATGGTACATCATGAAATTTCGACCAATGAATAATTAAAAAATGATCAAATAAAACATCTAATGCGATACCAGAAAATCGTCTTCGTTTGGCACTAAAAAGAAGTTTTGCATTTTTTACTTCTGAATGATTATCAGTAAATTTATCGACCAAATAATGATTTTTAAGCCCTAAACCTATTGGTTTTGCTAATCCATTAATATGTGCCTTACCACCAAAATCACCCAATAAATTACCAAAATAAGAATCAGCATTGGGCTGTGCTAAATATAAGTGAGCTAAATAGTTCATAGTTTATTAATTAATGCCTGATCAGAAGTATCTAGTTTAAGCCAATCACGGGGGGCATTTTCATCACATTTTACACATCCTAATTCAAAACCAAGTTTTTCATTTCTGCCATCAAGGGTTATTACCCAAGGTCTAAGTGTCCATGGTGGGTTATGACGAACATGTTGATTATGACCGCAAGCCAATTTAGCGACCCAATAATTTTCATCATCTTGGTGATAACCAACAATAGGCTGTTTCATATTGAGATCTCTTATTGTAAAGGCATGTAGAAAAAAATACGTTTTGTAAAGTTCGGTAAATAAAATCGTATTAATGATAAATTTTACTTAATTTTAAACATAGGTGTAAATAATAATTAAAAGTGGAGCCAGCAGATGTCAATCCAAGCAAGCATAGCAACAAATCGTTTTGGTTTGGGGGCAAAACCTAATGAAATGGCACAAGTAACATTGGACCCTAAACGGTGGTTAATAGCACAGCTCAATACAAAACCACTTTTAAAGTTTGATGAAAGTTTACCTAACTCAGCACAAATAGGCATTAAATTAGCGCAATTAAGAAAAGAAAAACAGGCATTTAAAAAACAAGTCTAATTGAGAGGCTTATTCATCGGATTTAATATCTATGCCATATTTTTTAGCTTTAGATTTCCATAAACGTTTAGCTAATTTTTGCATATCAATTTCTTTATCACCTTCCTCTACAATTTCATGACCTATCAAGGTTTCTAAAATATCTTCTAAGGTTAAGATGCCTCGTACAGTACCGTATTCGTTAACGATGAGTGCGATATGAGATTTAACTCTCAGTAACTCTTTCATAGCGTGTGATATGGTCATCACATCAAGCAAGGTTGGCATTAACCTAACATAATTAAATAAAGGCGACTGTGTATTACCACGCGCTTGTGCGAGCAATAAATCAGTTCTCAATACAAAACCTATAATTTCATCTGGATTATTATCAAAAACAGGGATCCTTGAAAATCGATTTTTATGATGTTTATGAAAAAATGCTTCTACTTTCATTGATTGTGAATGGGCAAACATCACAGTGCTCGGTGTCATAGCATCTTCAATTTTAATGCCTTGCAGTAATAATAAGTTTTGTAAAATAGTGGCTTCTTCTTCAGATAAATGACCATTACGCGCACTGAATTGTGCCATGATAAAAAATTCGTTGCGGTTGAAACCAATGGGTTCGCTTTTTTTAACCATGCGTTGTGTAATTAATTCAGATATTTTTATCATGGGATATAAAGCCCACACTAAAAATTTAAGTACATAAGCTATTATAGGTGCGAGGGCTTTCCAATGGGTTGCACCGAGTGTTTTGGGTATGATCTCTGAAAAAAATAAAATTAAGAGGGTTAAAACTGCTGAAATTAATCCTAAATATGATTCTCCGAACACAATACTCGCTTGTGCGCCAACACCTGCCGCACCAACAGTATGTGCTATGGTATTTAACGTTAAAATAGCAGCAAGCGGTTTATTTATATCTTCTTTTAAAATCCTAAAGATCTTACCAGATTTCTTTTTATTGTTTTCCATAAAGGCAATATGCACCCAAGTAATACTCAACAAAACAGATTCTGCAATTGAGCATAAAAAGGAGAAAAATAAAGCAATAAAAAGATAAAGACATAATAGAAACATGTATTTACTACAACAATAAGCACATAGTTAATATATAGCTTATTTGAAGGGTTTATGATTGATATTAATCAAAATAGTGATGAGATTTAGAAAGAGATTCAATATGAATGTGTCTTGGCACCGTTATCAACTTAGTCAGCCTAAAGGCCAACCTACAAAAAATAAGTGTAAACACTGAACTTGTAGGCGGGGGCTTTAGCCGCGCAAATATTACAAATATAATAACTAATCTCTCAAGAACAAATCTCCAAAATCCTTTATCACTAAAATTAACCTAAAATCACCCAATTTTGCCAGATATCACAAAGGTAACAAAAACATCTAATTACTCTCCTATTATTCATTTCAACAGCTAGAGATAACAACCTCTAGCAAAACTAAATCAACAACTTAATAGATACAAAGGGATAAATTATGAATACTTCAAGCAACGGTGAATTATTAGTAACAAGTATTTTTGGCGGTATGGTAATGAGCGTTTTAACATTTAATGGTATGGCGTCAGCAGTCGCTGTTGGTTCTGTAATTGCAGTAACAGTAATGAGCGCGACATATGCATTAACAAGTAAATAAAAGGATTATAATTTGATTAAGCTAAATACAAAGTTACAACCCTGAAACACCGTTATATAACGGTGTTTTTTGTTATATAAATAAAACAACTTTAAGCATCTATTACTTAAAGCACAAATAGTATTAATGTATGATGTAAAACAAAAAAGCAAACAGGATGTAACTTGCAACACATTTTTAAAACAGGTGACTGGAAAGTAGATACACTCAGTTTATCTTTGTATAAATTAGATCAAAAAATTGAGATCCGACCTAAAACGTTTTCACTCCTGTGTATATTCTTAAACAATCCGCGACAAGTTATTTTAAAACAAACGATTTTAGAAACCGTATGGGATGATGTTTTAGTTAATGATCAAGTACTATTTCAAACAATCAGAGAGCTCAGAAACATATTTGAAGGCAGCGAAGTAATAAAAACAGTACCAAGAAAAGGCTATTGCTGGTTACTAAATGTCGAAAAAATTGAAGAAAAGATTACCATAGCAACAAAACCCGTTGAAAACAGTGCAACTCCCACAAAACGTCCTTCTAGTAGAACAGAATTAAAAAAATATTTACCAACATTTTTGGTCAGTGTATTTTTAGTCATTGCGCTCGTAATTGTGTATTTCAAAAATGACAGTAAAGATATTGAAATGAAAGGGTCATTACTTGTTTTACCTGTGCAAAATAAAATAATTGGCAATGATCATGACTGGGTAAGTTTTGGCGCTATGGATCAACTTATCAATACACTCAAATCAAACGATTCAATAGCAGTGGCTGATTTGAATTACGTTATGTCATCCATGAAGTTAGCCAACATTAATATTTCAGATTTACATAACATTAATCGCATATTTGAGGTATCTGGTGCTGTCATTGTAGTTGGATCTGAACTGTCTGGTTCTGTTGAAGAATATAGACTCGCTTATAGCCTGTATTTTAAAAACGATATAAAGCGAGGGGTTTTATTTAGCAGAACCGTCACAGGAGTATTAGACCAGCTAGCCTCACAAATCGCATCTTATACCCATCAGCAAATAGTGAGCTCACAAGATATGAGTCATGATGAGTTTAATAGTGAACTCATTGCACGGGCGATTGAACAAATAAATAATAATAATTTTAAATTAGCGAGTGAGTTGTTATCGAGTTTAATTCAGATCCAACCTAAAAATATTATTGCACATAGATTATTAGCTGAATCATATATGGCTTTAAGTAACTTTAATTTAGCAATTGAAACTTTAAACAATGTGCTGCCTTTAGCCATTGAATCACAGTCGTCAGAACTGACGAGGCTTTACTTTTTTTTAGCCCTGAGTAGTTTTAATCACTCTTTAAAATCAGGAGAGATAAACCTGAGAATTGATGAACTCATTGATAAAGCAAATGCTTATGCCGATAATCAAAGTGATTGGTTATATAAAGCATATATTGCTGAACTGATAGCGGTAAAAGAAAACAGTAAAAACAATACTGAAATGGCAATAAAAGCTGCTAGTAAAGCTTTGGAATATTTTAATATTATAAGGTGTCCAATTGGAAATAGTAGAATGGAATCTTTCTTGTATGGGTTGTATAAAAAGCAAGGTAATCAACTTAAAAGTACTTTTCATAAAGAGAATGCACAAAAGATTATAAAACAAAGAGATATAACCTTAGTAGATTAAAACCTTTATAATCAAAGGTTTTAGTTTATTTTAGATTGTTTTATTAGCGCTTTTAGATAATTAAATAGACCATAAGCACAAACAGCTTATAACAATTTTAATTTTTTAAAGGTGCAACTATGTTTTCTATTCAAACTCGCTCGTTAGTGAGTCTCTCTATATTCTTTATATTTATAGTGATGTTACTGACATCAGTATTAATGTTCATTCAAAGTCACAATACGTCTATTGCTTTAACCCATACAATCGTCGGTTTAGGTCTTTTATTAATGTTGATATTTCATGTGAAAAATAACATGAAAGCATTGTTTAATTACTTTAAAATTAAACTGAATCCATCATCAAAAAAATACAATTTTACAATGCCAGTTGCTTTAATATTTATTAGCAGTTTAGTTATTTTATCACTCATTCAATTTACACCTTTTTTATCTTTTTATAATTGGGGAAATGAAATAAGAGCAACAGATGGCGCCGTCGCCACTAAAAAAGAAGAGGTGACATACCAAGTATTTAATATGGATTCAAAAAGCATAGAAGGCACAGACTTAAGTATAGAATTAAAAAAAGGGCCTTATTTTTTATGGCCACAATATGCGATTTGGTTAGAAACACTTGAGGGTGAGTTTGTACAACCAGTATATGTGACACAAGCAATCGCAAAAAATCAGTTCACTAATAAGGTTACCCGTAAAGATAAGCGTGTATTTGATTCTCATTTAATTGTTGAGCAAGACAGTATCATTGATGAATTATTTGTATTTGGTGAAGATCCAGCTTCTAAAGACACACGTATTCGTTCTGAATCTTTACCTGTATTTTTACATAAATTAGGTTCTAAAACCTCAGACGGTTTATTTGCACCAACGCAAGGTGAACTGATTTCTGATGCTTTTACTGGGGCGACGCTCTCAAACAATTTTGAGCTTAATACTAAAACACAATCACCACTTAATGGAAAATACAAATTACGTTTTGAGATCAATCATTCTTTTGATTTTAATAGTTATTACTCAAGTGATAGATTCCCGGATGATCCGATTTACTCAGGTAATGGTTATAGTGCTCAGCCTTCTGTAATTTATGAAGCAATAATAGATACCAATGATAAAAATGGCTTATACAAAATGGACTTGATAGGCAGAGGTCACCATTCTGGTAAAGATGGCAAAGTGTATAAAGATTTATCAAATATGACGACAGCATTAAAATTAGTAGACAGAATAAGGGTAGAACTAAAAAGTGTTTTATAAGTATTCGTAAATATAAAATGCAAAAAAGCCAAATGAGTTCTTAGCATTTGGCTTTTCAAATCAAGTGATCCAAGCACCATTTTTAAACAAATCTGCTTTGTTATTCACGATTTCACTAATGGTATCTCTTAACCATGCTAAACCGACATCTTTATTGCTGCGGTTATGCCATGCCATTGATATTTCAGCTGGTGGAATATCAAGGGGCACAGACTTAGCGATTAAATTACCTGATTTAACTAAATCTGAAGCAATAGAATAGGGTAAAACACAAATAAGAGATGTTTGTTGTATTAAGCTCATCGCACTTGCAAAACTATTGGTGGTCATAGCAATTCGACGTTTTAAGTTTTGCTCAGCTAGTTTTATATCAACTATGCCAGATGCATCACCAGATAATGAAACCAATAAATTGTCACAATCGACAAGAGTTTTTAGATCTAGCTTTTTTTGAGCTAATGGATTATTTGGAGACATCACTGCAACAAAGTAGTTACTGCATAAATGCTTTCGTTGAATATTTCGTCCTAGATCTGGTACATAATCAGCAATTAAATCTACTTCGGCATTCATTAATAAGTTTTCACCATTCATTGTATAAGGCACTGCGTGAATATTAATATGTGGTGCTTTTTCTTCAATTCCCTTTCTCAGTTCAAGCCATAACAGTGAAACTAATCCGTCTGTTAACGCAATTCTGAATGTACGTTTAGCATAATGAGGCACAAATTGTATTGGGCTAACAGCATGTGAAATTGTATTGAGCGAGGGTGATATTTGTTGCCACAGATTTGTAGCAAATGGAGTGGGTTTTATACCTCTACCATGTTTTATGAATAAGGGATCTTTAAATACATGACGCATCCGAGATAATGCATTTGATACCGATGGCTGAGTCATTGATAAACGTTCGGCTGCATTACTGACTGATTGTTCTTGCATTATGGCATCAAAAATAACCATTAAATTTAAGTCTATTTTATTCATAGCACTTATTATAATAACCCATCATTTTAATCAATGAATACTATGTTAACTATCAATTAGTAAATATCAATTAATTTATCAATACTAGGCATATCAAAACTCAGTAGTTAAAACAAACAAAGAACACTAAAGGTTAAATTATGAAAGCAGCACATATAAAACAATACGGTAACATAGATACATTAATCGTTGGTGAGGTCTCAAAGCCAAGCATCACAGCTTCTCAAGTTTTAATAAAAGTTAAAGCGGCAGGTGTTAACCCAGTTGATTTTCATATTAGAAATGGCATGTTAAAAGACTCTGGTACACATGAGTTACCTTTAGTATTAGGTTGGGATGCATCAGGTGTTATAAGCGAAGTAGGCGATTTAGTAACAGGTGTAAAACCAGGTGATGAAGTATTTGTATATGCGCCATTAACTGAGCAAGGCGCACAGGCTGAATATATAGCTGTGAATGCCGATGTAGTGGCCATTAAGCCAAAATCGTTAAGCTTTATTGAAAGTGCCGCAGTGCCTCTAGCTGCATTAACAGCGTTACAAGCACTGACAGCGCATGGTCAATTACAAAAGGGTCAAAAAGTATTGATACATAATGCATCAGGTGGCGTAGGTAACTTCGCAGTACAAATAGCAAAACATTTAGGCGCTCATGTTATTGCAACAGGCTCTGAAGCTAAAAAAGATTTTATTATGGGTTTTGGTGCCGATGAGTTTATTGATTATAAGCAAGATGACTTTGAGCAGCATGTTAAAGATGTTGATTTAGTATTTGCAGCAGTCGGTGGTAACAATATAGTAGAACGCTCATTAGGAGTAATAAAACCAAACGGCAGATTAATTTCTTTATTAGATGAAATTGATGAACAGTTTGCAAAGGATAAAAACGTTAATTATGCACGTATGCTAGTTGAACCATCTAAAGCAGGATTAAACAAGATAACTGACATGCTTGAATCAAATCAGTTAAAAGTAACAATAGATTCGGTATACAGCTTAGATGATGCAAAACAAGCTATGATCAAAAGCGAAAGTGCACGCGCAACAGGTAAAATTGTAATTGAAGTAAGTTAATTTAAATTTTCTGAAGCTTAACCTACAAATAAATGGTCAATATGAATGCATATTAAACTGTAGGAGAGGCTTCAGCCTTTCTTTGATTATTAGCCTAAAGGCCAACCTACAAAACCGAATTAGGCACCATACTTGTAGATGAAGCTTTAGCTTTTCATGACCTAACCTCTGTAGGTTATTTGCTTGTAGGGAGCAATTGCCAGAAGATTTTCTTTACTTTTAAAATCCATATATTAATAAATCATAAAAGAAAAGTTCTTACCTAAATAGAATATAAACACAACAAATTGAGAGACTATAATTAACAATAACCATGTTTGAAGTTTCTTTGGTGGAAGTTTATATGTTGAAATTAAAATTCAGAATATCACTCATTTCTTTAGCAATTATCGGCACATTTTCATTTTCTTCAAACGCGCAACGCGTTGTCATACAGGTTGATAATGATAATAAAGGAATTGTAAAAGCCTTAACTAAACAATTAGGGGGGCAATTACATATTGATAGTAATGGGTTTATTGCGGCAAGTTTTAACGGAAAATCACTCAGTCAAATTAAAGGGATCCTCAATAATCCACATGTTAAGTTAATAGAGCTCGATCAAAAGCGCCAATTATTAACGAGTTACAGTGATGATACTGGGGATCCTGCTACATCACAATTAACACCTTATGCAGTTAAACAATCAAAAGCAGATACAATCGTATTTAACCCACCATCATCAATAAAAGTTTGTGTAATAGATTCTGGATTAGACACTTCAAATTTAGACTTTGATACTAGTTCTATTACAGGCTCATGGGATTCTGGTACTGGAGACCCATTTGTACATGGAGGTCCTCACGGCACACATGTTGCTGGTACGATTGGAGCGATTAATAATGGCATTGGTGTAGTGGGTATGGCCCCAGGTGTTTCAATGCATATAATAAAAGTGTTTGAAGAAACTGGTTGGGCATATTCATCTTCTTTAGCTAGTGCAGCTAATATTTGTGCAAATGAAGGTGCCGATATTATTAGTATGAGTTTAGGTGGAGGCAGCCCAAGTAGTACCGAAGAAAGTGCGTTTAACAATTTCGTAAGTAATGGCGGTTTAGTTGTTGCAGCAGCAGGTAATGATGGTAACACAATACGAAGTTACCCCGCTGGGTATTCATCCATCATGATGGTTGGTGCTAATGATGCTAATGGCAATATTGCTGATTTTTCACAGTTCCCAAGCTGTGAAACAACAACAGGTCGAGGTAAAAAACGCCGTAGCGTTACAGATGAAACAATTTGTGTAGAAATTACAGCTGGTGGTGTAGATACTTTATCTACTTATCCTGTTGGTTTAGGTAGCGTTGCGAGTCTAACAGCAGATGAAACTGGTTATGCAACTTCAGCTATGGAAAATAACGGAAATGCTAATGGCAATTCATATTATATGGGTACAGCAGAAAATACAGATTTAGGCGCATTAGGAAAAATATGCATGATAGATAGAGGGGTAATATCTTTTCACGATAAAGTGTTAAATTGTGAAAATTCAGGTGGCATTGGTGCTGTAATTATAAATAATGAACCAGGTATGTTATATGGCACATTAGGCTCCCCTAATTTAACTTCGATCCCGGCGGTTGGTGCGGATTTAAGTGATAGAACAGCCTTTGTTAATTCATTAACAGCTGCCATAAATATATCTACTGGAGACTATGGATATATGAGCGGTACATCTATGGCTACACCAGCAGTGGCAGGCGTTGCTGCCTTAGTGTGGTCTCATTACCCTGATTGTACAGGTGAGGATGTTAGGTCTGTACTTAAAGCAACAGCATTAAGTGCTGGAGAAGATGTAAAATTTGGCTCTGGTATTGTACAAGCAGATGCAGCACTTGCTTCTTTAGCTAATAATTGTGGTAACGATGATACTGGAGGTGGTGGAGGCGATCCGTCAGGGTTATTTAATTTAACAACCACCACATATAAAGTGAAAGGTATAAAACATGTAGATTTAAACTGGGATTCAACATCTGAAGATGTAAATGTGTTTAAAGACGGTGTAATGGTTGGTCAAGGTGTTACAGGTTATAGCTTTACGCATAATTTGGGCAGCAAAGGGGGAGGAAGTTACATTTATAAAATTTGTGAAGTTACATCAAATAAATGTAGTGATGATATACCTGCCATTTTTTAAGATTCCTGAACTATCTAATATAAATTAAAAGGGCTTTAAGCCCTTTTGTTTTTAATCGTTGGCTAGCAACCGGTATCAACTACAGTAATTATATACTTAACATTCAAACTACAGGCTTCTTTATATTCTATGAAACAACTATCGCCAAGGTTGGTCGAACCTGCATTTCCTAAGTCTCCAAAACCACCTCTACGATAAGCGCAATAGCCAACTTCACTACTTAAGGTAAAGTCATTAATATCAGCAACGCCAACCATTTCAAAAATACCGATTTTACTGCCACCTTCGCCAATCGTTTCTAGATAACCGTTAAAAACATTAACTTCACCTAAGTTTGTATCAAAATATTCATTACCTGAAGTTTTATCTTTAGCTAAAATAACCGCTTTAGCATGAACTTGCTCATTTAAAGACCTCATGTCACCTGCTAGCTTATTTAAAACAGCACTTTTAGTATCTTTACTTATATTTAAAAACTTTGGTAATGCAGTAATAACGATAATGCCTAAAATGACAATTACAATTATTAGCTCAATTAAAGTAAATCCAGCTTTTATATTTTTAATTGGTGGCTGTTGCATAAAATAGGAAGTGGTTCGTAAAAGAATTAATGCGCTAATGTTAAGTTAATTCGAATAAAAACACTAGAGTCAGCCTAAAGGCCATCCTTCAAAATGAATTCGATATTACATTAAACACCTAACTTGTAGGTGAGGCTTTAGCCTTTCTTTTTATTATTAGACTCTAGGCCAACCTATAAGAATTTGATTACAGGCAAAAACATCCATCACTAGTATTAACCAGCAATCACTGAAAGCTACCACACATCACTAAACAGCAATTAAAATACAAAACCTGGCCTATTATCTATTTCAACAGCTGATAAGCAGCAAACAAATTTAATTAGTAAGGTGAAAATTATGAATGTATCTAGCAATAGTGAACTAATTTCAACGTCAGTATTTGGCGCTATGGTATTAAGTGTATTGGCGATAAATGGTATGGCATCTGCGGTTATTATAGGTACTGCCATTGCAGCATCTGTAGTTGCTGCAACATACTTTTTATCAAATAAATAGGTATTACAGCAAAGATGGAAAACACGATAGAAAGAGAGGTATTTATGACTCAATCTCAAAACAAATCGGCTTATAAACTAGATAATAAATTTAATTGGAGAAATGTAATAAAAATGCAACCTGAGTTTGGTTTAATTAGTGCTATAGCGAAGTCCAAACCTCTTATTTTGATGGTCGTAGTTGGACTCGCCTTATATACCGCTTTTGCAGTATTTTTATTTAAAATGGCATCAATTTAATAAGTCAAACATCAATAAATTACACAAACAATAAATATGCTTTACTACTTAACACCGCTAATTAGCGGTGTTTTTTATATAAAAAATTAATAAGTATATTTAAATTTTTAAATATGTGAGCAGTTGAGCACAATAATCATCAAAATCAGTTAAATGTTTTTGGATCACTGCAATTAAAATATCAATATTTAAAGATTGATAATCGTGTACTGCTATATTTCTTAAACCGACCATCTTTTTTAAATTATTGGCAATATTTAAGGTAATAATCTGTTCGCGGGCTATCAGCTCAAAACTGTCTCTTGAAGATTGCGGGATCCCTAAATTATTTTTTTTAATCAGGTGATTTGCTAAATCTATAGAAGCTTCACATGCGCGTTGAATATTTAAAATTACTGAGTCTTGTTTTGTAAAACTATTCTTAAAAGAGCTCTCGTCTGTATACTCTTCATTGATCCGAGATAGACAGCGTTTTATTGTCGCTATTTTATTTAAAACAACATCATGCATTTTTTGCTTCACTTATAAACGATTCTATAATTTTACTTCGGCTTTCTTGTAAATGGCCATACATACTGAATACTTGCATTTCAAATGGGTCTGCATAATTTGCAGCGTCAAAAAGTAACTTACCAGTAGTTACAATTTGCATTTGTAAAACAGTCGAGGCTTGTAAAAGATCAACTAAATCTACTTCTGAATTTATTAAATTGCATAATGATTCGCTTAAATCCCAACGAGATAAAGGTTTTAGCTTTTCATTATTTAAAATCGCAATATCCCAATCACTACTTTTAATTGATTGACCATTGGCTTGTGAGCCAAATAAATAAATCAATTTTGTATTTGGATAATCTTGCGTAATTAAATTAACTATTTTTTGATGCATTAAAAAGCCAATAAATTCTTTTATAAATATAATTATACACTGATAATTTTAAACAAACCTACAAAAAATGTTCAATAGCTCCCATTGGCACCATATCTGTGGGCGAGGGGGAACAACACAAGTAAAAGCACATTAAAATTCAGCCTAAAGGCCGACCTACAAAATCCAATTAGTCACTACACTTTGTAGGAGAGGCTTTGCCTGCATGGATGCAGGTACCAGAGCAATGCAGGGAGCAATTGCCGGTAGCTTTTCATGACCTACACTAAATTCGTCAGCCTAAAGGCTAAACTACAAAACCGAATTTAAACCTCAAATGTAATATTGAACTTGTAGGAGATACTTTAGCTTTTTATTCCCTAAATCAGCTTTCAAGATATCTCTATCGCACTAGTATGGTGTATTACTTTTTTTGTTAGTTCTTACGCATTATTAGTAAAACGAGATCTTTAGCCATCAATAAGGTTTGACAATTAATACTATTTAACGAGGTTATGTCTTATATTTAATGATACAAATGTGCAATACATTCATGTTTGAATCAAAATTCTATATTAAATTTCTTACTCAAAAAAGACATTAATATGAAAAAATATAACGTGATAACCTACTTTTTAATATTTATATTCATTATTTTAAGCAAACAAGTCAGTGCAAAAATAAACAAAATTTTAACTGTGGGGGTTGGTTGGACTAAACCTCCCTATGTTATAGAAAGCGAAAATTCAGGTTTTGAAATAGAGTTAATTAAAGCCATTTTTATTAGAATGGGTTATCAATTAAGCTTTGTTTATGTCCCTTTTGGTCGTTCACATTATTTGTTAGACCAAAATAAACTCGACTTTGCAATGACCTTAAGCCCTAAATTATTAAAGAATGCAAACCAGTTAAGTGATCCCTATATAACATATAAAAATGTAGCGATTAGTCTCAAAGGAAGAGACATTTTAGTAAATTCAATATCTGATCTCTCAAGGTATTCAATTGTTGCTTTTCAAAATTCAAACATCATATTAGGTCAAGAATATAGTAAGGCCGTTAATAAAAGCCCTTTTTACTTAGAGCTACCAGATCAAAAAAAACAAGTCGAAATGTTGTTAAAGGGTAGAGTAGATTTGGTGGTTATGGATATAAATATATTTAACTATTTAAGCAAAGGCTTGTTAGGCAAAAACCATTTGAATAATGTAGATGTTCATAACTTATTCCCAAAAAATGATTACAGATTAGGTTTTAGAAATAGAATACTCAAAATGAAATTTAATACAGCGTTAAAAAAATTCAAGCAGTCTGAACAATACAAAATATTAGTTAATAGTTATGAGTTTATACAGTGAAGCTATTTTAAAAATGTAAAGCTTATTAATGATCTGCTATTTGAATGATTACAATATTAAGGTTCGTTACCTAAATATATTCACTCTATCACTCAAATGTGCCAAACATCACCATAATTTACCACTAGTCATAAAGCTAAAAACACACCATAAAAACTCCACTATTATTCATTTCAACAGCTTCAAAGCATAACGCGCAGTAGCCCATAAAATTAACCAAACAAAGTAAAGGAATACATTATGAATATTTCAAGCAATAGCGAATTATTAATTACATCAGTTTTAGGCGGTATGGTAATGAGCGTATTAACCTTTAACGGTATGGCATCAGCAGTTGCAGTTGGTTCAGTAATCGCAGTAACGGTAATGAGCGTGACATACGCACTAACTAGTAAATAAAACAACGAATAGAAGGATTAAAATTTGATTAAGCTTAACACTAAGCTACAACCCTAAAACACCGCTAATGAGCGGTGTTTTAGCATATATAAAATTAAAGTTTCATAACAACCCGACCAGTTATTTCGGCATTTTGCATATCATCAAAAATAGCATTAATATCGTCTAGTGATTTTTCAATCGTAATTGCTTTTACTTTACCTTGAGCTGCAAAGTCTAAACATTCAATTAAGTCTTTGCGTGTACCAACAATAGACCCAACAACGCTAACACCATTTAGAACAGTATCAAATATAGGCAAAGGCATTTCCTCTGGCGGTAAACCAACTAAAACACACTTACCGCCTCTGCGAATTACCTGATAGCTTTGCTCAAAACCACTTTTACTAACAGCAGTACAAATACTGGCATGAACGCCATTAGTGTGTTCAAGAACTTGGGAAACAACATCATCAGTTTTAAAGTCTAAACATAAACTCGCACCGAGTGATTTCGCTAAGTTTAATTTATCTTCGCCAGTATCTATAGCGACCACTTTTAAACCCATAGCAATAGCATATTGAACTGCTAAATGACCTAAACCGCCAATACCAAATATTGCGACCCAATTACCTGGTTTTGCATCAGAAACCTTAAGCGCTTTATATGTGGTAACACCCGCACAAAATAAAGGGGCTGCATCAATATAACTTAAGTTATCAGGAATTTTAATCACATAATTACCATTAGCTTTACAATATTCAGCATAACTACCATCAACCGAATATCCCGAGTTTTGTTGTGATAAACACAAATTTTCATCGCCAGATAAACAATAATCACACTGACCACATGCGCTATATAACCAAGGAATACCAACACGATCACCGAGTTTTAAATGAGTAATGTTTGCACCTATTTTAACGACTTCACCAACCCCCTCATGGCCTGGAACTAAAGGCATTTTAGGTTTAACAGGCCAATCGCCATGACATGCATGTAAGTCGGTATGACATACACCACAGGCATGTATTTTTACTAAAACATCATTTGATGTTATTTCAGGTACATCAATGTCTTGAATTTCAAGTTGGCCTTTAAATTGGTGATTAACTGCTGCTTTCATTTAAATAATCCTTATATACTTTAATGTTAATATGTTATTCAATTAACTTAAGTTCATGATATATATTGGTATAAATATAAAGTATATCTAGATCAATAAAATGATGATTAGTCGATTATTAATTTAAAAAAGACTACTTAAAAATAAAAAACTTAAATGTAACATTGCACTTGTAGGAGAGCCTTGGATGCAGGTACTAGAGAATTCAGGGAGCAATTGCCGGTAGTTTTTCATGACCCACACCTGTAGGAGATGCTTTAGCTTTTCTTTTGTGGCACATTTATAAACCTAGTCAGCCTAAAGGCCAACCGACAATAAAAACGCATCACTGTAGGTGAGTCTTCAGCCTTGCGCAGCTAATTAGCTTTACAAAATTACTAAAATAATTATGCAACACTTTTAAAAAGGTACAAATATAATTGCATTAAAATTCAAATTACAGCATGCTGCGCAAAAATAATAATGATGGCAAACAATGTTTTATTTAGAGCAACTTCAACACAGCGGAATAATTTGGCTTTTATTAGCGGCTGCAATTATCAGTGCATTTTATCACTCAAAATTAAGCTTTGCGGTACTTTCATTAAGCTTGTTAATGGCATTTTGGTTAGAACACATAAGCATTATTGGTGGGATTATTATTTGCGCGGGCTTGGCTGTGGCAAAGCTACAAGCATTAACTCAAGGTATACTAAAACTAGTATTACAAACAGCTGTAGTATTGTGGATGATTGCACTGGCAGCACATTTATTACCTGGGTTTAGTAACCTACACGTTTTAGAACAAGTATTAACAGGCGAAAACAGCATACCATTTAGCCTTTACTTAAATTTAGATAAACCGCTTATTCTTTTTGCTCTATTATTACTAATTCCCGATATATTAAAGCAACAAGCATTACATAAACCTTTACTAAACATCATAAATAAAAAACAATTTATGGCCATTATTACCTTAACCATATTAAGTGTTTATGCGATAGCGTATGGTTTTGGTCTACTAAAATTTGAGGCTAGTGTACCAACATGGCTATGGGTATTTGCATTAAATAATTTAATAATCACTTGCGTAGTAGAAGAAGCATTTTTTAGAGGCTTTATACAAACAAAGTTATCTAACAAACTTAACCCAGTTTTGGCCATTGTAATAACAAGCTGTTTGTTCGGTATAGCACATTTTGCTGGTGGTTTAGCTTACGTATTAGTGGCCACAATAGCGGGTGTGTTATATGGTTTTACGTATTTATATACAGGCAGATTAAGTGCCGCAATAGCAGTTCACTTCATATTAAATATTGGGCACTTATTATTGTTTACGTATCCCATGGCAAAATAACTATATAGATAAACTTTTCTTTTATTTTGGCACAGTCATCAAAACATTCATCAAAACAGTCAGCCTGAAGGCCAACCTACAAATAAATCTAAAACCTGTAGGTGAGGCTTCAGCCTTACTCATTTATGTTATGGATACAAGTTCAAGAGTAATGCAGGCGTAATTGACGTTAGCCATACGATTGCTAAATATAATGCGTTGTCAGCCTGAAGGCCAACCTACAAATAAATATCAAACCCTGTAGGTGGGGCTTCAGCCTTACTCATTTATGTTATGGATACAAGTACAGGAGTAAGGTAGGTGTAATTGCCGCTAGCCGTATGATTGCTAAATATAATGCGTTGTCAGCCTGAAGGTCAACCTACAAAAACTACAAACA
Source organism: Pseudoalteromonas sp. C2R02 (assembly GCF_018860845.1). NCBI lineage: Bacteria > Pseudomonadati > Pseudomonadota > Gammaproteobacteria > Alteromonadales > Pseudoalteromonadaceae > Pseudoalteromonas > Pseudoalteromonas sp. C2R02. The sequence goes on along the minus strand of NZ_JAHKQC010000012.1, from coordinate 37,610 downwards.
ATTCAAAAGCCTACCCAATCACCACATCACATTCAGGCAATAATTTTAAATACTCACTTTGCAACGCTTCTTTAGCATAATCATCACCATGAACAATGCGAATATGTTGTGGCTTATGGCGCATGCGTTTTACAAAATTGATTAAACCACTTTGATCTGCATGGGCTGAATAACCAGATATGGTATGTACACCCGCATTAATTTTTATTTTTTCATGATTCAAAAATACATAACCACCTCGCGGCCCGTACTTTTGAATATCTCGCCCAGGTGTGCCTTTTGCTTGATAGCCAACAAAAATAACATCCGCGGTTTTATCTGGTAAAAAAGCTTCTAGGTAATTAACAATTCGCCCACCTGAACACATTCCACTAGCTGCAATAATAATGGCTGGTTTATTACGCTTAGCCAAATATTCAATGGTTTGCATATGCTGCTGGTGGCTATCAACGGTATAAAGCTGATTAAAATCTAAAGGGTGGCGACCAGAATGTACTTTTCGACGCGCCTCTTTATCCCATAAATCTTTAAATTTTAAATATGATTCCGTAAAATTAGCGGCCATGGGCGAATCAACAATCACCTCAATTGATTGCCAAACAGGACTCACATTACGTTGTGTATAAATAATTTGCTCTAACTCGTATAGTAACTCTTGGGTTCTACCAATACTAAAAGCAGGTATAAGTACTACACCATTATCACTGACTGCTTTTTCGATAAGTTGTTTTAACTGTTTACTGCGCTCTTTACGCTTTGCATGATTTTTATCGCCATAGGTAGATTCAATCACTAAAGTATCTGCGCGATAGGGCGCTTTGGGGGCTGGTAATAAAGGAGCATAAGGCGCACCTAAATCGCCACTAAAAACGACTCTATGATTATTGGGACGTTTGCCAAGTTCAATCTCAACATAAGCACTACCTAAAATATGGCCCGCAACCTGAAACTTAGCTTTAGCAATATTATAACTCGATGAATCGCTCGATAAGTGCACTGGTATCTCAAACCACTGTTTATAATCTACAGCTACAATTTGGCGTTTAAGCAGTTTTAAACAGGCATTAATCATTTGGCTATTACGCGTAACACCTACTTTTAACGCATCTTCAATCACCATAGGCAATAAACTGGCAGTAGCAGTAGTACAATATATAGGGCCTTTAAAACCAGCAGCTAATAAATAAGGAATGCGACCAACATGGTCAATGTGGCAGTGGGTAACAATTAAAGCAGTTACATCACTAATATCAAATTCGATTTCTAAAGAGTTACCATTACTACAGGATGCCTTTTCATCTCCTTGAAAAAGCCCACAATCAATTAAAACAGCAGAGTCATCGTTTATATTTAATTGATGGCAAGACCCAGTAACGCCATTAACAGCACCATGATGTATTATGTTCATAGATAATCCTTTATCTGTAAGAAGTTGATTAATAAATTAGTAATAGAAATTTATGTATAGAATCCTGTAAATATAATTAATTTTTCTCGTTTATGATCAAACAAAATAACAAATTTAAATAAACAATAACACTAACCTCATATATCTACTTTACCAATATGTTTAACATACATTTAAATACCTGTTTTGAAAACATGATCTAGCTCATAAAATTGATACTTTTGTATGCAATATTAAATGAAATACAATAACTTCAATAAAAACGGCTAGTTATAAAATAAATGATGTGGTAAGTTAGATTCTTGAGTAAATGCACCAAAGTGCGAAATGGAATGAAACTCAGTAATTAATCTATTTGCTGTTAGTAGTTAAAGGACAAAGCTTGAATACCAACAATACATACTATAACCAAAATGCCCAAGCTTTCAGCGAATCAACATTCTCAGTTGATATGCAGCCTTTATATAATGAGTTTTTACCTTTAGTTCCAGCAGGTGGCTATATTTTAGATGCCGGGTGTGGCAGTGCTCGTGATGCCAAAGTTTTTAAAACCCAAGGTTTTAAAGTAACGGCTATTGATGCAAGTGAAGAGCTTGTTAAAATTGCAACACAATACTTAGGTCAACCTGTAGAACTCAAAACCTTTCAACAAATTAACGATAAAAACAAGTTTGATGGTATTTGGTGCTGCGCTAGTTTATTACATGTTCCTTTTAATGAATTAGATTCTGTATTTACAAAATTAAGTAATGCTTTAAAAACAAATGGCGTACTTTATGTTTCATTTAAATACGGTGAGTCAGCGGAATTGAAAGGAAAAAGTCAACGTGAACACAATGGCCGCTTATTTACAGATCTTAATGAGCAAAGCTTAAATAATCTATTAGCCAATCAAAAAGAATTAAAACTGAATAAAACGTGGATCACAGGCGATAGACGAGCAGGGCGTGAAGGCGAACAATGGCTTAACGCCATCATCATAAAATCTGAATTGAAAAACACAAATCCTGTAGGTGAGACTTCAGTCTTACAAGGCATATAACAGGTGAATTTAAACACACTAACGGAACTCAACCCAGAAACGTTTTGCGATGCCCAATTAAATCAATATAACTATATATTTGTTGATCAAACAAATGCAGGTCGTTTGTATATAAAACAAGGTAGTCCAGCCGTATTTGTAGATCTGACACTATTCGATTTAAGCGCCAACACTTACCAATATGTTGATTACACCAGCTATCAAAATCAACAAATGCATAAATACCAAGGTTTATATCGCTTTGTATATGATACCAATGCATCAGTTGAAGTTTCTCAAAACCAATTTAAACAAGATCTCGAAATATTTTTAGGTTCAGAAGAGCATCACAGCGATAACATAAAGCGTTTTGGTAGTGATCGCAGCGAAACACATAGCGAACCAACTGCACCCGAATACAACTTCACTGCATTGTTTGAGCAAGTATTTGGCTCTAAATATTTATACGCACTACAAGCCGAAAGTAAATATATAGATAGCAAAGGGCACTTACGCTATATCGATTTTATGCTTAGTCGCCATAACAGTGCATGCCAAGGCGAAAACAGCCAAGCGACCAATAATATTGCCATTGAACTAAACGGTGAGCGTTATCATCACCCATTAATAACAGGCATTAAACAATATCGCTCACAGCTATTTAAACAAAATTCACTGATTTACGACGGTTATTTGGTTTACCGCTGGTCACTTAGAGGCATGCAAGACGAATACAAATTTAGAGATCAAATGCGAAACTACTTTGGCGATGCCAAAAATTTCGCAGCTTCACCAAACTATCTAGCACAGCGTGCCGTAGCGTATCAGCCAATGCTGCATCAAGAAGATGCCGTAAATAAAATAAATCAGCAACGCCAAACCGGTAAAAATACTTTTTTAGTGGTATTACCCACAGGCACTGGCAAAACAGAAGTATTTATACAAGATTTAGCAGCACAAATAGAGCTGGGCGAATGCCAAAATGCCTTAGCCATTGTGCCAAGCACCGCATTAAAAGATCAGTTACAAACACGCTTAGCCCACAGATTGCCAAATTTAACCGTGGGTGAGGCAATACATAATAAAAACTTAAATGTAGTAGTACAAACCAGTGCCTATTTGTTACGCCATTACCATACATTAACAACCAATCAGTTTGACTATATTTTAGTAGACGAAGCACATCGCGCAGCCGCTGTTGGCTTCCGCAAAGTAATAGAGCATTTTGCACCTAAAACCTTCTTAGGTTTAACTGCAACCGATGAGCGTCTAGACGAGCAAAAACTACAAGATATTTTTGGCAGTTACCAAGTCGACTTAACACTAGAGCAAGCAATTTCAAAAGGCTTAGCACCACAAATACGCGCCTATCGGCTAGAATCGAATCTCGATTTATCAAAAGTGCGCTTTAACGGTAAAGACTTTGTAAAAGCTGATTTAAACAAAACGATTTTAGTGCCATCACGCGATCAACTTATTGTAGATTTACTTAATAAATACTTTGCAGAGCCGCTCATTAGTGGGCAAAACTTAAAGCAAGGTGTTATTTTTTGTACTGACGTAAAACATGCCAAACGTATGGCAAAATTAATGAATCAACATGGCATAAGTGCACAAGCAGTACACGGCCTTGATCGAAAAGGACTAGATGCCTATCAGCAAGGTAAAATACGTTTTTTATGCGCCTGCGATTTATTAAACGAAGGTTGGGATGCACCGCAAACCGAAATTTTGGTAATGGCACGGCCAACCATGTCAAAGGTATTGTATACCCAACAATTAGGCCGTGGCACACGCAAATACCAAGGTAAAGAAGCATTAATTGTGATTGATGTGGTCGACAGCTACGGCGCAGCATTGCAACCTTGGTCAGTTCACAGTTTATTTAACTTTACCAGCTACCAGCCTTTTTCCAATTTAGTCAAAACTGAATTTGCCACACCAGCGCACGAAATACTCGCCTTAGATCATTTATGGGAAGGTGAGCGCCGTATTGAAAAAATAAACATATTCAATTTTGAAAAAGAATTTGGCGACTTACTTAACGAAGAACAACTTGCCCGAGAGCTATTTATATCAACCAGTACCGTAAAAAACTGGGTGAAAAAAGGCGAGGTAACACCCGCCAAAAGTCATGACTTTGGCAAACAAAAGCTACATTACTTTAGCCAAAACCAATTAAGCGAAATTAAACACAGTAAAAACATAAAAGAGAGAACAGACGATACTCGCCGAGATGACTTTTTTGAATTTTTAGAAAAACGCGATTACGCCTTTTCATACAAAATAGTATTTTTACTGAGCTTTATTAGCGAATGTAATGCACAAGGCGAAGTGGAACTAACCAAGCTGGCAGCAAAATATCAAAACTTTTATCAGCAGTTACACCAAAAACACGGCAAAGCTGAAAAACCAAACAACCCATTAAACGATTTAGAGCGCCTAAACGATACCGCCTACATCACCCGCAGTTTGCTTGCTAACCCGTTTGAAAAGTTCGAACGAAAACGATTTGTTTACCACGCCAAAGATTTAAACATCGTCGCCTTTGATCCTGTATTGTGGGAAAAGCTGACACCAGAGTGTTTTGAAAAGATAAAAGAACAAATGGATCAGGATGGGAAAGATTATTTTGGGAAGTTTGGGGTTGAGTTTAGCATCATAAGAGGGGACTCAAAGTGACAAAAAAAGAATGTAGTTTACATTTTTTACCTGCTGGACAAGGAGATTGTTTTGTTATTCAATTCCAAGATAATAGTTTAAATTATCATAATATATTAATTGATGGTGGAAATCGTAAAGCTCTTGAGTTTAAAAAGCAGAAGAAACAACTTTTAAAAATAATTGAGCATGGGAAGAAGGGAAGATTTGATTTAGTAGTGGTAACGCATAGCGATGACGACCATATCAAAGGTATATTAAACCTAGTTGCTGATGATGAAATAGAAAGTTATGTTGATGAATACTGGTTTAACTCTGAAAAAACTATAGCAAAACTAATCGGTAAACCATTTAAAAAAACTCAAAAATATCCAGTAAACAAACACCTAAAAGGTGCAGTTAAGTCATCGCGTCAACAGGATTACGATTTATATTCAATTTTAGAAAATAATAAAAAATGGAATCAGAAAGTAATAACAGATGCCGTGGTGGCAGATGTGAATGGATTAAAAATTAACGTATTATCGCCATCTATAGATAAATTACAGTCTTTAAATAATTATTGGCCAACTCAAAGTTTGAAAAAAGGAGCTATAGAGTCTTCAGGAAAATGTGAGTTTGATTATGATCTTAGCATTGAAGAATTAAAAATGAAGTTACCATACTTTGAGCAAGATGAAAGTAAAGTAAACGGTGGCAGTATTGCGTTTTTAATCGAGTATCATGACTTTAAATGGCTTTTTTTATCTGATTCCCACCCGGATATAATAGTTGAGAATCTCAGGAAGTTATTACCTGTGGGAGGCAGCCAATTAAAATTAGATGTTATTAAGTTATCTCATCATGGGAGTAAGAAAAATACAAGTGATGACTTGTTAGGGCTCATAGAAAGCCAGAATTTTGTTGTATCCGCTAATGCAAATAAAATACATTGTCACCCGCACAAAGAAGCTTTAGTGAGAGTTTTAGATCATGTTGGAATAGAGAAAACTAACTTCTTCTTTGTTAATAAAAATAAAGATATCGAAAGGATTTTTGCTAAAAGCCCTTCTATAAAAACACATTATCCAAATTCTAAAGAGGAAGGGGTCATATTTATTTATGAATATTGATATAGCTGAACAATTGTCAGTTAAGGTTAAGTGTGATGGGAAGAATAGCAGTGGAACTATTTATATAAATGGTGAGAATATCTATATATTTACAGCAAAACATAGTATCTGCCCCAAATCTCCAGAGGAGTGTCAAAGCCAAAGAATTAAAAGAGAGTGTAATTCATGTGAGCTGAGTAATAGTTACAAGGCACAAGTGACAAAAATAAATGTAAGTAATGTAGGAGCCAATAATCGAGAAATTAAACCAAAAAAAGTTATAGCTCATAAGGATAAAGATTTAGCGCTATTAGTACTCAAAGCCAAGGATTATTCATTTGTGAGAGATTTGCCTGAGGTGAAAATCTGTAACTTTGACGACATTACAGATAGCGATAAATTTGTTACATGTGGTTTTCCAGTAGTTACTGGAAATAATGAATATCAGCCTATTCATTATACAGATATGGCAAAATTAGGGCGAGGTTTAAATTTTCAAATAGAAGGAAGTGTAAATTCAAATTTAGAGTCTACGAAGGATAACTTGGCGGGGAACTCAGGTTCAGGAATAATAAAAAAACATCTAAATAAGAATTTATTAGTTGGTATTTACACTAAAACGGGTGATATAAGCGCTTCTTACGGAGAATATATCGATCATACGGTGAATGAATTACTTGAATCAGAAAGTATGCCCTTACTTGTATTTGAAAATGAAGTAAGTGAAATTAGCACATTAATAAAAGATGATTTTTTAAAGTGTTTTACTGAAATTAAGCACGACTTGGCTTTAGGAAAACAAAGGGAGTTAAACCTTTTTACAATAAAACTAGATGGTAAAAAAATTGATTATGACAACCTAAAAGAACGTTTAGATGAGTGTATTAAGTTATTCACTTTGCCAAGGAAATTGATTAAACAGTATGAAGAGCAAAATAAGAATAAAAAAGCAGATAGGCATGGTAATAAAATATTTTTAGAGTTGAATGGTAAGAATAAAGTTGCTGAATTGTTATTGCAGGGTTTTTTAGAGTCCCATTTAAATGCTCCTAAGCTTTATTCATTTATTGATAGCCATAATCAAAATATACAAAGTGTCCATATCAAACTTAACGATACAAAGCTTTGTGAACTCGTTTATTCAACAGCTAAAATGGGTCAATGTTTACAAACGACTCTGTGCAATACTTTAAATGGCCTATTGCAAGCAATACCTAATTTAAGTGGCGTTGACTCTTTACTTAGTAATCATCTATTTGATTCGACCTTTGATAATAAAGAACAAAAAATATTATCAAAGTTATTGTTGCCGACAGAAGATGATAAGCCAAATAATATAAGCAATTCATTTTCACTTTTTATTGGCTTCGATTTTAAATGTAGCAATGCTATTTTGTATAAAAACACTCCTGAATTTAATAAACTTTTTCAAAATGAGATCATTGAAAAGATACAAATAGTCTTGAGTAACATTAGGAACTTATTAGATGAGTTTAATATTGTTAACTCGGAACTTAATTGTTATATAGTTCCGTTCAACGATACCCAAGAATTTTGTCAATCATTTTTAAAGGATATATAACATGGAACGTTTGGGTGATAACTTAGCCAGAAGTGTTCTTCAAAATGATTATTTTAAAAAATTATTCATTAAGATCCACAATTGTTATTCATTATCAATATTTGATGGGACGTTAAAATATGAATTGACGGATAAAGAAGAGAATGATCTAGTAAAATTTATTGATTTACTGGCTAATTCAATCTTGCCTTTTGCTCGCTCAAAGGCTTATCACTTAATAAGTTTATTGGAACCATTCATCAAAGATAAAAATATATTTAAAGTGATATCTGTTTCAGTTTACTCAAAAATGGGGCTGTTCGCTTTAAACTATGATTCAGATGTATTACCTGAAGAGCGGCGCTTAGAAAGTAATTTCAAAAAGCATATCTACACAACTGATTGCGGTAAATATCATTTTACAGATTCACAATACAGTATCTATTCTGAAATGGAAAATGCACCTTGTTATAGTTTTTCAGGGCCTACATCTCTAGGTAAGTCATTTTTAATAAAAAGGTTTGTTGAATCAGAAATTATTAAAGCTCAATCAAACCTAGTTATCGTCGTTCCTAGTCGAGCGCTAATATCCCAATTCCGTGTTGAGTTAAATAATGAGTGCGGTGAGCAACTAAAAAATAATAATTACCATGTAGTAGCAAATGTAAGTGGAAATGAAGACCCTGATAAGAAATATATTTTCATATTGACACCAGAACGTTTATTAAATTTTCACAACAGCAAAGTAAATCTGGAGATTGGTTTCCTTTTTGTCGATGAAGCACATAAATTGTCAGAAGATGGCGAAGATGCTGAACGTAGCATTACTGAATACAATGCTATTGATTTAACAATTAAAAAATACCCTAATATCAAGTTGTATTTTTCTTCACCAAACATTTTAAATCCTGAAGTTTTTCTTAGCTTATTTAACAAAAATATCAAATACTCAAAGTCTATTGTAGAGTCACCTGTAGCACAAAACTTATATGTTGTAGATGTAGAAAGTAGAGCAATAAAATGCTTCGTTGATAAAGACATTTTTAGTATTGAAACATCTATCATGAATGAAATTCAAACTGTTGATGATTTTATTTTTACGATTGGTCAAAAGCAGCATTCCAATATGATTTATTGTTCTAGCCGCGATAAGTCTATTAATAATGCTTATACATTTTCAAAAAGGATACCAAAAAACAAATTAACAGAGCCTTTGATTGATGCCATATCAAAAATATCTTCTTACATACATCAATCTTACTATTTAGTTGAGTGTCTAAAAAAAGGTGTGGCATATCATCATGGTCAGTTACCACTTATCGTTCGTAATATTATCGAAGAGTTATTTCGAAATGGAAATATCGACTTTATATTTTGTACACCAACGTTAATTGAAGGCATTAATATGCCAACCAAAAATATTTTTATAAATTGTGAAGATAAAATACGATTAACTAAAGATAAAAAAAGAAATGCCAATAAAACTTTAACATTTTGGAACTTAGCGGGTCGTGCTGGTAGGTATAGAAAAGAGTTATCAGGTAACATTTTTTGTTTGCCTTCTGCGAGTAAAAAATGGGATTCTAGTGAGATATTCAAAGTAAAACAAATTAAACTAACAACGACTATAGACATTAAATTAGATTCTAATACAAGCTTGAGGAAACTAGAGGAGGCCTTAAAATATAGTGAGGCTAGTGAAGAAGCTCTCAATAAAACAATTGAATACTTAGCTAATATTATTTGTATTGATACATTACGCTTCCCAAATAATTTTAACGATAGCTTTATGTTAAAAAAGTTTATAAGCAAACACTTACTTGTCATTTTAGATCTGGCTAAAAAACGAAGTGAAATAATTAAAGATATTTCTTTTGATGTTATTAATTCATATAAATCCCTAAATTTTGAAATACAAAGAAAAATCTATAATAAGATAAGAGAAGCTCCTTTGGAATATGTGCTTCCAGAGTTTTCGTATGACAATTGTTTAATTGTTTTAACTAGGTTTAATGAGCTTTATGAGTGGGATAAAACCGAAAAGATTAAACTGAATCAAATTAAATTTTTTGGCTTTTTAATGAATGATTGGATTAGTGGAAAACCAATCAATGAGATGATCACGAAAGCGATCAAATACCACGAAGATAATCAGAGCCCTGTATATTTTGGTCATGGTAAAGAAAGCCCAATATTTAATGGTAGTAAAGAACACATTAACCGGATTATTGATAACCTTCTCGACAATATAGAAAGAAAACTAAGATACACATTTGAGCGATATTTTAATCATTATCACAAAGTTCTTGTTAGTTGTTTAGGTGAGGAAAAAGCGGGTCAAAATTGGGCTGGTTTTTTAGAGTATGGTAGTAAGCATTCCCTAGTTATAGCTATGCAAAATTTAGGTGTGTCTCGTCATACAGCACAGAAAATATTCAAAGATAAAACTCTTAAAAGCTGTCTAATTATTGAAAATAAAACTAAACAATTAACAGGATTTAATAGAGAAAAATTGTTGGCTAAACTTGATGTGAATTCTATTGAGTATGATGAAATATCTATGATTGCATGATCAACCCAACGCCAACTTAGCCGTCTCATGCCACAAATATGCTGGCATGGGATGTTTTAACTTCCAAGTTATGTTCATAGGCTGGCTGCCCTCATATTTAACAAATTCTACTGGGCCAAAATTAACAAATCCCATGGTGCTCCCATTTTCATGTTTGCCTTGTTCACGTACAATTAATAAGAAAAATTATAGGAAAAGAGGACCGCTATATATTGGCTATTAATTGTTTACCGGGTAATCTATTTGTAATTTGTAATTTGTAATTTGTCAGTGTTAGCACATATCCAAATTTTTTAAAGTAGGATAGTACTTAGAATCAAGTCTCAATGGTTTGAACTATGAAACTAAAAAAAAGCTTGTGGTAGCAATACTCGATAACCAACACAAAATAATACTTTACGGGGTTTTACTACTATTCTTGAAGGGTTTTATGAGTTTTCTCATCAGATAGAGTTATAGGTTTATGGTCATCATGTATGAATTTACTGATGACCATATCAACATTTAAGTTGTAGCCCTTATTGCCGGGAGAGTACTGTCTATTTTTAATGTTGCTGAATGGAGTAAGCACCCTGTAATTCCACCTATAATTGCAGAAAACCAAATATTTTTTTCATTTATTAACCCTAGAAATATGCCCAACGCGGCACCACCGACAGCACAATTAAGCTGTGAGCTTTTTGAGGAACCATGAATTAAGTAGTGCGCTATGTGCTGGCAGTTGTTTGAAATAAGGCAATACCGAGTATCCCCACCAAAAATCTCTTCCAACCTTGAAGTTAAAGTTTCAACATCAAGGTTTTCTGTATGAATAATATTTACATTTTGTTTATTTGCAAACTCTTCGTAGTTAATAATATTAACTCCAGTCTCAGGTACAGTATGGACTACTTTACCTTGCCCTAAATAAATACCTGTGTGTTCAAAGATCCCTTTCTTACGTAATAGTAAAGATCCAATTTTTAAGTTATTATACATGTAAATCCTATGTGTATGCGTTTAAAGTATATATAGGTTAAGCGTATATGGATTTAGTGTAAAGGTTTTATATGAATAATTTACAAACAACATACTCAGCAGTGTTTGGCGCGATTGTCGCTAGTAAAAGAAAAATCCAAGAAAAAGAGCAATCTGAGATTGCTAATGTTTTGGGAATATCACAAGCATCCTACAGCCGCCTTGAGAGTGGTAAGTCATCGATGAGTACAGATCAAATTTTTCTTGTTTCTCAGGCTCTGGAGGAAACAGTGAGTAACTTAATGATTGAAACTGAATCTTATATTAAACGGCTTAAAGATAAAGGTTATAACGTCACTCCACAGTTAAGAGGAGTTGATAACTCTGGTGCAGGTAAGGTAGTAGCAGGCGCGGCTTTAGGTGCATTACTGATTAGCTTATTATCTAATAGGTAATAAGCAAATAAATAAAATAACTCTAGGCTGCTAATTAATTTTTTATTTAGGTGTACTGTAACTAAGTGACAGTAACGATTCTATCCAACAGCCAATTTACCAGCTCGTTGCCATAACGCATTTGGCATCGGGCTTTTTAATTGCCATAATATCCATAGGTTGGCTGTTTTTATGGCTCAGATACTCAACTTCACCAAAATTAACAAACCCTAAGGTTCTGCCGTTTTCGTCTTTATTTTGTTCGCGAACAAATAAAATCAGCGTTTTACCTGTTTGTTGGTGTTGTATATAACTAAGCCCTTTATCTGAATCTGGCAAAGGGCTGTTTTGGCTTTGCCAATTAAATAAAGTGACGTTCTTAGAGTAATTGTGATTACGGTAAATGTTTCAGAAAGGTTTTTCCGATTTTTATAGGGTGGACTGCAAATGATTAAATAATAAAATATAAAAGCTAGATTAAAAGAAGGTAAATCCAGCCCTTTTTAAATTAGTATTTGATGTGATTTATAAAAGAATTAATAGTGCCAAATACTTTAATTTCTTTATCTTTGTTTCTTTCAGCATTATTAAGTAGCCATTGAAAAGCTTCATTTTTATATCCATTTCCATCAAAAACTAAAATAGCTTTATTTTCAGGAGCATTATTAAGGGATTCTAGAAAAAACGGAAATTTTTGGTCAACAGAACCCGATTGTATTTGTCTATGTGCTTCAATTCTAAGTAGTCCATGGACGTTATGATTTAATAAGAAAGCGCTATGTCTGTTAGAATCGTACATATCTTTATATTGTGAACGCTTCTTAAATTGATTTAAATTTGGGCTTTTATTTTCAGTTTCAGAAAACCCTAATGTTAATAATATCTCTTCTAAATCTTTACAAAACTTTCTATTTGACTCTTTGGGAGTTTCTTTGTTTTGTTTTAGACTGCTGATTTCATCGAATAATTTAAGTTGGCTTTCCATTTTACATCCTTTTATTGGTTTGGGTGAAAAGCGTACTACTTGTGCTTTAATAGGTACAGTCAAAACGATTAAAAAAGAAATGTTTATTGACATGTATCAGAGAATAGGAATTTTTGTATAACAATAAATAAATGATGGGTTTTAATGTGAATTTTTACTTGAGTTTAAATTTAGCAATTAGGTATGAGGGGTTAGCTGTTATTTTTTCCCATGTATTTATAAAAAGTAAGCTAGGGAAGTTTTTAATCTAAAAAATAAATTATAGTTAATAATCAGTTGGTAACGATTTAAATATGCTGTATAAATACAACATATTTACAAATGGTTATGAATAAGGTCTTTCAATTGAAGTTTTGGTGGGTGAATCAAAATCAAACTTTTAAACAAGAAATAGAAGGTGGATATCTTTGGTCACCGAAAAGAAAGCAAAATGGTCATAAAAACCAATTTTATGAGTATATGAAAGCTGTTAAACCTGGTGATATTGTCTTTTCATTTTGTAAAACAAGAATTCAAGCTATTGGTGTAATAAACTCTTTTGCATATGCAGCCCCAAAACCTACTGAGTTTGGAAAGACAGGTGGCTATTGGAGTGATGTAGGATGGAAAGTTGATGTTAACTACCAACTAATTAGCAATAAAATAAAACCAGCTGAAAATATAGAAATATTAAGGCGATACCTTCCTGATATTTACTCCCCAATTCAGAAAAATGGGAACGGAAACCAAGGTGTTTACCTTGCATTATTACCTCAACTGTTTGCTGAAAATTTGATCTCATTAATTGGTGTTGAGGCTAAAAGCTTAATTGATATTTCCTTGGTAAATGATTGTTCGATATCGACATATAACGATGCTGTTAAAGATGGGTTGACTGAATATGAAGAAGACTTAGAAAATTTTATTAGAACAGACAGTAGCTTTTTAGAAACAGAAAGGAAATCAATAATCCTCGCACGAAGAGGTCAAGGTATATTTAGACGAAATGTTTCAGTATTAGAAAAGTTTTGTAGGGTCACAAAGGTTGATGAGATCCAGCATCTAAGAGCTAGTCATATAAAACCGTGGCGATATTGCGACGACCATAAAGAAAAACTTAGTGGAAGCAACGGTTTAATGCTTACACCAACCGTAGATCATCTTTTTGATCGAGGTTTCATTACTTTTGATACTAATGGGGAAATATTAGCAGCTCCTATCATCAAAGTTGATAGTTTATTAAAAATGGGTGTAGATCTAACTTTGGGTACTAAAGTTGGCTGTTTTAACCAAGAGCAAGAATATTTTTTAAATTATCATAGAAATGAAGTTTTTTTAGGGAACTATTAGAATGGTCTTTGTAGAAAAATTAATCGTAAGAGGTATTTTAGTTGATAGATGAATCTAAAGTAATTAAAGCAGACTCAATATTTTTACTCATAACAAAATTAACTGTTCTTATATCTGGTATTTTCTTCATTGTTGGACTTTGTTATTCAATTGGAAGTGATGTCGGTTATGGGATTCATTCATCTATACCAAATACAGAAATACTTACCTTGTTTGGCTTTTTTAATGTTCTTACTATTATACCTGAAGTGCTTAAAGAGACATTTAACTATTACTTTATTTCTTTGTGGGGGATTTTAATTTTACCATTAATTGGGATTGCTGTAGGTTTAATTTTTGTTGTTTTTTTTAAGTTTTATCCAAAATTGAAAAAGTTGGAAGAGGAGCTAATTAAAGTATCTTTTTCACTATCAAGATTAGGATATTTCATTTTAATCGGTTTGTTTATGTTGCTCATGATCTTAAAGGCTGTTGAAATAGGTAAAAGAGATGCAATAGATAAAATAAACATATTAAAAACTAAAGGTTGCAAAACTAGAATCACAGAAAACTCTAATTGGTCAATATGTAGTACAGTATTGGAGAATAATAAAACATTAATGCAAGGTTATATGATTTATAAAAGAGGAAGTGAAGTAGCTATGATTTCTTCCAATAAAATTGAATTAGTCATATTTAATATACCTAAATCAGCAGTTATAAAACGTAATTTCATAGTAGATTAGATGTAAGATGAAATGGATTATATTGTTAGTTTTACTTTTTAGTCATTCTGTTTATGCAGTAGAGCAACAAACTGAAGCAACTTGTATTTTGTTAAAACAACAAGTTGCTATGTATAGTAATAATAGATTGCATAAAAATTATCGGCAGTCTAAAAAACTACTTGATAGTGCCTGTATTAACCCTGAACAGATCTCTTTTAAAAAGTTTAAACTTGTAGACTCATCTATCTCTAAAACTGCTTATAATAAACCTCAAACAAAACCTGCTTTAATCAGTAACATTCCAAGTAAAGTGGCTGAAAATAAACAGTTAAATATATTCAGCTTATTTCCTACAGGTCAAATTATTGCTTTGTTTACTCTATTAATATCTTTTGGTGTGCTCAGCATTATTGTTAGGTTAAATAGTGCAAAAATTAAAGGCTTTTTAGCTGAAAGGTTAGTTAATAAATATCTCGGTAAATTAAACACCAATGATTATACCGTTTATAAAAATTTAATATTGTCACTTGAGAATGATGACTTAACAGAAGTTGATCATTTAGTTGTGAGCCAGTATGGAATTTTTGTTATTGAAACAAAAAATTACGCTGGCTGGATATTTGGTTCTCAACATCAAGCTAAGTGGACTCAACAAATATATAAAAAGAAGTCACAATTTCAAAACCCACTTCGTCAAAACTATAAGCATTGTTTAGCTGTGGGTAAACTATTGGGTTTAGTTTCAAATATTAAATCTGTTGTTGTGTTTACTGAGCGTGCAGAATTTAAAATAGACATGCCAAGCAATGTGATTAAAATTGGTGAGCTTTTGGGCCATTTTTATTCATTTGAACAGGTAAAGTTTACAGAAAAACAAGTTATTGAGTTTAATCAAAAATTAAGATCTAATGTATCTAAAACGAGTAGGGCAGATCGAAAAGCCCATTTAACTATAGTTAAAAACAAAGGTGCTGAGCCTTATATTAAATAGTACTAAAATGAGGTTTATTACCTTTATAAACCTCATTTATTAATTTTTATTATTTATACATTAGCGCCAAAGTTGACGCCAAGCACATGTTTTGTAGCCATTTTTACTAAAATAAAAGTTATTACAATTGTCATCGTAATTGTAGTTACCTACATCTACTCTGTAACCACTTATATAATGGTTATGTAATGATGTGTATCGGCCGTTATATAACAATGAAAAGTGTACATGTGGGCCTGATGATTGACCACCTTCACATAATGCGGTTTGTTTGTTATTAGCATAACGACCTAACCAAGCACCCGTTTGTACACTGTCGCCTGTTCTGTATTGTAAATTGTCCATATGATAGTAACTCGTTGCATATCCGCTGGAGTGTGTTATTCGCATATTACAATTTGAGTATTTGGTTACTACACCGCCATGCGAAGCTTGTATCCATGGTGTGTTGCTTCCCCATCCACCTGAGTTATTATTAAAATCTAACGATGAATATGGATAACCCGAACCGGTGTTTGAGTGTGCGCCGCCGCTATACCAAGCATAACCAGAAGGCCAAGGAAAACTCATATAAAAATTTGCTGCGGTATTTATATTGTTTACTTTATTATCAGGCTCTATAAGTGCATTTTGTAATAGTAAGCTGTCTTTATTTTGAGTAAAAAGCTGATGAAAATGATTAACAAAATTACTCGTTGTTTTAGTGTCGATTTTAAAGGTGTTTGCTTTACTGAGTTTTAATAAATTGGAGATTGAAACTGTAGCTGCGGTGGTATTTTTTAGCTTGTTTGTTGTGATGTTATTATTTTCTTGTGCTTCTAAAAACAAATAAAAATGTTTGCTTAATCTTAAAGCAATATCCTGTAATTGATTATCAAACCCTTTCTTTGTTGATAACTGTCCAAATGGGGTAGTGAATGCGTTTAGTTTGGCATTATTTAAAATTTCACTTTGCTGATCCATTAATGCGATTAGAATTTTAGGGTTGATACTCGTGTAGCCGGCCCAGTGCATTATGACTTCTTGTTTGTGTTTTAATGCTGTGGCTTGTGTATTAAAAAAGTGGTCCCAGTCTTCATTTAATTGTGTATTTGAAAAAACAAATTTATCGTTATCAATTACTAATAAAGCATTAATAGGCAAGTTTTGTAATTTTTTTTCGTCAAATTCAATTGTATCGTGATTATCAAAGTGTACTTGTGCGTTTGTGCCTGTCGCTACCGTAATTAAACAGGATGTTAAAATAGGGAGTATTGTTGTTTTCATTATTTATCCTTGTTATTAAATAAAGCTTGTTAACCAAATGTTAAAAGCTATGTTTAATCTAGTTCCTATTATAGGTTTTTAGTAATTGTATTTTTTAATGTTTATATTTGGATAATTAATGTTTAAGTAATGGGTACTGCTTGGTGGGTGAATAAATAATGCGATGTTTAAAAGCATTTGAATTAATATTTTAAATGCTGGATTTTTGAGTAAGTTGAATTTACAGATAAACAGATCAGAAAATGAAACAAAATGATGATCTTATATGCCAGAAACGGGTAGTGAGTATATAAAAGTTAATTTAGGTATTGTTTAAGGCAAAAGGGTGCAGCAAAAGATTAAGGTTATTTTTGATTCCGAGATATCTAAAATTGTTGTTTGAATTGGGCTAGTAGCAATATTTAGTTGTAAGGCTGAAGCCTCACCTACAGGTACCGGGTCATTGGTAGGTTGGCATTCAAGTTGAGTAATAGTTTGTTTCATCGTTTTTGAGTTATGAATATGATTCTATCTACACCATCACTATTTTTTTACATTACATTAATTGGAGGTAAGTGAATAAAGTATTTGTTTTATATAATTCTGTTGAATTTAATATCATGAGTACCTATAATCGGGTCTTTACTGTGTTTGAAATTATAAGGAAAATAATATGCTAGGAAGGCAGTATACGGTACAGCAAAATGATTCATTATGGAGCATTGCTGAAAAACAGCTTAAAGACCCTGAGAAATGGCCTTTACTATTTGAACATAACAATAAAGCTGAGGTATCACACCTATAGCTTATGAAAATCAATTCTATAATCTACATGTTCTTGTTTCTTATAATTACAGGCTGTAATAAAGTTTCAAATCACAATAATGATAAATTAACTAAGTTTGATGATCACAAAGTTAGTTACATTCAAGATACATTAGCCAACAATGAATTAGCTCCTAAACTTGCAATTATTCCGAGAGGAGTTAATAGGTTAGGCACAGATGATGAGTCACGACCAATAAATGAACGACCATCATATTTAGTTGATATTAAAGAGCCATTTGCATTAGGGGGTATATGAAGTAACATTTGAAGAATATGATCTTTTTTGTAAAGAAACTGGTCGCCCAAAACCAACTGATGAAGGTTGGGGCAGAGGTAAGCGTCCAGCTATTGATAGTACTTGGGATGACGCAAGAGCATATGTAGCTTGGCTGTCTCAACAAACTGGGCAAGATTACTTTTTACCATCCGAAGCGCAATGGGAATATGCTGCACGAGCAGGAACAACTACAAAGTACTGGTGGGGCAATGATCCTGGAGATAAAAATGCTCAATGTGCGGGGTGTGCTCAAATTCATACATGCATAGATTGTAAAAATGTTCCTTTGCTTGAAGATGGTACTGCAGAAGTCGATTCTTTTAAAGCAAATGCCTTTGGTTTGTATGATGTTCATGGAAATGTAGCTGAATGGACTGCTGATTGTGAAATTAAAAGTAATCCAGATAAAATATCTGATGGCAGCCCTAGACTAAATGGAGACTGTGATCGACATATTGTTAAAAATGGATCTTGGATGAATAATGTTAACTTTATACAAGCTACAGTTAGAGGCGCAGCTGTTGACGGAAAGACTTTTAATAGCAAACGTATAGGATTTCGAGTTGCTCGTAAAATAAAGTAAAGGGTTATTAGAATATAAAAATACCTCAACTGCGAGTTTATAATCATGTTTTTAAAAATTACATTTAGCTTCGTGTTGATTTTCTCATTTTTGTACATTTGGCTGTTTAAGCCTTATATGAAATATGAGTATAAAAGAATGGGTGATATACCAGTGACTTTAGAATCTGAATATTATAACGTTACTGGAGCACCTCTTTGCTCTAAATTTTATAAAGTTGAAAATGGTAAGATAACTAATAAAGGAATTTTTCCTAATATGCCGATTGATATTCCTGACCCACATTCTTTTTCAGACTTTGAAGCAGGTGATAGGGTGACATTCACTGGATTTATTTATCAATGGCATTCAACTAATTTAATCACAGGGGAAAGTTCACAAAAAATTATTAACATGATTGATGTTATTAGATGGAATTCAAGTAATTCGAAAACATATACCACGAATGAAACAGACTTGAATCCATCAGATTTTAAACAAGAGAATTATATCAGTTGTAAATCTTAATAACTTCATAAGGTAAAATTAATCTATTTCAGCAGATGAAACTGTCTTTTGAGTTTTAAATTGATGGTGATAATTGCTTCGCTAGAAATGTACGAGATAATTTTACATTTGTTTTTGTAGGTTGGCCTTTAGACTGACTTGATTTACAAATGTACTACAACAAAAGAAACGCTACTGACAATTGTTCCTGTGTTATGCATGAATCTATATGTTATTTATCATGAAAAGCTAAAGCCTCTCCTACAGAATTAAGTTATGAAAGGCTAGCTGTATTTCTTCATGCATGTTCTTTTTATGACATATATATTACGCGGCTGAAGCCCGTCTACATCATTATTTCTTTTATTGTATAAGTACAAACATCATATGTAAGGCTTAAGCCTCATCTACAGGTGTATATTTATAGGTTGGGCTTTAGGCTTATAACACATTGACTATATGTGTTTTATCAAAATATCATAACCGTAAAAACAACTTCAAAATGGGCAAAGTGCTTTACACTTCTGTGATAATTATTTTGATTGTTTTTTTGACTAAGTTGTTTGACTAGCGCAGAATAGCTGCGTTTTGATACATTATAACAATATTATAAAAACATTAATAAAATAAACTATTTTAGGGATACTATGAAAAAGCTTAAAAACCTAATAATGTTGCCAGTATTTGCTTTAAGCAGTACGGCAGTATTAGCAGATGAAGGTATGTGGCAACCAAACCAATTACCTACAATTGCAAAAGAGTTAACTAATGCAGGTTTAAAGTTAAATCCAAATGATTTAACAGACTTAACCGGCTTTCCTATGGGCGCAATTGTTAGCCTTGGTGGTTGTACAGCCTCTTTTGTGTCAGACAAAGGTTTAGTTGCGAGTAACCATCACTGTGTATATGGCTCTGTTCAATACAACTCAACTGCTGAAAACAACTTACTTAAAAATGGGTTTTTAGCTAAAAGTTTTAATGAAGAATTACCAGCAACACCGGGTAGTCGTATATATGTAACTGAAGAAATTACTGAAGTAACTAAGTCTGTAAAATCTGGTATTACTGACAATATGCCTGGTAGCGAACGTTACAAAGCGATTGATACAAATTCTAAAAAATTAGTTGCTGAATGTGAAAACGACGACAGATATCGTTGTAGTGTTGTTAACTTTCATGGCGGTTTAGAGTATTACTTATTTAAACAGTTAACGATCCGTGATGTACGTTTAGTACATGCACCAGCAAGCAGTGTTGGTAAATACGGCGGTGATATTGATAACTGGATGTGGCCACGTCACACTGGCGATTATGGTTTTTACCGCGCTTATGTAGGTAAAGATGGCCAACCTGCAGATTTTCATAAAGACAACGTACCATATGAGCCAAAACATCACTTAAAAGTAAATAAGAGCAGTGTAGATGACGGCGATTACATCATGGTACTGGGTTACCCTGGTAGAACAAACCGTTACCGTACAGCTTATGAAGTAGAAAATACTTTTTCGTGGACTTACCCGCAAGCTAAAGCGTACCGTGAAGAAATTATCGATTTAATTCATACAAATTCTGAAGTAGGTAGCGAAGCACGCATTAAGTACGAAAGCACACTAGCTAGCCTTGCTAACTACGCTAAAAACTATGGTTCTATGATCCACAGTTACAATAAAGGTACTTTTTTACAACGCAAGCAAGAACTAGAATCAAACCTTGGTAAGTGGTTAAAGAGTAGCTCTAAACGTAATGCACAATATGGTGAGTCATTATCTGGTTTAAATAAACTTATTAAGCAAGATGATAAACAACAAGCACGCGATTTAATTTTGGGTTACATGCGTTATAGCAAAATGCTATCTACCGGTAATAAATTGCATCGTTTAGCGATTGAAAAGCAAAAGCCTAACCTTGAACGCGAACGTGGATACCAAGAACGTGATTTAGCACGTTTTGAGCAAGGTATGAAATCAGTTGACCGTCGTTATGATGAAAAAATTGATAAAGAAATTCTTGTTGCGATGTTAAAGCATTATGTTGCATTACCAAAAGTAGATCGTCTTAAGTCTTACGATAAATTCTTTGGTTTAAAAAATGTAACCGCTAAAAACTTTAACGAGAAAAAACTTCGTACAAAATTAAGCAAAATTTATAAGAAAACTAAACTTAATTCTCAAAAACAACGTTTAGCGCTTATGAATAATTCAGTTGCTGACTTTAAAGATAGTAATGACCCATTTGTTAAATTAGCTGTATCTAGCTTTAAAGAGCGTAAAGCAATTGAAGATGCATCAAAAGAGTTAGCGGGTAATATTCAAGCTTATCGTCCTAAATATATGGAAGCATTAATTGCTTACTTTAATGATAAAAACCTACCTGTATATGCAGATGCAAACAGCACGCTACGTATTACTTACGGTAATGTTAAAGGGTATTCTCCACAAGATGGTTTAACAGCTACACCTTATACAACGCTTGAAGGTATTGTTGCTAAAGACACAGGTATAGCACCATTTGACGCGCCTAAAAAGCAGTTAGAGCTTATCAAAAATAAGTTTTATGGTGACTATGCTAAACCTGAAATTGGTTCAGTACCAGTTAATTACCTAGGTACTTTAGACATCACAGGTGGTAACTCTGGTTCACCAACACTTAACGACAAAGCTGAATTTGTTGGTTTAGTGTTTGATGGTGTGTACGAAAGCATTATAGGTGATTGGGATTACGATCCTAAGTTAAATCGTTCAATTCATGTAGATGTACGTTATATGCTTTGGGTTATGGAGCACATTGATGGCGCGACTAACTTAATTGAAGAAATGGATATTGTTGAGTAATTATAAGTAAACTCAATTTATCATTAAAATCCGGCTTTATGCCGGATTTTTTTGTTTTAAAACCAGGTTTAATTTAAACAATATTATTAACAGAGGAAGGTTGCAGGTTTGCCTTAGGCTAATATTTTCATGGCACTAAGTGTATTTTATAACGTGACTATTTTATTAATATTTATTTTAACCAGTATTTACTTTCGATCTGGTTTGATTTTTCAGATAAATGATTGTTTTCTAGGTTAATCCAATTTCTATTTGGTTGGTTAATAAATTTTAATGCACTAATAATTACAGGGTGATGATTAAAATAGTTTAAAAAACTGCCATCATTATATGCGTTTTCTAATCCTAAATTAATAATATTGGCAAGTTTTGTATTATGTTGTCCAACAAAGAAAAACGAGGGTAATCGATACTCAAAAATGAGGTTGGGCTCTATCGTAAGAGTCGGGTATTGTTTAACAACAATATCATGTTCTGACTTTATTTCGTGTGCTGCACGTGATATCGCGTCAAAACGACCACCTGCAAGCATTGTAAATAAATCATTGTATGCGGCTGTTATAACGGTGAGATTGGCATCTTTCATTATAGGTTCATCAGCCCAGTTGAAACCTAGGCCAAACTTAATATTTGTTAATTGATCTATATGTGTCACGTTTATGAATGACAACATAGACTCTTTTGTAGTCATCATTATTCTGTAACCCATTAAGCCACGAAAAACGGGGATATATATAGCCTGTAATTGTTGCTCAACATTTTTAGAAGTCCCCATAAAAGCTAAGTTTACAGGACCATTATTATTTAAACTGTTAATTAATCGCGCATGAGACATATCTTTCTCAATCACTGCATTCATTTTATATGGATGGCCACTTTTATCTAAAGCTAGTTTTAATAGCCCTATCCAATAATCTTCATCGGCAGTTAATTTATCTTTTACGGTTCTTTGATAATAGCGAACTTGAATTGGTTGAGTTTGGTTAGTTATTAAAGGGTCATTGATAGTAGCGCTAACATGCGTGCTTGTTAATAAGGTTATATAGAGTATTAAAACAACGCTTAATTGATTTACCTGCATTCACTATCACCTCATTAAATTAAGCTTATTGGTAAATTTTAGTAAAAGAGTGAATTAAAGGACAATAAATGCCATTTTAAAATTACTTTTTATACCAAGATGTTTAATTTCATAAAACAATTGGTTGTTTATTGATCTAAAACATGGGTGTGATTAAGTATGAAAATTGGCTTATGATTTTTGATTAAGATCAATAAATACTTTATTTATGGGTTCATAATTTGTTTAGTTATTAACAATGTATGAAGGATTATTAACATGAGAAAAAGTGAAATTGTAGTTTTAATATTAGCTGTAATTGTTTTTGTAATTGGGCTTGTTGGTCATTTAGCAGGAGCAAGTTATGCAAACTCCGATTATTTTGGTTATTTTGCAGCGCCAGTACCTTTTGTATTGGCTTTAATATCATTTATTGCATTTAAATATGCTGCGGCACATGATTCAGATGAACATTAATTATAAGTGAAAAAGCATAGCGAACTTCGCTATGCTTTTTTGATTTATTGAATACCGCTAAAACGCACTTCACCTAAGCCAAACTCTTGGCCATGTGTGTTAGTTGCACCATAACCCGTAACAACTTGAATGCGAACATGTGTTGCTTTACCTGTAAGGTCAAAAGATTGAACATACTCAGGATCATTGCCACTGCCAGCTAATGTGATTCTTGTAGGTTGCGTGTAATTAACTCCATCTGTTGAAAGAGATACATCAATTTCTCTGGCGTCCCTTTCAATATAAAAAGATATTTCATTAGAATAATTCCAAATATGTATTCGTGACAGATTAGTCAGACCACCTAATTCTAAATCAATAGTGTTATTAACAATATCAATGGCAGGACCAACAAAGTTACTCGTGCCGATGCTAGAGTAGTGTGCTTGAGTTAATAATTCTACTTCATTAGTTAAACCACTTCCGTCAATTAATTTATTTGCTGAAGTATAAGAGTTACCATTAAATGAAGCCGAAGCAGGGGTAATAACAGATTGTCCAGTAATGGTTAAATAATTGTCGTTCCATGTATCTGGATCAGAAGGTTCTAACCATTGTAGATTTTGATTATTTTTATCACCATAACTTTTCCAATTTAATTTAAAATTAGCGTTTTGCGGTAAACATAAGTAATTGTCATGCCATGTATGTGGATCAGCTGCTTCTTCTATTTGAGTACAATCCATATTAGCTAATGGGCCAGCTGAGTTCCAACTTAAGCCAATATCTATCGAACTACAAAAATAATTATTATTCCATGTGTGTTCGCTTGGTTCTGCTCCTTCATTAATATGTGTACAAACCATATTATTTATTGGTCCGTCATTACTCCAAGCAAAGTCAACGCCATCAACAGTTAAGGTTTGATTTACTGGGTTATTGCTAAATGTGTTGTTAACAAAAGACATACCCGAATGAACCAAGTTTATATAGTCACCAGTAATATCATCTTGGGCTAATACATTTAAGGTATGTGGTTGACCGTCTAAAAACTGAGTAGGAATTTGCCAATCAAAACCGTGATCTCCTGACACATTAAACACTGCATTTACATCTGGGCGTAAAACATTGGTTGTTATGTTGTCTTGTATTTGACTATCAATCTCAAACTGTACATTAACTTGTGCATTTGATGGTAAATCTAATGCCCATCCATACGCAGTATAGCTATTTGATATGCCATCTAAATAACCAATTGGTAATTGATTTACGGGGTCACATGGTAATGTAGTAAAAGTAAGGTCTTGTCCTTGACCTGTAGTTCTTGGGGGTTTTGGATCACCCACAAATTTAAAATGATAGACTGTATTACATTGCAAATTTGATATTGTTGCATCCACAGGACCATTTACGCCTTGTGGTGATGCCATAGTAGCACTGCCATAGCTTGTCGTTGTGCCAAAATGAAATATTTCACCACTTAAACCAATTGTAGAGGCTGCATATCCATTAAGTTGTGCACTATATTGACTTATATTTGTTGCCGGCTTTGTTTCATATAATGTACCTGCCAATGCAGTCGTACTTGTTGCCGTAATCATTAATTGGGTTAGTAAAAAAAAATTTTTGTTTAACATAATAATCATCCATTTTGTATTTCAAAACTACCTTATTAAGTTCTGATAATCCTTGTTAAGATTTACAACAACCAAGAGTTACCTGAACAGTTCGAAAATAAAACTAGATTAATTGGAGGTGTTTAGTCCTTACTTTAATATTGTGTTTTCTTACCAAAAACTTACCTAAAATTAAAAGCTAACAATAACAGTGCCTTACCTAAGAAAGTTTTTCTCTAATTTCATAAATAAAATTATTGAACAAATAAATAATAAAATAGGTACAAAATATCGAGAGTATGACTATATTAATTGTTAAGTAAATCGAACTTGTATTTATTCGAATATCATCATTAATTAAATGGAATGTCATATACGGATGTTGATGAACAACAATGAAATTAAAAATATAGCTGCCTTTCATTTAGGACAATTATTAATTGATCCAAAGCTAAATAAAATTCATACATTAACTGATACTCGAAGCATTCAACCTAAACTTATGGAAGTTTTGACCTACTTATGCATTAAAAATACAAAAGTTATTAGTGCTGATGAGTTAATAAATCAATGTTGGTCTAATCAATTCATGGGTGATAACCCGATACACAAATGTATTGCGCAATTAAGAAAAGCCCTAGGTGATACATCAAAAGATTCATCTTTTATCGCGACGATTCCTAAAAGGGGCTATACGGTTGTAGCAAAAGTGTCAGGCTTAGATATCAGTAAAGATACTGATACCCACGTTAAATTAAACTGTAATCCTTATATTCAAAATAAAAGCTTAAAGTATCAAAATAAAGATGTATTTTTTGGAAGACAAAAAGCACTTAAAGAGATTACTAAAGTTATTAATCAAATGACTTTAGAACAACATAATTGGCTTAATATCACAGGAAAAATTGGATGCGGAAAATCTTCTTTTATAAATATTCATGTTGTACCTGAAATTTTAAAAATAAAAATACAGACGGAAAATGAACATTATCAATCTATTTCAACTGCATTGTATATAAATAAATTTAACTACGAGTTGTGTGACCAAAAGCATGATTCAGCGCATACATTTTTAGAATTTCTAGTCGATAGAAATATCATGGATAATAAAGTAGATTTTACGCATTATTTAAAACTTTTAACAGATGAAAATAAATACCATCAATTTATTAGGTATGTTAAGCCACAATGTATCAATAATGAAAATAATGATGAAAAAATAATCCTAGTTATAGAACACTTAGAGTTATTATTTTTGTCAATGAGTTCAAAAGTTAATGTGTTTTTTAAAATTGTATATTGCTTATTGCGCTCAAATAAGGTTTTTGTTTTAACAGCTGTAACTGATTTGTTTTTATATCGGCTTAACAGCTGTACAGAATCAAAAATTATAAATTATGATTTACAAGAATTGAGAACACGTGAAATATCAGAAGCCATAGCTAAACCAGCTAAAGTCGCTAATATCGCTTTTGATTATGACACTGAAGAACAGCAAAGTTTATCTGACTTAATACTACAAGAACAAGAAAAACATTCTATCAAATTAAGTACATTACAAAACTTATTATTTGATCTTTATCAAAACAGAACAGATAACACCTTAACTTACGATATTTACAATAGTTTAGGAGAAGTTTTTGGTTATCAGCTGAGTGAAATAGAGCATGATTATGACTTACTGGTAAGTTCAGATAAAAGCTTTTTTAATAGTTTGCTTTTTCGTTTGATAGCAATAAACCCATGTAACAATAAAGAAATATTACTTACGACTACAGAATTAACACTTAATAATTCACCTGAGATTAATATCGTATTTAAACTTATAAAAATGGGGGCACTAAACTATAAAATTATTGAAGATATGTCAAAAGAGGTAAATGATAGTTATTGTATTGAAATCTCGAATAAAAAATTGCTTATAGAATGGGATTATTTAAGTTATTGGATAAAGAAAAATTTCGAATTGCTATATTTTAGGCAAGATATAAAACTGGCAACTGAAAGGTGGATATATAATGACCGCCATCCTGACTTTTTATTAAACTCTAATACCCCTCTAAATCAAATTAACCAACTTGTCGAACATACTGATATTACACTTACTCAAAATGAAAATACTTTTATTGCCTCTTCTACAAGTAAATATAGAAGCAACAAAAAATTAAGATCTTTTATTTTTGTTTTACTATCGACTTGTTTAATTTCATTAACAGTTTTGGCTTATTCTTTTGTCGAAAAAAATAATCAAGTAGCTAAGACAAGAAACAGTGCTGAAAATTTAATTTCATTTATTTTGAATGACTTAAAAGGTAAATTGGAACCTTTGGGTAAACTAGAATTACTAAGTTTAGTTGGCGAAAAAACACGAGACTACTTTAAACAAGCCGGTACAAAAAACTTAACGGGTAAACCTTTAGTTCAGTGGGTTGAGTCACTTCATATTTTGGGTGAAGTAAACATAAATAAAAATGACTTTTCTCAGGCTAATGAGTACTTTTCTCAATCAAATTTAGTCTTATCTACAGCGTTAACTTCTGAGCCATTAAAAGTCGAATTACTCAAACTAAAAATGCATAGTGATTATTGGTTAGGCTACTTACAATACCGCAAACAAAATTTTATAAGTGCTGAAACATTTTGGCAGCAATATCTAGTTACGGCTAATAAGTTAATCGAAATTGAACCTATTAAAGCACAATGGTTATTAGAGAAATCGTATGCTTTAAGTAATTTAGGTTCTATCGCTAAAAAGACGTTTATGTCAGATCTTGCGATGGAATATTTTGAACAATCTATTTTAATAAAAACCAAGTTAACGCATTTACAGCCAAATAACTTAGATATAAGAGCCGATTTAGCAGATACGCTATCTTGGCAAAGTGAGATTTACAAGCAAAATGGAAAATTAATTATAGCTTTAGATTTACTTAAAAATGCTAGAACTTATATCGTCGAAATATCAACATTACAACCAGATAATTATAAATGGATAGAATATAGAGCAAGGTTAGAGCATAGTATTGCTCAATTATTTTATGATATTAATGATTTAAAGCTTTCTGACTTGCACACAAGTAATACTCAATCTTTATTGAATAGATTAATTTTAAATGATGATTTAAATTCATCTTATAAAATTAAGCTTTTGTGGAGTTATTTATTAAAAATAAAATTATTAAAACATGAAGGTGATTTAGAGCAAGGACTTCTACTTACAAGTACTGCAACAAAATTAATTAATAACTTTAAAATAAAAAATAAATATTCAAACTCTATTATGAGAGTACATATTTATGTTTTGATTGAACAAGCTTTTTTGTTTAAAAAATTGAATCAGAATGCAAGTGCTATTACTTTAATTGATGAAGCTTTAGATATTTATAACAATCATTTAAATGAAGGAAGTAAATCTAATTTCCTTAATGCATTTATTATATTTAACCGCCATATTACCTCTAATGAATCTAATCACTTTATTAATGATATAAATGAACGTCTCTATCACGATGCAGCCAAATCATTAATTAACACTACTGAAAACCGTACTCCCTCTTTTAAAAATATATCTCTGTATTTTGCGATGATTAATCATACTAAGAAGTTAAATAGTGATGAAGCTTTACTTTCCCGATTACACTCATCTCAATACAGAAATCCAGATATATATAGCACTATTTTTTAATGTTCATAAAAAGGAAAAGTTACATGAACGCACAACCTGAAATAAATATAACATTAAGTGTATCGCCTGTTGCAAGAGGAGGAAATAGCCCTTGCGGTCGATATTTATATAATTTTAGCGAGCAAATAATCAAAGTAGATAAATCATCAAATATAGTTGTTGATTTAGAAAAATCGAAACAATTTAAATTAGAAGGATTTAAGGTTACACGAGTCTCAGAAAGCCCGTTTAATGAAGCTAGCCTTGATAGTAAAAAGATAGTTATAGATGATTTAGACACTTCTGATAAAAACGCAATTTATGATCTAACGATTAAAGTGAGAGATATCGAAAATAATGCACTCATTTTATGCGACCCTCAGGTAAAAAACGATACGACAGATGAGTAATTATTCAAGCAGGAAGTGATTCCTGCTTCATATTTTAAATTTATCTGAAGATAATATTGATTATCTTCAGATAAATGCTTTTATTTAATACATATACCTTTTTTGAGTGTTGTATATGCGTCATACACTGTTTACAGAAGATTTATTAGACATCGCCGTTCCTTATAATGTACCTACATTAACTCATGAAGCCCCTGAACTTAATAAAAACTATTGGATTATTGATGATTTCTTTAGTCATAAAGATGCTATCGCAATTGCGAATCAATGTTTAAACAAAGATAAAAAGAAATGGAAGTTAGGCAGCCCATATACAATTGAGCTTTGGCCCGGTATGCGAGCAGCTAAAGCACTTAAAAAGGCACAACTAGAAAAAGTAGAGGCTTGGATAAAAAGTAAAATCAATACAGATAAAATATGGGTAGTCGACAGTGACGATGTTATTGTTGATTCAAATACAGCAATTTTAGTCGGTGCTAAAGAGGGGAAATCGCGGCCACACGTTGATAATCGTAAGTTGTGTAAATATGGCGCTGTTTTATATTTAAATCAAAATCCCCCACCAGATTCTGGCACTTCATTTTATAGATTAAAATATGCAAATGGTGCTGCTGGTGGAAATTTAGTACAAGATCCCTATAAAAACTTAGTTGATGCTTTACATACTCAAGCATTGCCATCTGATGCCTGGTACGTTGATCACAGTATTGAAAATAAATTTAATAGATTAATTTTGTTTAAAGGCAATATGGTTCATAGCGCGAGTAGTTATTTTGGAACCGATAAAAGAGATAAACGTTTGGCGATTACATTTTTTTATATGTGTGATTAATCATAAATTTGGGTATTATTTTATTTTTGTAAGTTGGCCTTTAGGCTTACTTGTTTTTTAACTAGATTGATTTAAAGATTTATATAATTAAATTAGTAAAACAAAAAACACCGCTAATTAGCGGTGTTTCAGGGTTGAAGTTTTGTATTTAGTTTTATCAAATTAATTCCTTCATTATTTAGAGGTTAAAGCATATGTTGCACTCATTACTGTTACTGCAATCACAGAGCCCACTGCAACAGCTGATGCCATACCATTAAAAGTTAAAACGCTCATTACCATACCACCTAAAATGCTTGTTACTAATAATTCGCTATTGCTTGAAGTGTTCATAATAAATTCCCTTTGTATCGGTTAAGTTTAATTACAAGTCGTTGTTGTTACTTGCTGTTGGAATGAATAATAGGGCAGTTTTAATTGTTTTTTTTGAATTTGTGATGTGTGGTTAATTTCGGTGATGTTGGGCTGATTTAGGTGATTATTAATGTTTTTTGACTCTAGAGTTCGTAGACTTTTAACTGTTTGATATTTATCATGTGAGTACTATATACTTATTATTTTTACCATGGATATAACAAAACAGTTTTTATTTTTTTTTAGTGGCTTAGGTGTATTTAATGGTTTATTGCTTGCGGGATATTTTTGTTGGCTAAAACCTAGAAAACAGTCTAATTTCTTTTTGGCTGCTTTACTTTTGATGTTATGTATTCGCATTTCTAAATCTATCTTTTTTTATTTTAATCCAGATCTTGATAAAACATATTTACAGATAGGACTCTCTGCATATTTTATGATTGGCCCTTTTTTGTATTTTTATGTCAAAAGTAAAATATCATCTAATGAAGTCACTATTAAATGGAAACTACATCTTGCATCGCTCACCATACTTGTTTTCGGGGTAGGGTTACTTTATCCCTATTCAAAATATCCTGAGATTTGGTCTGATTATTATTGGCTCTTTTATTATCAATGGTTAACTTATATTGTAATCTCGGGTTATTTAATTAAAGATAAATTTAAGCTTCTAGCGAGTAAAGTCGCAATTGAACAAAATGATATTTGGCTTTTAAGTATTTTTATTGGCAATGCAATAATTTGGTTGGCACATTATTCTGCTTCTTACACTTCTTATATTGTCGGTGCTTTGTCGTTTTCTTTTGTATTCTATTTATTAGGATTGTTGTATGTATTTCGTCTTAAAAATAAGGCCGTTATAAAGCCTGAAAAATATGCAGATAAGAAAATGACAAATGATGATGCGCAATATCTCATTGATAAGTTAGCTTTGTTAATGCAAGAGCAGACGCTATATACAGATCCCAATTTGACTATGCCTCAGTTAGCTAAAAAACTGAATATTTTAACTCCAAGATTATCGCAATTGGTGAATGACAATTTAAATAAAAGCTTCACTTTATTTGTTAATGAATACCGTATTGAAAAAGCCAAATACTTATTGAATCAAGAAAAACCTATGAAAATGGAGACTATCTCAGAACAATGTGGTTTTAATAGTAACTCTACTTTTTATGCTGTATTTAAAAAAATATCAGGGACAACACCTGCAAAATACAGAGATAGCGTTAAAAAGGGTTGATTTTATGTCTTATATTATAATTCAGGAGACCTAAATTATAATAAATCAATGATTTAGTTTTTTGTATGTTCCAAAATTCCTTTACTTAATTTGTAAGGAAAACATATGAAAACTTATTTTATTGTCTTAATTATGATTTTTAGCAGCAATTGTTTTGCTAAAAATCCCGAGCAAGAAAAGCTAAATAAAGCGTTAAATTACTATATAAATGGCACTTCGTTTAACAAACCCGATATGATTAAAAACGCTTTTTATTCAGAAGCAAATTTATATTTAACGCGTAAAGATGAAGATGTATGGACCGTTCCCTCTAAAGAGTATGTGAGCTGGTTTACTAAAAAAGAATACGGCAGTTTTACAGGTCGAATAGGCAATATCATATCCAGTGATATTAATGGCAATATCGCCAGTGCAAAAATTGAAATTATATACCCGAAAAGAAAACTTAAATATATTGATCTTCTGTTACTCAAAAAAGTTGCAGGGGAATGGAAAATTATCAGTAAAACTGCAAGTAGTGAAAAATCTAATAAAAATGGTGAAAGAATTTTATTTGTAGTGTCTAACGCTGATAAATATGGAGAGTCTACTTTAAATACAGGTAATAGTTATTCTGAATTGGTAAATGCTTATGATACTTTTATTAAAGGAGGCTATTCAGTCGATTTTGTAAGCCCTGAAGGGGGCGCGATACCGCTTGCTTATATCAATACATCTCATGAACTCTTTAAAGAATATTTGTACAACAATGATTTTATGTCTGCAATTGGCAATACAATGAATCCATCACAAGTTATCCCTAAAAATTATCGTGCTATACATTACATAGGCGGTGGAAGTGCCATGTTTGGTATCGCTGATAATACACAAATACAAAATATCGCAATGTCTATTTATGAAGATAACAATGGCCTTATTTCATCTGTTTGTCATGGTACTGCTGGAATTGTTAATTTAAAAACCAAGGACGGTCAATACCTTGTATCAGGCAAAAAGATCAGTGGTTACCCTGATTCTTATGAAAATCCAGATAAAGCTTACTTTAAGCACTTTCCTTTTTTAATTCAAAAAACGATAGAGTCGCGTTCAGGTATATTTGAGTTTGGACCAAGAAACACACCTTTTATAAAAGTAGATGGCAGGGTTATTACAGGGCAAAATTATTTGTCATCAGCACCAATAGCTGAAAAAATGATCGAGATATTAGGGCAACTTTAACTTTTAGGATAATCGATTATTAAAACAAAAAACACCGCTAATTAGCGGTGTTTCAGGGTTGAAGTTTTGTATTTAGTTTTATCAAATTAATTCCTTCATTATTTAGAGGTTAAAGCATATGTTGCACTCATTACTGTTACTGCAATCACAGAGCCCACTGCAACAGCTGATGCCATACCATTAAAAGTTAACACACTCATTACCATGCCGCCTAATACTGAAGTTACTAATAATTCGCTATTGCTTGAAGTATTCATAATATAATCCCTTTGTATTTGTTTAGTTATAATTGCTAGTCGTTGTTGTTACTAGCTGTTGGAATAAATAATAGGGTAGTTTGAGTTTTTTAATTTAGCTTTGTGATGTGCGGTTATTTTTGGTGATAATGGGTTAATTACGTGATTATATTTTAGAGAAAACCTAAGGGGGATGCTCCCCCTATGCTGAGCTGTTAAACAAGTTTAGAATGATTTATAAAATATTTATTAAATACAAACCATGATATCCATAACAGTAAACTTAGACCTATTGCTGTAAAAATTGCTGGTTTAGGATTTTGTATTGTACTAATAGAGCCTGCATAAGCAGCTATCAATGTGTAAGGCACGCTCGCTAATAACCACGCTGTCATAAATTTAATTCTTGGCATTTTGCTCGTTCCAGCCATGCACGCGGTCACCTCTGGTAAAATAGGGGCAGCTCTTGAGAGTAATATCATTACAAATCCATAAGCCCTGAATTGTGACAAAGCTTTTTGTTTTTCTGTTGTATTTTTAATTAAATGCTTTAAAAGTTTATCGCCAAATTGATAACTCAAATAATATCCAGTGCTCCCAGCAAGACTCACTCCTAATATTGCCATTAATGCGCCATGCGTAAAACCCAGAAAGTAACCGGATAAAATAATCACTGTCAGTGTAGGAACTGCAATAAATAAATCTGCGAATAGAATCAAAATTATGATTGCAGCTACATAATATCGATTAATGAGTTTAGCCTGAATTAACCAGTTTTCTATTATCTCAATTGAAATCAAACCGGTAGATTTTATGATTATAAACGTTGATGCAAATATACTTGCTAAAATTAGCATTATTTTTAGTAACGGGTTCATGTTGAGATTTCCTTATGGATAAATGATGGTTAAGTTAATTACTGGATCAACTTCTTGCATTATCAGCTTTGCATCCTTAAAGCTTGGAGGGCCAAAATTTAATTTTGCGCCATTAGAAAACCCCATACCTTCGGTAGGAATGAGACCTAACCAGTTTTTTGTCACTTGACCGTTTTCATCTTCATCATGTAAAACTTTAATAGCAAAAATAGGATTTACATTATCAAAACTAACATTAATAAAACTTGTTAAAGCTGGTTTAATTTTAATATCGAGTGCTTTTTGATGTTCAATAGGAAAGCCATCTTTACCAAATAGCATGATCAGAATATTGCCTGGTTTATTTGTATTAATATTGCTTATCTCAACATTTATGATGTTTGCATTTACGTATGGAGAGCTTAAAAATATAAATAAACTAACTAAAAGTTTTGTAATCGTTAATTTCATTTTATTGAGCCCTCATAATTTTCTTTGCAAGTGCAGGCCATAAGCGAAGTAATACTCTGAGTATTTTTACTTTACCAATATCATTATCTAAGGTTTGTTTTTCAATTCCTGCCGTAATTAACCTGCTTACATAGTCAGGGTCTAATTTTGATTGATTTCTGTCTTGAGTCATTGGGGTATCGACTAAAGGTAAAAATACCTGTAACACGCTAATGTCTGTATTTGTTAGTTGATACCTTAAACTTTGAGAAAAAGAATTTAATGCCGCTTTAGTTGCACAATAAATTGCTGATGATGTTTTAGGCGCTAAAGCCAATCCTGAATTAATATTAACAATCGAAGCACTTTTAGCTTGTTGTAATAGAGGCAATGTTAAATATGTGATACTACAAATAGCGGTGAAGTTACAGTTAATTTCTTCAGTTATTGTATCTAACATAAAGTCGTCATCAATATACTTTGCGGTATATTGCACCGCAGCATTGTTGATCAATATGTCAATTTCATTCGTCAACTGTTTTAGTGTAGTGAGCGCTGTTTGTATATCGTCTAATTCAGTTAAATTGGCTTTTATGATCTGAACTTTTGGATACTTTAGCTTAATTTGTTCAATTTTTTTGTGGCTTCTGGCAATTATATACAGTGTATTAGTGTCATATAACTGCCCTAATATGCTGAGCCCTATACCAGAAGTAGCACCTGTTATTAAAATTTTTTTATTTAACAATTTCATATCTTGACCCTTGTAGATTATTGGGTACTAATATAAAAAGGATTTTATAGATAATCGTTAACATAGGTTAAAAATGAATTTTTCTGAGATAGCAAATCAATTTGGCACAGTAGAAAGCTTTAAAAAAGGAGAATATATTTTCAACTTAGGCGACATTAGCCAGCATGTGTATTTTGTAATTGAAGGAGTATTAAAAGCACATTATCTAACAGAAGAGGGTAAAGAGTTTATAAAATCTTTTGTACTTCCTAATGATACTATTGCGAGTCTTCAAGCATTAGACGGTGATTCGTGTAGTTTTAATTTGTTATGCCTAAAAGATACTAAGGTTATTAAATTGGCCTATCAAACAATTGTCGAACAGAGCAAAACTAATATTGAAATCGCAAATTCTGTGATTGAATTACTTGTTGCTTTTGGTAAGAAAAAAGAAAAAAGAGAATATGAGCTCTTATGTTTAGATGCCCAACAACGTTATCAGCAATTATTACAACGTAACCCTAATATTTATGATTTTGTTACGCAAAATGATATTGCAAGATATTTAGGGGTGACGCCTGTGGCCTTGAGTAGAATTAAGAATGCCATTTATAGCTAAACGTACATATAAAAACACCGCTAATTAGCGGTGTTTCAGGGTTGAAGTTTTGTATTAAGTTTTATCAAATTTGTACCTTCATTATTTAGAAGTTAATGCATAAGTTGCACTCATTACTGTAACTGCAATTACAGAACCAACAGCAACAGCTGATGCCATGCCATTAAAAGTTAAAACACTCATTACCATGCCGCCTAATACTGAAGTTACTAATAATTCGCTATTGCTTGAAGTGTTCATAATTTATTCCCTTTGTATTTGTTTAGTTATAATTGCTAGTTGTTGGAATGAATAATAGGGCAGTTTTAATAGTTTATTTTTGAATTTGTGATGTGTGGTTAATTTTGGTGATATCAGGTTAATTTGATTGATTAATGTTTTGTAGGTTGGCCTTTAGGCTGA
Organism: Pseudoalteromonas sp. C2R02; assembly: GCF_018860845.1. Lineage (NCBI taxonomy): Bacteria > Pseudomonadati > Pseudomonadota > Gammaproteobacteria > Alteromonadales > Pseudoalteromonadaceae > Pseudoalteromonas > Pseudoalteromonas sp. C2R02. The sequence continues at coordinate 1,493 of NZ_JAHKQC010000012.1, read as the reverse complement.
CTTGGTAGATTTTGATGGCCCTTGAAAAGCTAAAGCTTCTCCTACAGTAATATAGTTATGAAAAACGAACTATGTCTGCTCCTGTGTAATTCTTATATTTACATGTATAAAGTTTAGAAAAGCAACGGCAATATCTCCCTGGATTTTTCAAGTTCCTGCATTAATGTAGGCAAAGCTTCTCCTACAGGTTTGGTGCTACAGGCTTATATTGGATTTGTTTATTGTAGGTTGGCCTGTAGGCTGACTTTTTTACAAGCGAGGATGCATCTATGATTATTTTTGATAGGGATAACTTTTATTTTGAATGATATATATACAAATCAGTATTTTAAATGTGCAACTTAGTTATTTTTGTAGTGTAAAGCGCACTAGAATCATATAAAATCATCTTATATAGTGTTATTCCACCAATCTTTAGTAGTGGAATTGAACTGTTAACGAGTAGAATACAGGGCTGATTTTTCTAGCTCGAACTAAACACGCTGATTTAATTCATACTGTTTTAATATCGCTGGAAGAAATCGGTAGGCTTATCAATATGATTCTATATTTAAAAAAGTTAATCTAAAAGTTTAGCCAATTGGCACTTTTAGATAGCTACGGAGATGACTCATGAAAGTACGTGCATCCGTTAAAAAGATTTGCCGTAATTGTAAAGTTATTAAACGTGCCGGTGTTGTACGTGTAATTTGCATAGAGCCTAAGCATAAGCAAAGGCAAGGTTAATTAAGAAATCGTGCAGTCTAAGCTAACTATTTATATAAGTAGCTTGGTCTGTTTATTTAGATGATTTGGTCATTAGTTGGGTATCCTAACGGGCTTTCCAACAAATTGATTACCAAATCCAAATTAGGAGATGTGTTAGTGGCCCGTATTGCTGGCATTAACGTTCCTGATCATAAGCACGCAGTAGTAGCTATTACTGCCATTTATGGTGTTGGTACAACTCGCGCTAAATCAATTTTAGCTGCGACAGGAATCGCTGAATCTACAAAGATCAGTGAACTAAATGAAGAAACACTTGATCAACTTCGTGAAGAAGTTGGTAAGTACACTGTTGAAGGTGATCTTCGCCGTGAAGTTACTTTAAATATCAAACGTCTTATGGACCTTGGTTGTTATCGTGGTCTTCGTCACCGTCGCTCTTTACCACTTCGTGGTCAAAGAACTAAGACTAACGCGCGTACTCGTAAGGGTCCACGTAAGCCTATCAAGCGATAAGGGATATAGATTATGGCTAAAGCACCAGTTCGTCGTAAGAAGGTAAAAAAACAAGTTGCTGATGGTATGGCTCATGTTCATGCTTCTTTCAACAACACTATTGTAACTATTTCAGATCGTCAAGGTAATGCTTTATCTTGGGCAACTGCAGGTGGTTCAGGTTTCCGTGGTTCACGTAAATCTACGCCATTCGCTGCACAGGTTGCTGCTGAGCGAGAAGTTAATGCCGCTAAAGATTACGACTTTAAAAACCTTGAAGTATTTATTAAAGT
>NZ_JAHKQC010000021.1:0-77276 GCF_018860845.1 Pseudoalteromonas sp. C2R02 | reverse complement strand
AATTACTGTTTATTTATTTTTACATCTTAAATTTGATGTTATGAAGTGGTGGGCGCAGGAGGATTCGAACCTCCGACCGCTCGGTTCGTAGCCGAGTACTCTATCCAGCTGAGCTATGCACCCGCTTCATAATCACATTAACAAGAACCAAATATAAAATAAATGGCGGAGAAGGAGGGATTCGAACCCTCGATAGAGCTACAAACCCTATACTCCCTTAGCAGGGGAGCGCCTTCGGCCACTCGGCCACCTCTCCGTCTTGTTGGGCGTATAATAAAGACTTCGAAAAATAAGTCAAACCTTTTTATAAGGAATTTCACTGTATGCTCAGTCTTTACACACCATTGTTTATTTTATGTTTAATTAGCTTAAAATCAAAACAATATTTCAAATATTTATCATCTTTTAATTCGAATAAAAAACGCCGCTAATGCGGCGTTTTTTAAAAAGGATGACTTAAGAGTCTATTATTCTACTTCTGGTCGCATATGCGGGAATAAAATAACATCTTTAATTGTTGATGAATCAGTAAATAGCATTACTAAGCGATCTATACCAATGCCTTCACCCGCAGTAGGTGGTAAACCATATTCTAATGCACGGATGTAATCTTCATCGAAATGCATCGCTTCATCATCACCGGCATCTTTTTCTTCAACTTGACGAGAGAAACGTTCTGCTTGATCAGATGCATCATTTAGCTCAGAGAAACCATTCGCTAATTCACGACCACCAACAAAAAATTCAAATCTATCTGTTACAAATGCATTATCATCATTACGACGTGCTAATGGTGATACTTCCCATGGATAAGCAGTAATAAAAGTAGGCTGTATTAATTTGTGCTCAGCAGTTTCTTCAAAGATCTCACATAAGAACTTGCCTGGACCCCAAACACATTTTTCAGGTATACGAACATGTACTTGTTTAGCGTATGCTTTTAACTCTTCAAAATGATTTTCAGGATCTTGGAATACTTCCGCTTTAAAGTCTGGGTTATACTTTAAGATTGCATCAGCCATAGTGATTCGAGTAAATGGTTTTCCAAAATCATACTCAACTGAATCTACAACTTCACCCGCTTCATCTTTCGTCGTATTAATTACGATAGGTGAACCAAGTACATCAGTTGCAACTGTACGTAACATATCTTCCGTTAAGTTCATTAAGTCATTGTAGTCAGCATATGCTTGGTAGAATTCAATCATAGTGAATTCTGGGTTATGACGCGTAGATAAACCTTCATTTCTGAAGTTACGGTTGATTTCGAATACACGCTCAAAACCACCAACAACTAAACGCTTAAGGTAAAGTTCTGGTGCGATACGCAAATACATATCGATATCTAACGCATTATGATGCGTTTCAAATGGACGAGCCGTTGCACCACCAGGGATGGTTTGTAGCATTGGCGTTTCAACTTCCATGAAGTCACGGTCAGCTAAGAAACGACGAATACCTTCAACAACTTTAGAACGGATACGGAATGTATTACGCGTATCTTCATTAGTGATCAAATCAACATAACGTTGGCGGTATTTAGTTTCTTGATCAGATAGACCATGAAATTTCTCAGGTAATGGACGTAATGATTTAGTTAATAACTGGTACTCAGCCATATCAACATATAAATCACCTTTACCTGATTTATTTAACGCACCAGTTACACCGATAATGTCACCGATATCTAATTGGCCATACTTTTCTTTTAAGTCTTTTTGTACTGGTTTTGCTGCATATGCTTGAATTCGGCCTTTCATGTCTTGTACAACATAAAAAGGACCACGTTTAGCTAAAATACGGCCAGCAATTGATACTACCTGATTTAACTCTACTAATTCTTCTTTTGACTTTTCGCCAAACTCAGCTTGTAAGTCTAAAGTATAATGTTCACGATTAAACTGGTTAGGGTGACCATTTGCAGGGCAGTTTTCACGGATTGCGTCTAATTTGCCTCTACGTTCTGCAATTAGCTTATTTTCATCTTGAATTTGATCTGTCATTTTCAACTCTTTATCGATTCTGTTATCTATTCGTTATATTAATTACAAACCTGATTTAAGGCTTGCTTCAATAAATCTATCTAAGTCACCATCTAGTACAGCTTGAGTATTACGGTTTTCAATTCCCGTACGTAAATCTTTAATACGAGAATCATCAAGTACATAAGATCTAATTTGACTACCCCAACCAATATCAGATTTTGCATCCTCCTGAGATTGCTTTTCAGAATTTTGCTTTTGTAACTCTAACTCAAACAACTTAGCTTTAAGTTGTTTCATTGCGTGAGCTTTATTTTTATGCTGTGAACGTTCATTTTGACATTGCACAACAGTATTTGTTGGTACGTGAGTAATACGTACCGCTGATTCTGTGGTATTTACGTGCTGACCACCGGCACCTGATGCTCGGTATACATCAATACGTAATTCAGCAGGATTGATATCAATTTCTATATTGTCATCAATTTCTGGATAAATAAACGCAGAAGCAAATGACGTATGGCGACGACCACTTGAATCAAATGGGCTTTTTCGTACTAAACGGTGTACGCCTGTTTCTGTACGTAACCAACCATAAGCGTATTCGCCTGTCACTTGAATTGTTGCGCCTTTAATACCTGCAACATCACCAGGTGTTACTTCAATCACTTGTGCTTTAAAGCCTTTCGCTTCAGCCCAACGTAAATACATACGAAGCAACATTTCACACCAGTCTTGGGCTTCTGTGCCGCCTGATCCTGATTGTAAATCTAAATATGCGTTATTTTCATCTTGCGCACCAGAGAACATACGACGAAATTCTAGCTTTTCTAATTGCACAATCAAAGCATTGGCTTCTGATTGTGCTTCATCGAAAGTATCTTCATCTTCGGCTTCAACAGCTAATTCAACTAAGCCTTCAACATCTTCAACCCCTGCATCAAGCACATCTATTGTTTCTACGATAGCTTCTAGTGACGATTTTTCTTTACCTAGCGCTTGCGCACGCTCAGGTTCATTCCATACTGCAGAATCTTCAAGTTCGGCATTCACTTCTTCTAACCGCTCTTTTCTTAGAGGGTAGTCAAAGGTACCCCCTAAGCATATCGGTTCTTTCGCGAATATCCTTGATTTGATTCATCACAGGGTTCACTTCAAACATCCAATTGCTCCATAATGCCTGCCTTAAATTATAAGGCGGGAATTTTAGCAAAAAAAACACAATTTTATTAGCATTAAACCGACTATTTATTGAATAATGTAAAAAATAATAAATCTTGTTCATATATCCTGTACTTTCCCGACATCACTACAGATAATGTGTCATCAAAAAAATATAAGAAAAATAAAAATGTTTGGAAATAAAAAGTCTGAACGTCAGGTCATTATAGATATGGCTGATAAACAAAAGCGTTACGAGGCATTAGTAAAAACATACCACAGCGAATTATATCGGTTTGCATGTTGGTTATGTCGAGACCCTAGTGTTGCAGAAGACGTATTACAAGAAACATTCTTACGCGCATGGCGCTCACTGGATTCACTGCTAGATCAAAAAGCAGCGAAGTCATGGTTGATCACAATATTAAGACGTGAAAATGCCAGACGATTTGAGCGGAAACAATTTGATTACTCTGATGTTGAACAAGATACATTAATGGATACCACCACTGATTCTCTTGAACAAAATATGGAACAAACAAATTTACAGCGCCAAATAATGAAATTACCTGACGAGTATAGAGAACCTTTATTATTACAAATTGTAATGGGGTGCTCCGGTGAAGAGATTAGTGAAATTTTAGAACTCAATAAAAACACTGTAATGACGCGTTTATTTAGAGCGCGTAATCAATTAAAAGATTCTTTAACCCAAACAGACACAATACAAAGAGGAGTAAAATAAGATGGATGAACTCGAATTTCGCCGACGTCTCTACGCTGAGCCGAATGAAAATGATCCTCTTATTGAAGCATTCGCCAAAGAAGATGCTGATCGAAATAAATTTTTAAATGATATCAAACAACTTGATAAAGATATTACTGACGCACTGAATATTCCAGTGCCAAAGAATTTAGCTGATAAGCTTATTTTAAACCAAGCTATAGAAACACATAGAGTTGATAAGAAAAAGCGCAGAGTGCATTTAGCAATCGCTGCATCAGTTGCATTTTGTTGTAGTATTTTAATTAGCTTTACAATGAAACAAGCTCCTTTAGACATTGGTCAACATGCATTAGCCCATGTCAATCATGAGCTAAACTCATTAAAGCCGACAGATAGAAGATATCAATTAGAGCAAATTAATACGCAACTTGCTTCCTTTGGAGGTTCTGTATCGAGCTTACCGGGTGAAGTAAGTTATTCAACTTTTTGTGATTTCGATGGACAGAAAAGCTTGCACCTAGTTTTTCAAACAGCTCAAGGCCCAGTTACTTTATTCATCGTGCCAAGTAAAAATGGCTATGATGCGCAATCTCAATTTAACAATGAGCGCTTTAATGGTCAAATTTATCAAACTCAAGAAGCCAGTTTAATTATGCTTGGTGAAAATGGTCAAGACTTAAAGAAATATCAAAAACAAGTTGCTGATAATATTATCTGGGAAGCTTAATTTAATAATTTTATTATCCCCTCTTTCCCCTGAATTTACAGGGGGAAGTTTCCTCCCCTTCCCCCCTAATTTAAGTTAAATTTATATTTGAATTACATTATTTTTACTCATAAAAACAAGACACTACTTATTTCTCATAACACATTGACAAGCAGCCTTTAAACTCTACAATCGGTGCCGAATTATTTTTAAACAGGTCAGTTATGAAAAAACTATTTATAATCTTTACACTTTTTACTTTAATGCTAGGAACCAGCTTTGACTCTGAAGCTCGTAAGAAGTTTGGTAGCCGTAGTAAAGGTAAAACACAAGAAACAACTCAAGCCAAACAGCAAGATACAACAACTCAGCAGAAAGCCACAACTAAGAAGCCATCAAGTAAGAAAGGCTTAATGGCTGGTATATTTGGTGGATTACTTGCAGGTGGTTTGATTGCAGCTATGATGGGCGGTGACTTTGAGGGCATGCAAATCATGGATATGCTATTAATGGCATTGGTTGCATTTGTATTATTCAAATTATTTAAAAACTTTATGCAGAAAAAAGCGCAAACACAATCTGCTTATGCCGGTCAACAAAATGCTCACTTCCCTGATCAACAACAAAGAGAAAATGTAACACCATTTTCAACAAGCTCGACTAAACAAGCTGACTCTGTGCCATTTAATTTACCACAAGGCTTTGATGTAACTGGTTTCTTAAAAGGTGCGAATGATCATTACCATACACTTCAAAAAGCATGGAATGAAAACAATTTAGAAACAATTCAAGAATATGTTTCGATTGAATTGTTTAATGAATTAACTGCTGAAAGAAAAGATGTTGAAACCGTTGAAACACAAGTTATGTTTGTAGATTGTGAATTAGCTAGAGCAAATACTAGCCCTGTACTTTGGGAAGTCAGTGTTAAGTTTACAGGTAAGTACCGCGATTTAACTGAGCAAGCAGATGAGCAAGTAATTGATGAGGTTTGGCACTTAGAAAGAAACCTTACGCAAGCTGATTCACCTTGGTTGATTGTTGGTATTGAAGACAAAGCATAATAGCCCCACTTCACAGTTCTATTAAAAGCCATTGTGTGGCAGTCATAAAGAAAAAAGCATATTCAAAGTTTGAATATGCTTTTTTTATACTTAAAAATTACGCCACGCAGTGACCTTAATTAAAGTTACTCAGCAAATTTAATGTTCTTTAAGCATCTCATCAAATTTATTACTAACTGACTGCTGCGGCTCGCCTGAAAACTTACTTACAATGATGATAGTCAAAGTACATAAAATAAAGCCAGGTACTAGCTCATACATAGTTGCACTTAAAGATTGACCATTGATTGTGATTGGCGCATATATCCAGAACAATACTGTTGCAGCACCTACAACCATACCAGCTAAAGCACCATTGCGATTCATTTTATTCCAGTAAAGGCTCAATATCACAACAGGACCAAACGCAGCACCAAAACCAGCCCATGCGTTACTAACTAATGTAAGAATAGAGCTATCTCTATCGTATGCTAAAAATATCGCAACTAAAGCGACTAAAAATACCGAAATACGGCCAACTAAAACTAACTGTTTATCTGTTGCATCTTTATTTAGAAATACTTGATAAAAGTCACCAGTTAAAGAGCTTGAAGTCACTAATAATTGAGATGATATGGTACTCATAATTGCCGCTAATATTGCAGCCAATAAGAAACCCGCTATTAATGGGTGAAATAATATCTGAGATAGTAAAATAAATATTGTTTCTGGATCATCTAATTGAATGCCCGTTGACGCAACATAAGCAATACCAGCAAAGCCTGTTGCCATAGCGCCAATTAACGATACTATCATCCAGCTCATGCCGATACGTCTTGCTACTGGCACATCTTTCACGGAACGGATCGCCATAAATCTAACAATAATATGCGGTTGACCAAAGTAACCTAAACCCCAAGCCATAGCCGAAATAATACCTAACAAGCTCACACCATTAAACATATTTAACAACTCAGGATTAATAGTTGTAATAGATTCATGCATTTCACTTATTCCGCCAACTTCGTTGATGGCAACAAATGGCACTAAAATTAAAGCAACAAACATAATACAGCCTTGAACAAAATCTGTAAGGCTAACCGCTAAGAAACCACCAAATAATGTATAGGCAACAACTACGCCAGCTGTAACATATAAGCCTAGCTCATAATCCATGCCAAATGACGATTCAAATAATTTACCCCCAGCAACAATACCCGAAGATGTATATAAGGTAAAAAATACAATGATCACAACAGATGATACTAGGCGTAACATATGAGATTTATCTTCAAAACGATTCTCAAAGAAATCTGGTAACGTAATAGAGTCATTCGCTATTTCGGTATAAGTACGTAATCTTGGCGCGACGATCAAGTAATTTAAAAATGCACCAATTACAAGACCAATACCAATCCATAAGCTGCTAATACCAGAAATATACATTGCACCAGGTAAACCCATTAGCATCCAACCGCTCATATCTGACGCACCCGCAGATAAAGCAGCTACGCTCGGGCTTAAACTTCTGCCCCCTAACATATAGCCTGATACATCACTGGTTGATTTTTTATAAGCATATAAACCTATGCCAAGCATAACGATAAAATATATCGCTAATGAAATAAGCGTTCCAAACTCCAAGCGGACCTCCAAAATGAGATTTTCATACCCAAAACACCTCTAAAATTCAATCCTGCAACTCATATTCTGAAGTGACTTGGGTATATGTGTAATAGTTACGTACAGTACCATTATTTGATAATTCATTACTATATCACGCTACACCCAAATGAAAATATGGATGCGATAACTACACAATAGTCTCAGATAATTGAAAATAAATAATGAAAAAACATCCCATTTACAATATATTCAAGGTAGCAGAACAATAATTAATATATTTGGGTTACAGGTTCATTATTTATGTATTTTTACGCAGCACGACAACCAATACTAGATCGCGAAAAAAAGCTTTTTGCTTATGAATTATTATTTCGCGATAGCTTAGATAATGTCTTTCCTAATATCGACGAAAATGAAGCAACTACAAAATTAATAGAAGGCAGTCAACTTGGATTAGCTGATATGACAGGTGATAAACCTGCATTTATCAACTTCACCCTTGATACACTGCAAAAACGCTATGCGACTATGTTAAATAAAGAACAAGTCGTAGTTGAGATCCTAGAAACAGTACAACCCGGTAAGCGATTACTTGCTATTGTAAAAGAGCTTAAAGAATTAGGTTATACACTTGCATTAGACGATTACATTCACAATCCTGTTTGGAAGCATTTTTATCCTTATATAGACATCATAAAAATTGATTTTTTAGAAATGGGAATGGATGAAATAAAACAAGTTATTAAAGATGTCGCACCATATAAAAATATTAAGTTTTTAGCCGAGAAAGTCGAAACTCATGAGCAGTTTCAAGCAGCGATGGATATGGGGTTTGAGTACTTTCAAGGTTATTTCTTTTCTAAGCCTGAGGTTATTCAAAGCAAAAATTTAGCGCCATCACAAATTACTTTAGCTGAACTTTTATATGAAACATCAAAATCTGAAATGGATTTAAAAAAGATATCAGAAGTATTTCAAAGAGATGTTAACTTAGCTTATAAACTATTACGTTATACCAATTCAGCGGCATTTAAGCGTAGAGCAGAAATCAGTACCATCAAACAAGCTTTAGTTGTATTAGGGTTAGCTGAACTGAAAAAGTTTTTATCTGTTTTATTTACAGCACAAGTTGCTTCAACAAAACCACCTGAGTTAATGCGTCTATCACTTACAAGAGCGCGTTTTGCTGAATGCCTAGCAATTAAGCATGGTAAAATGAAAGACACACCGATGGCCTTCCTAGCGGGTATGTTTTCATTAATTGATGGCATATTAGATCAAGATATGGCTGAAATTTTAGAGAAACTACCGCTATCAATTGAAATTAAAGATGCTATATTGAAAAAAGAAGGGTTAATTGCCGATTATTTATCTTTAGTTGAGCATTATGAACTTGCTGATTGGGAAGAAGCGAAAGTGATTTCAGAGCAACTTAGCATTGATATAAAAACAATACCAGACTCTTATCATGATGCTGTTCATTGGGCTAATACACAAATGGATGCCATGTCTAAATAGGCCTTAATTAAGTAAAAATAATAAAAAAGCTGGAATTGTTAATTCCAGCTTTTTTATTGAATACAACCTCAATAATTAAGTAACGAGTAAAATATTGAAGATTACTTTATTCTAGCTCTTCTAAAAAGTCCTCATCAAACTCTTCATCATCTTCCTCTAAAGGAGGATTTCCATCATAAAGCTCAAATAATTGTCTTTGAAGATATATCTCTTTAACAAAAATATACGGGTCTAAAGATTCGTTAAGTAATGCCTCTTGAGGAAATAGAGACGCTCTAGCCTCTAACCCTTGAATCGTATACCGTAATATTGCTTGTGGTAAACTCAATGCGATAGAAGGTATAGCAAACCCATCAACTACATCTCCTGTAATATTTCGGGCCGTACTTGGTCCATAAGCTGGTAACATTAAATATGCTCCATCATCAGCGCCCCATACACCTAAGGTTTGTCCGAAATCTTCATCAACCTGTGATAAACCTATTTCAGATGCTACGTCAAAAAGACCAAATAGACCAACAGTCGAGTTCACTAAGAATCTTGCAACACTAATACCTGCATTACCAGGTTTGCCTTGTAAAGCAGCATTGATACTGTCAACTGGCTCGCCTATATTTTCTGTTAAGTTAACCAAACCTCTACGTACCGGCTGCGGGGTAATAGCAACATAACCCACAGCTGCAGGCCTTAAAATATATGCATCTAAAACATCCATATTAAAATCATATAGCGGACGGTTTATTGTTTGTAGTGGATCTTTTTCATCTTGCTTCTCAACAGGCACTTGTGCACAGCCTATTAATGAGAATAATATTAAAAAGATCACTGCATTTTTAAACATTAACATTCCTTATTACAGTAACTGATCAATTAGGACAGTTACCTCTGGTGAATTTTTTACTTCAATTGTACCGCTTTGGCCTTGAAGCTCGCCTGCTGCAGACATTACATTTTCATCAACAGATACTCTTACAGTCACTATAACCTGCTCAAACTGTGCTAGTGATAACGCTTCAACCATCGCATTTTCTTCAGATAAAGTGACTTCTAATGGAAATCTAAATTGGCTCTGTTTCACAACAGCTAATGGCATTCTAGGTCCTGATACCGCTTTTGCAAATACAAATAAAGTCGCGTTATTAGGAATTTTATCCACTAAGTTTGCTGCAAGTGCAATTTTCACTTTAATCGCATTACTTTGTCCAGAAGAACTTTGTTCAATTTTGTTAGATGATTTTTCAACAGGTATATTTACTTGCGTATTATCAACGACTGGATGCTGAGTAGGCATTGAATTTAACTTTCCAGTCAATTCTTCTACACGAGATTTTATCATGGCATAACGCTCATCATCTTTGCTCATAGAGCCAAGTAACATATCAAATGCCGCTTTAGCTTCTAGTAAATCACCTCGTTCATATGCAATTAAACCTAATAAAGAAATAGCATCAAAGTTTGAAGGCTCTACTGATAAAATAGTCGTAAGCATTTTTCCTGCACGATTATAATCAGGCTCACCGCTTATTAGCAGCAATTGGGTATAGCTTAATAGAACAGTGACATTATGAGGGTTCAAGTTTAATGTTTTATCAAAAGCTTGCATTGCAGATTTATAGTCACCTAGTGACATACTTACTTGCCCAAGCAACATCCAAGCCATTTCATCTTCACCTTGCTTAGCAATTTTAGTTCTAAGTGCTAAAGCAAATTGTTGCAACTCATTGGCAGTTAAAGGTTCACCTTGCTGCATCATGGCACGCTTACCTAATTCAGGTAGTGCTACCTGTGCTTTTTGCCATTGGTTAAACTGATTATGATTGCCTGTTGCATAATAAAATATACAGGTAAAACTGATTAAAAATAAACTGCCAGCTAATAGTAAAGTTACGTTATTACCTTTAACATTTAAATTCTTTTCAGGAGAAAGCTCACTTAACAAACCTTTTTTTAGCTCTATTACAGCAGAATTAAAATCATCAGCACTGATTTTTGAAATTTTAACATCATCATCAAGCTCAGCTAGACGCTGATGATAAATATCAATCCGCTGTGCATTCTCACCACTTCCTTTCTCTGGAATAGGTTCACTTACTGATTTTCGAATAAATGGAATAACAACAAATATCGCACCTAATATTGCTAATAAAACCATAAAAGACCAAAGTAATATCATTGACCTGACTCCTGTTTCACTTGAGCTGAACTAGCTTGATATTTAGAAATAAGTTTCGTTAATTGAGCCTCATCTTTGTCAGACCATTTTTGCTCAACCGCTGATTTTTTTTGACGGAATATAACCGAGCCAAAACCAAACAGTACAAATAAAATTGGTACAACCCATAAAACTAAAGTTGATGCAGTTACTGGAGGCTTGTAATGTACAAAGTATCCATACCTATCAATCATATATTCAACAATAAAATCTTTTGATTTATCTAATTTTACTAATTCAATCACTTTATCGCGTAAATCCTTAGCTACAACAGCATTCGAATCTGCGATGTTTTGATTTTGACACTTAGGACATCTGAGCTCTAAGCTTAACTCTTTGAAAAGTTGCGCTTGCTGCGCATTTTTAAAGGTTTGAGCCTCTTCAACTGCAAAAGTCAATGCAGAGAAACCCATTAATACGATAAAAAGGAAATATTTCATTATTACAACTTAACCTCTTTTAATTCAGTAAACTTAGGAGCGAATTTAGCACGCCATGTACGCTCATTTAAGTCGCCAGTATGATGTAGTAAAATAACCCCTTTACTATCAACTAAAAATGTTTCAGGTGCGCCAGACACACCTAAATCAAAAGCTAAACTGCGGTTTAAATCAAATATATTGTATTGATATGGGTTACCGGTACGGGCAAGCATTTGAGATACTTCATCTCTTAATGCTTGGATATTAAACTCACCATCAAAATCAGGATCATAACCTTGCTCTAAATAAAGACCGATGATTTCAACACCGCGTTCACGTAATTTTGTAAGGTAAGGTAATTCTACTAAACATGTCGGACACCAAGTGCCCCACACATTAATTAAATAGACTTTTCCTAATAAATCTTTTTCAGACCAGTTTTTATTATCTTGCATTAAGTCAGGTAAATTAAATGCTGGCATTTCCTGACCTAAACGCCCTGTTTGTAATTCTCTTGGATTTGAAAACAAACCCTTAAATAAGAAAATACAGAGCAAGAAAAAAATAATTAAAGGTACAGCAAACATTAGTTTGCTGTTTTTAGTTTCTTCACTCATGAATTTACCTCATCAGATGTAACTGATTGAGATGATGCTTTATGCTCTTTTGTTGTTTGTGAAGCCTTTGAAGTACCTCGGTAACGTTTATCTAGTAAAATTAATAAACCTGCAAAAGACATGATCAAACCACCTAACCACATCCAGCGAATATAAGGCTTATGATAAATCCTAAGCGCCCAAGCGCCATTGCTCAGCTGTTCACCTAATGCAACATATAAGTCACGGCCTAAAGAAGCATCAATTGCCGCTTCAGTCATAAACTGCATGCCCACATTATAGCGGCGTTTCTCAGCATATAATTTAGTAACTTTTTCGCCTTCTTTATGAATACTAACCATAGCAGCATGACCTGTATAGTTTGCGCCCACTATTTCTTTAATACCATCAAAGCGGTAAACATATTCGTTTAATGTTACTGTTTCACCTGGCATCATTCTGACATCACGCTCAACTGAATAAGCCGATGTTAATGCAACACTCATAACAACACATGCAAAACCAAAATGACCACTTACCATAGCCCAATAACTATTGGTAAACTGCTTTAAACCAACGATCAAACTTGTTTGTTTGGTTGCTCTTTCTACAACGTCGAAGATAGTTGAAATGGTAACCCAAACAGCTAAAAGCACAGCTATAAATGTCATCGATGACACAACATCGTAACTTGAATACAACCAACTTGCCGTAATAACAATACTTAATAAACCTATTAGCAGTAATTTGTTTTTTAATGCATTAAATTTATTTTGTTTCCAGCGTAATAATGGTGCGATACCCAAAGCAAACGCAAAAGGAACCAGTAAATAACTAAACATTTCATTAAAGAAAGGTTCGCCTATTGAAATAGACCCCATACCAAGCTCTTTATGTACTAATGGTAATAGGGTGCCTAATAAAACAATTAAAGTTGCTACACATAACAAGATGTTATTAAACCATAACGCCACTTCTCTTGAGAATAATCGATAACGTCCAACGCTATTTACTTCAGATGCACGCATCGCATATAAGGCTAAACTACCACCTACAACGATAGCTAAGAATCCAAGTATAAACATGCCTCGCCCTGGATCTGTCGTAAATGCATGAACAGATACAAGTACACCTGAACGTACTATAAATGTGCCTAATAAACTAAATGAAAAGCCAGCTATTGCTAATAAAACAGTCCATGATTTAAATACGCCACGCTTTTCTGTTGCGGCAAGTGAATGCAACAATGCTGTTGCAATTAACCATGGCATCAATGACGCATTTTCAACTGGATCCCAAAACCACCAGCCGCCCCAGCCTAGCTCTGAGTATGCCCACCAACTCCCTAATGCAATACCTAATGTTAAGAATAACCAAGCAGCTATCGTCCAAGGTCTAGACCATTTAGCCCAAGTATTATCAAGCTTACCAGTCAATAAAGCTGCAATTGCGAAAGAGAAAGAAACAGATAACCCCACATAACCCATATATAACAATGGTGGATGAATAATCATACCAGGGTCTTGTAAAAGCGGATTCAAATCATGACCTTCAACAGGGTAATAAGGTAATAAAGATTCAAATGGGCTAGACATTAATAAGGTATAGAACATAAAACCGACACCTAAAAAGCCTAAAACACTTAATACACGTGCACGTAATGGCCAAGGTAAAGATTTAGATGAAATTGATACTAATGCAGTCCAACCGGCTTGCATTACAACCCATAAAAGCATCGCGCCTTCATGACCACCCCAAGTAGAAGTTATTTTATAATACCAAGGTAACGAGCTACTTGAATTGCTAGCCACGTACACTAAAGTAAAGTCATCTGTTAGGCTGGCATATACTAATGCAGCATAAGAAATAAAAACAAATACACATTGGCCAATAGCCAAAGCAGGTGCTGCACGCATTAACCTTAAGTTATTAGTATACGCTCCCCATAAAGGGTAGATACACAATAAAATAGATAAACCTAATGCTATGGTTAATGAGATATAACCCAACTCTGGGATCATTAGTAATCTCCTTTGGCATTATTATAAACAGGTTTTTCATGCTTAATGCCTTTTAAAGCTTCAGCAACTTCTGGTGGCATATATTCTTCATCATGCTTAGCCAATACTTCAAATGCTTCAATTGTATCTGGTGCTACAAGGTTTCCTTGCGCTACGATCCCCTGACCTTCTCTAAATAAGTCAGGTAAAATACCTTTATATAGTATTTTTACAATTGGACCTTTATCCATTAATTTAAACTCAACATGTAAAGAATTTGGATCTCTTATCACAGAACCTGGTAGCACCATGCCACCAATCCTTAATTTTTGACCAACAAAAGGTTTTTGTTTTTCAGGACCTTTACCTTCAATTAATTCAGTTGGTGTATAGAACAAGTTTATATTGCCTTGTAGTGCGTAAAGCACTAAACCAACAGCAGTTCCTAAACCAAAAACCACTGCAAGCAGTGTCATCATGCGTTTTTTTCTTCTAGGGTTCATTATTTTGACTCCTGCTTTGCTTTTTTAATACGTGCTTCACGATCTATCTGTTTAGCAACCGCATTTAAAGTACGTTGGTGACTAAGTTTACTATCTAAGAAAATACCTATTAAAATCAATGCACATGTTCCAAATGATAGCCAAACATAAAAGCCATAACCGCCCATGGCTATAAAGTCTGAAAATGAATTAAACTGCATTTTTATCTCCTACCTGACTTGCTACATTGGGAGTTTGGTTTTTAATTAAATCACGTACCCAAGGACGATGTTTTTCTCGTAACAAAATTTCATTTTTTAAACGCATCAATACAACAGCACCTACAAAAGCAGCAAATGCAAAGATATTTAACATTAATGGCCAGAACATGCTCGAATCAATCGCGCCACCATCAAACTTAGTGATTGTGGCGCCTTGATGTAGCGTATTCCACCATTCAACTGAAAAGTGAATAACAGGTAAGTTTATTGCACCTACAAGTGCAAGTATACAAGATGCACGACCCGCACTGCCTTTATCTTCAAAAGCGTTATAAAGCGAAATAACACCTAAATATAAAAATAATAAAATTAACTCTGATGTTAATCTTGCATCCCACACCCACCAAGCGCCCCACATAGGTTTACCCCATGCAGCGCCTGTAATTAACGCTATTAACGTAATCGCTGCACCTACTGGCGCAATTGCAATGACAGCTAGCTCAGCATTTCTTAACTGCCAAACCAAGGCTATAAACGCAGCGATTGCCATAGAGGAATATGCCCCCATGGATAAAATTGCTGACGGCACATGTATAAAAATAATTCTATAACTGTCTTTTTGTTGATAATCTGCAGGCGCAAAACCTAAACCCCAGACCCAACCCACAACTAAACTTATCACAGCAACAACCGCGAAATACGGCAACAAGGTATTGCACAATCGATAGGCTGTTTGTGCCTTTGCATAAGGATGTAACCACTTCCACATAACTAATCCACACTCTTTTTAAACACGACGCATTATATTGACTTGCTACAGTAATATAAAATTTAAATTAACTAACACTGACTTTTAATGCTGATGAAACAGCAAATGGTGCCATAACCAAACCTACAGCTAACATTGCACCTAAAATTGCAAGTTGAGCACTATAATCCAGCGACATTGCACTGGTATCTATTGCCGACGTTGCAAAAATAAGCACAGGAATATACAAAGGTAAAACCAATAAACTGAGTAAAATTCCCCCTTTTTGTAAACCAACAGTTAAACCAGCACCAATCGCACCAATTAAACTTAATAACGGCGTGCCTATAAGTAATGTCACTACCGCTGCCTGCATTGAATTTGAATCCAAATTCAGTAATAAACCAAACATGGGTGATAATAAAACTAGTGGTAATCCTGTGATCGACCAATGCGCTGCTATTTTAGCAATAACAATTAGCGATGTAGGATACGGGCTCATTAATAACTGCTCTAACGAACCATCTTGATAATCGTCTCTAAATATTTTGTCTAAACCCAACATAGTTGACAGTAAAGCTGCAACCCAAATAATGCCAGGGGCCATGCGTGCTAATAACTGTGGCTCAGGGCCTATTCCCAATGGAAATAAACTAATGACAATCAAGAAAAATAATAAAGGATTTATAATTTCAGAACGCTGCCTAAAAGCCAGTAATACATCTTTTTTATATACTGAAAAAAATAACTGGCGGTATGAATACTGTCTTTGCATTAAATACGGTACTCCAAAGATAATACTTTTAAATCATCAAAATGTTCTGTTAGGTCTTGATGAGAGGTTAACAAGATACTGCCACCTCTATTTAGCTGCAGCTTGAACTGCTCTTGAAGTAAGGTAACCCCTTTTTTATCAACTGCTGTAAAGGGCTCATCCAACATCCACAGCTTTGCATCTGAAATCCATAACCTAGCTAAAGCAACTCTACGCTGCTGGCCTGCTGATAGCATTCTAACGGGAATATCTTCCAAACCAACCAAACCTAAATTAGCTAATACTTCATAAACATCTAGCGAATTTTGCTTTGAAGATTGCGCGTAACCGTGAGTTTCTTGCCAAAATTGAATATTTTCAATCGCATTAAGCTGTGTATTTACACCCGTTTTATGACCTATATATAATAATTCAGAAAAAAAATTTTCTTCATCCTCTGATATATTTTTATCAAACCAAAAGCGATTGCCCTGCTCTAATCTTGTAAATCCTGATAAGATCCGAAACAATGATGTTTTCCCGGCACCATTAGGACCTTCAATTTGCATGATTGTGCCTTGAGGTAACTCAAAACTTAAGTCCTCAAACAAACAGCGGTCTTGCCTAATACAGGTTATATTTTCAACTTTTAACAACTAAAAACACTCTTAACAGCCCTAAACTTTTTAGGGGTATTTTCTTTAGGAAGTAGTCTATCATAATGGTATTACAAAGCGTAAAAGCTTTAGCTGGAATTAAGTGCAAATCGACAAAAAATTGATTTATGCCAATATTTAGTTTTATATGATGGTTTTTTATAAAGATAAAATAAAATTTAAGGTTTAAATTGTTAAATGAAACATAATAAGTAACTCACTTTATATGACTGATACTAAAGGAATTTCAAAAAATACAATTGCACAGCAGTTTTCTATAACTGATGATGCATCATCTTTACCTAAACATCTAAAATCTAACATCGCCTATGACGTCAAAAACGTATCTAGTAGCGGTTCAAAACTACAACTAGAGATTCAAATAAATGGTAAATGGGAAAAGGTATCGCTCGCCTTAGACTCAATAAACAATAAACATATTGAACTCAATGACGGTAAATTGATTATTAATGGTGATGGTTCAAAAATAACTTTAATTGCAAATACAAACAAAATAACATCACCATTAAGTACTCAAGATATATTAAAAATACTTAATTTATTTGTTCAACCAAAGGCACAAAAAGAGACTTTCATAGATAAAGGTTTTACATTAAAAGCAAACCAAGAAGTATCTCTTCTAGCAAAATTAAATAAAAACCTTAAAAATACACTGAGTATTCCTTCTCTTAAAGCAAATATTCAATTACCACCTAATATCGCAAATCAAATAAACTCGAATTCTCATATTTTGCTAAATTTACAAGAGTCAAACAAACAGATATCAGCTAAGGTATTCCTCCCAAAATCAACGTCACCGGCATTAGAACTAAAAGTGCCGATTGAAAAGGTGACACAATGGTTAAAAACAACGCCCGTTGATTTAATGATAAAAAACACGAATTCAGCAAACACTCAAATTAAGCAAAATAATAATATAGCAGTCGTAAACGCCAATATTTCAGAAAGTATTCCAAAGTGGCAAAATGCAAAGCTAATAACTCAAGGTAATATCACTCAAATCAAGTCTATTAGCCCTCCTATAACACTTAACCTAACTAAGAGTATATTTACATCATTAATGAATAATGGCGTCAAAACTGATACTGACACAAATTTAAATAAGCACACAAAAGACAGTATTCATCAAAACATAGTAATAAATGAGTCTAACAAACTTACGATTCAAAAACCTAAAGATCAAACCACTGCTAACTTAGCAATATCAAAAGGTGATAACTTTAAAGCCCCATTAGAAAAAATAGTTAATTCTTTCAAAGCTGCTTTATCGCTAAATGCAAAACAAAATGAAACACGCCAGATAAAACTCGAAATAGCCTCCCCGATAAGTGAAAACAAAAATAAACAAGTTGTAGAGACTCAAACGAGTAAAGCGATAAATGCAACAGCAAAAGATTTACCCACTCAGACACAAAAGCATCAAGTTCAACAAGCAACAATTAAAGCAACACCGAATTTACTAGAAGCTCAGCAACAATCAAACGCAACAATCAAAAAGGATATAAAGCAAGCTACTAAGCAAACAGATGTCAGTTCACTGAAGGTTGAACTAAAACCTGAACTTGAACCTCATAAAGGTAATAAGCAAATAAACTTAAACCTAATTAACAAGCTAACAACCTCACAAAAAATAAATCCAAATCAAAGGTTCGAACATCATATAGGAACTAAACAAACAACTGTTCCAAAAACTTATCCTGGTTCGACAGCACATATAAAAACAGAAAATATATTAAATATAAACAGTGACCCTGAAACTCCCGATTTAAATAAACTCGTAAACCATGCTTTTAGTAGAATGATAAATCAAACAAATGTTTCAGCAGATAAAATACGCACAGAAATATTGTCATCAGTTCAACCTAACTTATTAAATAAAACCGAGAAAGAAAATACTTTTAATAACTCACTGCAAGATCTCGCCCTCACCTTACTAACATCTCATAGTGTGAGCGAAAATGTTCAAAGTAATACGGATTTAGCAAATAAACAATCTTTAAAGTTAGATCAATTATTACAACTGATTTTCCCTGGACTTAAATTAAAAACCGCGAATGTAATAAAAGAAACAAATACAAAATCAGGGTTCGCTTTATTACAAGAGCTAGGCCAAATTCAACAAACAGTGCAACAATCTCAACAACAACTTATTCAAGGTCAATCTGTAAACAATCAAACTGATAATTTATCTAACTCCATCTTACAGTTTCTACTGCCTATGCAATTACCAGATACAGTAAAACAAACTGAAATTGATTTAGGCCATTACAAAAAAAACACAAAAAATGGCGAAGGTAAAGATGTTTGGTTTATACGATTAAACTTTAATTTTGAAGCTTTAGGACAATTACAAGCCAATGCACAATTGATGGATAAAAATGTAGATTGTACTTTTTCAAGCTTAAATCAATCATTGATAGATAAAGCACAACCCTATATTCAAATGCTAAAACAAAGGCTGATTGAACATGGTCTATCTGTTGGTAAAATGGCTATTGAGTTAACCTCAGAACGCACTAACAACAACTATAAAGCACATTCAATTATCAATATTAAGGTGTAAGTTATGGACAAAGGTGATGTTAAAAATAGTGGCAATAAATCTGCAATAGGCTTACTTTATGACGGAAAATCAGCTCCTAACGTTACAATCAAGGGCTTTGGTGATTTTGCAGATCACATTATTGAACAGGCCAAAGATAAAGGAGTTTTAATACATGAAGATAAAATGCTAGCAGATACATTAAAACAATTAGAGTTAGGACAAGAGATCCCAAAAGAACTTTATATTATTATTGCAGAGTTAATCGCTTTTTCATACGTAATGCAAGGGAAGTTTCCCCCTGGATGGCAAGGGCTTACAGGTAATTTAAACATAAAAGCTTAAATGCTCACTACTTCCAAAACGAATGAGGTAATGGAAGTAGCAGTAACTAAGCCAATCAAGTGTCTTTATTTTTGTTGATGCAAAGAGAGCAACAATTCTGCTTCAGCTCTTGGCAATTCACACTCTTTCATAACTTCGTCTAATTGTGCACCAAGCTCAACCATCTTGACTGCGCGAGAATACATTTTAGAGTCCGGATCACTATATTGCAGCGCTTGTTGGTTTTCTGATAATTCTTGACTTAGTTTCTCTTGTTGCAAAATACGTTTACCCATATTCAATAGACCACCTCGTAACTCATCTATTTCACTGCGTAAAATTGTATTTTGCTGCTTTAAATCTGAAAACCTTTTATCTAAGTCACTATTTAAAATTTTAACTTTTTTATTCGATAAAAATAAAAAAACTATAATACTGAACGAGAATACAAAGCTTATAATAGTTAAAATTAGTAAAATATTTTCCAACTCTAACAACCTATGCAATATTGACTTAATGTTAGAGAAAAAACACTAAAAGTCATTTAAATCTCTCCATTCTTCTTCACTTAATAACTTGTCTAAATCAACTAAAATCAATAATTGACCATTGCGATTGGATACGCCCTGAATAAACTTAGCACTTTCTTCTGTACCAATGTTTGGTGTACTATCTATTTCTGAACGTCTTAAATAAACTACTTCAGCAACACTATCAACTAAGATACCAATCACTTGCTTTTCGGCTTCAATAATAACAATGCGAGAGTCATCAGTTACATCTAAGCCTGATAAACCAAAACGTGTACTTGTATCTATTACAGTTACTACATTACCACGTAAGTTTATAATCCCAAGTACGTAACTTGGTGCGCCAGGAACAGGAGCTATTTCTGTATAACGTAATACTTCTTGTACTTGCATTACATTAATACCATAAGTTTCATTCTCTAGTCGAAATGTCACCCACTGTAGGACATCATCACTTGCATCTGCTGCATTTACTGATGTAATTCTTTGTTCATTCATATTCATGCTCCCACGCGATTATTTTCATTCGTGATATTTATTTTTCAAATTCTCTGCTATCTAACCCTTGCTCGAGTAATTCAGTTAATGAATCAACATCAATCAAAGCACACATTTTTTCTTTTATTAAGCCGGCTAACCAAGGGCGTTTTCCTGATTGCTCTCGCCATTTAACATCATCACTTTGTAACGTAACATTGTTAATTAAACTTTCAGCCTGTAAACCCCAACTTGTTTCACCTAGCATTATAAGATATTGATAATTTAAGCTTTCCTCAAGTTCTGTATTAAACTTTTCAGGCATAACCCATTGCGCCGTATCAATTACATTCAATTTAGTACCACGGTTTAACATGACACCTTTAAACCACTTTGGTTTAGCGAATACTTTATTTATTTCTTCAAGCTTATGAATACCGCCTAAAGACTTTAGTGGAACAGCTAAAGTGAGTCCAGCAACTTTGAAAAACAAGGCCTGAAATTCACCCGTTCGGTATTCTGCTTCTTGCTTTACACTCGCAATACTTTCTTGCTTTTGTAATTCATTTATTTCATCTACTAATATAGAGATTGTAGGTGCTTTTTCAACATCTTGCTTAGACTTAACTTTAATTTCCGCGGGTTTAGTTACTTTTTTAGTCACTTGAACTTTTTTTGGTTCAACAACTTGTTCAAGTAGCTTTTCAACTGGCTGTAATACGGCTTTATTTAATACCTCATCTTCTGTTAACAGAGCAGTAAGGTATTGCTTCATTATTTGTTCATTAGCAAATAAAGGTTTATTCATTGATTGCCTCAGAGCAAGTTTTTTTATCGAGCTTTAATAGATGTTCTAATAATGTCATATATGCATAAACCCCTCTTGCCTTGGGACAATAGATTACCGGTGATTTCATCGCTAAGCTGGCATCTCTAAATTTAGTATCTATTGGGATCACCCCTGGCCATACTTTTTCATTATATGTTGCTCGTAATGTTTTATACGCCTCTAATGAAGCTTTAGTGCGCTTATCATACATGGTAGGAATGATCGTATATTGATATTTCTTAGATTGTGAGCTTTGCATTAACTGCATTGTTCTCATCATGCGATCTAAACCTTTTAAAGCTAAAAACTCTGTTTGTACAGGGATCAAAACTCTTTCACTTGCCGCCAACGCATTAACCATCAAAACGCCTAATACAGGAGGGCAGTCTAAAATGGCATAATCATATTCATCTGCAATTTTGGCCAAAGCTTTAGTTAAAATTAAGCCCATACCACTTTTATTACCCATGCTACGATCTAAAGTTGCTATCGCCATGGTTGCAGGTAAGATATCTAAATTTTCCATTGTTGAAGGACATAAAGCTTGCAATATCTCTTCTTTATTCATACCTTTACTTCGAGAGAAAACATCGTACACACTCACTTCTAATTCTTCAGAATCAATGCCAAAATAATAGGTGAGTGATGCATGAGGATCAGTATCAATGAGTAATACTCGCTTACCTTGAGATGCAAGAATGCCACCTAAAGTTACTGTGGTAGTTG
This sequence comes from Pseudoalteromonas sp. C2R02, assembly GCF_018860845.1. NCBI lineage: Bacteria > Pseudomonadati > Pseudomonadota > Gammaproteobacteria > Alteromonadales > Pseudoalteromonadaceae > Pseudoalteromonas > Pseudoalteromonas sp. C2R02. The sequence continues at coordinate 54,973 of NZ_JAHKQC010000021.1, read as the reverse complement.
TTTTACCTACACCACCTTTTTGATTCGCAACTGTCCAAATTTTCAAACTTGATCCTTTCTACTGCTCTTTTTCTCGAGTTGTAATTCTTATCCCACCATCAGGTAAATTAATAATCTTGATAGTTTTATCATCTATTGCTTGCTGTTCTATTTTTTTTAATTGAGCTTCTAATTCTTGTTTATCTTGTTCTGGATTTTCTGTGGCAATCACCAGAGAATTACTCTGGGAAAACATTCCAAACTTTGAAAGTGCAATTACTACCTTTCTATTTTCTGCACGCCCTTTCGGTGAGGTATTGCTGGCAAATGGTGCGTATTGCCCATAACCTTCAATCGCCATTCTTGCTGGATTAATCCCCTCACTCTCAAGTGCTAGGAGCATTTGCGTGGCACGACTGACTGATAACTGCCAGTTAGAACTAAATACTTCATTATTGATAGGCTGATTATCAGTATAACCCCTAACGCGAATGTAATTTTCTACACCATTGATTACATTATAAACTTTAGAAACAACTTGCTCAATTGCAGGGGTGGAAGCCGAGCTGCCACTTCCAAATAACAAACCTGAATTAAGCTCTATTGTTAACCAATCTTGATTTAACTCTAACTTAGCTTGCCCTTTTTCAATTTCATCCGATAGCGCAGTTTTTAGATCTTGTTCTAGCGAATCTAAAGGGCTTCCTAGCTTTTTTTGTTTTAGATTAGCTAAATCACCAAAACCATCAACTAACTCAGGACCTTTTTCCTCATTAATGATTGAATTACCATATAATACAAACTCAGTATCAACCGAATTTTTTGTTAACAGCCCTTCGCCTTTAACCCCCGCATCTTGCTGTTCATGCTGATTAGCGGTTTTATCAAATACTTGCTCAAGTGAGTCTGATAAAATCTTAAATTCATTTTCATTGGTAATAGCCAAAGAATATAAAACCACAAAAAAAGCAAACATGAGTGTCATATAATCGGCATAAGAAACTAACCAACGATCTAAATTTTCATGGTTATTTTCTGATGCAGATTTACGATATCGCCTCATAATACTTAGTAGCTCAACTTTTTATAATCGTGTTTACTTGAGAGTAATGCTTTTGTGTTTGATATGCAGAAAGCTTTAATTCTATATTACTAGGACTCTCTCCTTGTAATATAGACAACATACCTTCGGCTAGTAATTCATGGTACATCATCTGCTCTTCTACAATATATTTGAGCTTATTTGCAACTGGTAAAAAAAGTAAATTAGCAAAACCCACACCATAAATTGTTGCAACAAATGCCGTTGCGATCCCTGCTCCAAGTAACTCAGGCTCTTTAATAAAGTTCATAGCTTGTATTAAGCCTAAAACAGCGCCTAAAATGCCAATTGTCGGACTATACCCGCCCATAGCTTCATAAATTTTTGAAGATTTAATTAAGGCTTCTCGGTGTAAAATAAGTTCAACTTCCATTGTCTCTCGAAATTGCTCAGGTGCAACACCATCAATCATCATATTAAGACCCTTAGAAACAAAATAATCTTTACTATTTAAAGCTTCATTTTCTAATGATAAATAACCGTCTTGACGTGCTTTATTTGACCATGACTTTATTTGAGAAATGCCCTTATCTACTGGATAACTCGGCGGTATTATTATCCAGGTAAACATTTTTATTCCTTGCAGGAAAATTCCCGCAGGAGATTGCAGCATAACAGCACCTAATGTGCCGCCTATTACAATCAAAAGGGCTGAATAGTTCACTAAACTTAATAATAATCCACCTTCAAACCAATAACCAAAACCAATTGCAAATATAGCAATTAACAAGCCTGAAATTGATAGTTTATCCACAACCGACTTCTCTTGTTATGCGACTCGCGACATCTGGCAATGCAATACTTGCTTCAGCAAGCCCTGCGTTGGCAACCGCTTGAGGCATACCATATACAACACAGGTTTTTTCATCTTGAACCCATATCTTAGAGCCTGCTTGTTTTAACAATCTAGCACCATCTCTACCATCAGCTCCCATGCCAGTTAATACGATGGCTAAAACCGAATCTGTGTAGCTTTTTGCCACACTTGCAAACGTGATATCAACACTCGGTTTATAAGTGACTCTGGTTCCTTCGTCTTCATAAATTCGTATCTTTTGGCCAGTTCCTCGACCTTCAACCAACATCTGCTTACCACCAGGTGCTAAATAAGCGGTGCCAGCTTTTAATGCCTCACCATTTTGCGCTTCTTTCACTTGAATTTTACATAAGGAATTCAGACGAACTGCAAATGCAGGCGTAAAAGCAGCCGGCATATGCTGTATTAAAAGAATCGGATGAGGGAAGTTTGATGGTAACTGTGTCAGTATACTTTGTAGTGCAACCGGTCCCCCTGTTGATGTACCAATCGCTACTATTTTATATGTTTTTCCTGAAGCTCTTACATCTTGCGTTGTTTTTCTTCTAGTCTCAAAGTTATTCTCAGCAGGTTTTACTAGGCGAGATTTAATAACTGGCTTTTCTACTGCGGATGGTTTTCTTACAAAGCGACTTAGTCTTCGTCGACCTATCTCCTTTACCTTTTGTTGCAATAATTTAATTGCTTCTTCTTTATCTCGCGCTATATCTTCAAACTTTTTAGGTAAAAAGTCTAAAGCACCCGCGTCAAGTGCATCAAAAGTTGCACTTGCGCCATGGTGCGTTAAAGAAGAAAACATTAATATTGGCACCGGAGATGCCTTCATTATTTGTTTTACTGCGCTGATACCATCAAGTATAGGCATTTCAACATCCATAGTAATCACATCAGGTTTTATTTCAGCCGCTTTTTCAACCGCTTCTTTACCATTATTTGCTGTATCGATTACTTCTAATTCTGGATCTTGATTTAATATTTCACTGACTCTTCGTCTAAAAAAACTTGAATCATCAACAACTAAAACTTTAATTGTCATTCAATTTACTCATTTAGTTATTTTACTTTGCCAGCATAGTGCTTTAATAAATTAGGTACATCTAGTATTAGAGCAATTCCACCATCAGACGTTATTGTAGCACCTGCCATACCAGGAGTTCCTTGTAACAAAGCATCTAAGGGTTTTATTACTACTTCTTCTTGACCTATTAATGAGTCAACGGCAAAGCCTATTTGCTGCGTTCCTAATTGAACGATAACAACATGTCCATCTCCACTACGTTGATCTGCTATTGAAGCTGGGTTTTTAACAAGCCAACTTTCAAGATAAAATAATGGAATTGCCTTATCTCTAACAATAATCGTTAATTGACCATCAACTATATTTGTTTTCGATAAATCGAGATGGAATATTTCATTTACACAGGCTAAAGGAAGTGCGAATGTTTGTTCTTCAACAAGTACCATTAATGTTGGTAATATTGCTAAAGTCAGTGGTACTTTAATTTCTAATGTTGTACCTGTACCTCTTTGAGATTCAATATTTATTGAACCATTAAGCTGAGTGATTTTTGTTTTAACAACATCCATACCCACACCACGACCTGAAATATCAGATATTTCTTCTTTGGTCGAAAACCCTGGTGCAAATATTAAATTAAATGCTTCATTGTCAGTCATTCTTGATGCAAAATCGGCATCAATAACACCTTTGCCTATTGCAATATCTTTTAGTTTATCTGGATCCATACCTGCACCATCATCTTCGATGGTTAAAAGTATATGATCACCTTCTTGGGAGGCTGAAAGTGTAACTGTACCGGTTCTTGACTTACCTGTTGCTTCACGTTCATCTGGCATTTCAATACCATGATCAACTGAATTCCTAACTAAATGCACTAAAGGATCTGCAAGTGCTTCAACTAAGTTTTTATCTAAATCAGTATCTTCCCCAACTAATTGAAGGTTAATATCTTTTTTCAAGCTACGTGCTAAATCACGAACAACGCGAGGAAAACGACCAAATACCTTTTTAATAGGTTGCATCCGTGTTTTCATCACAGCACTTTGCAAATCAGCTGTCACAACATCAAGATTTGAAATTGCCTTATTCATGCTTTCGCTACTATTAGTCGCACCTAGGCTTACTAATCTATTTCTAACTAAAACAAGTTCACCAACCATATTCATTATTTGATCAAGACGTTTAGTGTCTACTCGAACCGTTGTTTCAGCTTGTACTGCAGGAGATTTAGCTGCTTGTTTTTCTGCAGCTGGTTTTGATACTGGTTTAGGCTTTTCTTCTGCTTTTGCTTGTGGTTTTGCTACCGGTTTCGCAACTGGTTTTTCTACTTTTTTCTCAACTTTAGGTTTACTTGCAACTGCAGGTTTTTGAGCTGGAGTTGGCTCGGACTCTACCGCTTTAGGACCCTGTCCTTTGCCATGAAGTTCATCTAATAAAGCTTCAAATTCATCATCTGAAATATCTTCAGAATCTGAACTCGCTATAGGCGTACTTTCAACGACATTACTTTTCTCTTCTGGAGCTGCACTTTGGGTTTCACCAAACGAGCCAACACCATGTAACTCGTCTAATAAATTTTCAAATTGATCATCTGTAATATCGCCATCAGGTGCATCATTTGTGATTTCTGGTGCCGCTTTTGACTCTTCAGCTACAGGGCCTTTTCCTGCTCCATGAAGTTCATCTAATAAGCTTTCAAATTCATCTTCTGATATATCATCAATATTTGAATCATCTGAACTTGTATCATCCATATCAAACAATACGTCATCAAAATCAGAGCTTAAATCTTCTTCAGGGCTTGGTGTGACAGAATTTTCTACTTCTGGAGCTGTGGCTTCTTGAGGAGATGAAGCTTCGCCTTCACTTTGAGGTTTGCAAAGGTCATGCATCGCTTTTAGCAAATTAGGATCGGCCGCATCTGGTTGCTCACGATTTTGTATACAAGCAAACATAATATTTATACAATCTAGCGCTTGTAAAATAACATCCATTAATTCTGGAGTGACACTTATTTGCCCTTGACGTAAAATATCAAAAACATTTTCGGCACCATGACAAGCATCAACAAGCTCTGTCATTGCTAAAAATCCAGCGCCACCTTTGACAGTATGAAAACCTCTAAATATTGCATTTAATAAATCAGCATCTTCAGGGTTATTTTCTAATTCTATAAGCTGCTCAGATAATAATTCGAGAATTTCTCCGGCCTCAACCAAAAAATCCTGCAAAATATCTTCATCTAGTTCAAAACTCATGCAGCAGTTCTCCCTTTTAGAAACCTAAACTTGATAATAAGTCGTCAACATCATCTTGATCTGATACAACATCATCACGTTCTAATGCATCTATAATCGGACCCTCTGCAACTTGATCTAATTCTTTTTCAACTTGTAGAGATGATTCTATATTTTTTTCTTCAATAACTTCTTTTACAGGTAACTCACCATCAATTGGCGAGCCAAAAACTTTCAACATATGAATAAGGCTTTCTTCAACTTCACGCACAAGCTCTATCACTCTGCGAATAACTTGCCCTGTTAAATCTTGAAAATCTTGGGCCATTAAGACCTCTGTCATTAAGCCTTGTAGCTTTTGAGTATTACCCTGCGTATTTAAAATAAACGAATCTAACCCATGACATAAGGATTTAAACTCGCCTAATTTAAGGTCGCGACTCATAAGTCGATCCCATGAAGGTTTAATGTTATCAAGTTCGCTTGTTAGCTCATCAGCTATTGGTAAACCTGCTTCTATCGCATCCATGGTTTTATTCGCAGCTTGCTCTGTCATTTTTATGACATAATTTAAACGCTCTTTTGCATCTGGTAATGCGTCTTGCGTTAAATCGGTAAGCTTTGAATCTAACTGAAAGTTATTTAATGAGTCATGTAATTGACGAGTTAACTTACCAACCTCTTCAAATAGCTCAGATTGCATTTGTGTTGTTATTTGCAATAGCAATTCATCAGCTTGTGCTTGTTCATTACTTTCAAGTAATGATACAAGTTGTCTAGCTTGTTCAAGTGTAATTTGAGGTGAATCAGTTGAAATTATTAACTCATCCATAATTTAACCTAAGCGCTCAAACACTTTTTCTAATTTAGTTTTAAGCGTGCCAGCTGTGAAGGGCTTAACAATATAACCATTAACGCCAGCTTGTGCAGCAGCTATTATTTGTTCTTTTTTAGCCTCAGCAGTTACCATTAATACTGGTATATGCTTTAAGCTATCATCAGCTCGAATCGCTCTTAGTAAGTCTATACCTTGCATACCTGGCATATTCCAATCGGTTACTACAAAATCAAACTCTTGGTTTTGTAGCATAGGTAGTGCAGTACTACCATCATCTGCTTCTTGGACATTAGTAAAGCCTAAGTCTCTTAGCAAATTTTTAATGATTCTTCTCATAGTAGAAAAGTCATCAACTACAAGAACTTTCATATTTTTATCCAAAACATCCTCCTGTGAGGTACGAACTCAAGGTTACAACCACTTTATTTAAACCCAGTCACTGATTTTAGCTTTAAGCCTTATCATTGCCTGTCCATGTATCTGACTAACACGAGACTCACTTACATCAAGTATTTGTCCAATCTCTTTTAAATTCATTTCTTCATTATAGTAGAGAGATAATACAAGAGCATCTCTTTCAGGCAATGTTTTTATTGCCTTTACTAATGAAACATTAAACTTATCATTTTTTATTGACGCAAAAGGCGAATCACTTGATGATTTATCCGATGATATTTGCAGCACATCTTCATCAACACCGAGATCTTCTATTCCTAGAATTTTACCTGAATTCACATCATTAAGGATATGATGGTATTCATCGAGTGTAATATCAAGTTTTTCAGCAACTTCTATGTCTTTTACTTCTCGGCCTAGCTGAGATTCTAATTCTGAAATGGCTTGAGCAACCTGGCGACTGTTTCTGTGAACAGACCTTGGTACCCAATCGCCTTTCCTAATTTCATCTAGCATAGCACCTCTGATTCTTATGCCACCAAATGTTTCAAAACTAGCGCCTTTTGTGCCATCAAAGTTTTTAGCAGCTTCAATCAAACCTATCATGCCTGATTGAATTAAATCATCCAACTGCACACTTGCGGGGAGTCTCGCCAACATATGATAAGCGATACGCTTAACTAAAGGCGTATGACGCTCTACAACTTGTGCAATATGGTTATTATCACTGTATCCGGCTACTTTATTCACTAACAAAAATGCCTTTAGCGGTTTACTAATTTTTCAATAAAAAATTCCAGATGCCCCGAAGGCTGATTTGGAATTGGCCATTTAGCTGCTTTTGTAGCTAAAGTCTTAAATGCGATTGCGGCGGGAGATTTAGGAAAAAGGTCAACAATTGTTTTTTGCTTACGCGTTGACTTTCTCATATTTTCATCAAAAGGTACTGTTGCCACTAATTCTAATGAAACGTCTAAAAACCTATCTGTTACTTTAGACAGCTTAGCAAATAGTTCTTGCCCTTCTCTTAAACTTCTTACCATATTTGCAATAATTTTAAACTTATAAACACCATGTTCTCTGCTTAATATCTTAATTAAGGCATATGCATCTGTAATTGAAGTTGGCTCATCACACACCACCATTAACACATCTTGTGCTGCACGAGAAAAGCTTAATACCATTTCAGAAATACCTGCTGCAGTATCAACAATTAATACATCATAATCGGCATTAAGTTCACTAAATGCACGAATTAACCCTGCATGTTCTGAAGGTGAAAGCTCAACCATCGTTTGCGAGCCTGATGTTGCAGGCACAATTCTAATGCCGTGAGGTCCCTCAACTAAAATATCTTCTAATTCACACTCGCCAGAAAGCACGTGTGATAAATTTTTTTCTACACGTAGACCTAGCATGACATCACAGTTAGCTAAACCTAAATCGGCATCTAATACAAGAACACGTTTACCTTGTTGTCCCATGGCTATTGCCATATTCAAAGAGACATTTGTTTTACCTACGCCGCCTTTGCCGCCAGTTACTGAGATTACTTTAACTGCATTATTATTCTGTTTCATTTTACGCAGGCCACTTGCTTGATCCATAACTGTATTAATCATACATTCCTACTGTTTGAGATTCTACCGTTGAATCTCTGTGATATTGTGCGTTAGTCTTTTTAGCATACAATTGTTCTGCTTTTTTAACCAATTTTTCAGCATTTGCAACTCGAATGTCTTCAGGTACGCGCTGACCATTAGTAAGATACCCTATCGGCAGACGATTTTGAATCGCAATACTGATAATTTCTCCTAAACTTAGACATTCGTCAAGTTTGGTGAAAATACAACCACTTAACTGTACCTTTTTAAAGTGTTTTACTGTTTCTTGCAAAACGCCCATCTGTGCCGTAGCACTTAAAACCAAATAACTACGGATATCAACTCTAACATTTCTCATTAATGTATTTAACTGTTCGGTCAGACGTAAATCTCTTTGACTCATTCCAGCCGTATCTACTAATACTAGTCGCTTACCACGTAAATGGTATAAAACTTCAGCTAATTCATTAGCATCTTTAACTTGCTTGACTGGACAACCTATAATTCGGCCATAAGTTGCAAGTTGTTCATATGCACCAATACGATAGGTATCCGTTGTAATTAACGCAACTTTATCAGCGCCAAATTTTTGTGCTCCTAAAGCTGCAAGCTTTGCGACTGTCGTTGTTTTACCAACACCTGTTGGCCCTACAAGTGCAAAAACTCCGCCTTGGCGTAATATTTCATTATTCGTTGTATAAAGCTGGCTTTGTACCATTTCTAACAAAGCTTCCCATGCTTTTTTTTCTGATACATCATCAGGAATAAAACATGCCATTTGATCTGCGACATCATCATTGATGCCCATGCCTTTAAGTCTTTCTATCATATATGCACGAGTTGGGTCTCTGCGCGCTAAATCTTGTGTCATTAAACCTGATACTTGATGCTCTAATAATTGGCGAATTGCAGCCATTTCATCTTGCATCGCTTGCATTTCTTTATTATTTTGCTCTTTTATCTCTTTATGTTCTGATTTAACAGCTTTTTTCTCTGGAGCATTTGACTTGTTATACCAAGGAGATTCAAATGAATCATCATTTATTTCCTCGATAGGTTCATCAAACTTGTTATTAAACATATTTGACTGTTCGTTTTCTCTAGACTGAGTAGACTGTCTATTTAATAAGGCCTCTAAACTATCCGCAATTTTTGCTTCAGGCTCAGGTTTTGCTGCTAATGGTTTAGGGCGAACAAAGTTATTAACCTTTGAACTATATTGTGAGGCCATTTGTGAGTGAGCGTTTAGATTTGCACGTGTTCTTGTCTGATTAGCCAGATGCTGTGCAGCTGGTGTTTCAACTCGAGCTGCAGGCTTAGCCTGAGCTGGCGTTTTGTCGTAATCAACGGCAGCAACGATTTCAACACCATCAGCCATTTTTTTATTTGACATAATAACAGCATCTACACCTAGCTCTTCTTTAACTTCATTCAGTGCTGTGCGCATATCTTTTGCAAAAAAACGTTTAATCTTCACATTCTACCCCTTATCTTTATTATTGCTGACCAACAGAGCTGATAATTTTAATTTGCTTTTCATCTGGTACTTCTTGATAAGAAACCACGCGTAAACCAGGAATTGTATTTTTAACAAATCGTGATAAAACCGTTCTTAACATACCTGAGGTCAACAATATTGAAGGTTCACCTGACATTTCCTGGTTTTTATGTGCTTCACTAAGTGAGTTTTGCAACCTCTCAGCAAGCCCAGGTTCTATGCCAGCACCTTCATCGCCTGCATTCTGAAGTGATTGATGCAACATCTGTTCCAACTCAGGAGCCAAAGTTATGACAGGTATTTCATTTGATGCGCCAGCAACGTCTTGGATTATTAATCTTCTTAGTGAAATACGCACTGCAGCCGTTAGTACATCAGCATCTTGGCTTCTTGGTCCGTATTCAACAAGGGTTTGTACAATTGAACGCATATCTCTAATTGGCACACCTTCATTCAATAAGTTTTGTAATACTTTTACGATAGTTGTCAGCGGTAATACATCTGGCACTAAACCTTCAACTAAACGAGGATGACTTTTTTCAAGCATATCTAATAAGTTTTGTACTTCTTCATGACCTAACAATAAAGAGGCATTGTTATGTAAAAGCTGACTTATATGAGTTGCAACAACCGTTGCAGCATCTACAACTGTATATCCTAAAGATTGCGCTTCATCTTTTTGCTCAGGTGCAATCCAGACTGCATCTAAGCCAAATGCAGGATCTTTCGTTTCAATTCCGGCGACAGGACCAAATACTTGACCTGGATTAATCGCAAGCTCATTGCCATGTTTAAGCTCACCAACACCAGTAGAAACACCCATTAAGGTAATTTGGTATGCGTTTGGATCTAATTCAAGATTATCTCTAATATGCACTGGTGGTACTAAAAACCCCAATTCTTGTGATAGCTTTTTACGTACGCCTTTGATTCTACTTAATAGTTCACCGCCTTGTGCTTGATCTACCATAGGTATAAGTCTATATCCTACCTCTAAACCAATTACATCAACTTGTTGAACATCATCCCAACCAAGCTCTTTTTGCTCTTGTGCTGCCGGTACAGCTGCCCCAGGTGTATTTGTAGTTAACTGCCCACCTGCAGAATTTTGCTCTGTTTGTGCTTGTTGTTCACTAGCTTGTTTATGTCCATAATAACCAATAGCACCAATGATTAATCCTAAAGAAATAAAAGCTAAATGCGGCATACCAGGCACTAAGCCCATAGTGATCATTATACCTGATGCAATATAAAGTGCTTTTTCATTACCTAATTGCTTAGATATTTGCTCACCCATTTTATGTGATTCATTTTGGCGGGTTACAACAATGGCTGTACCAATTGACAATAGTAGAGATGGCAGCTGAGCAACCAGACCATCACCAATTGTTAGTAGCGTATATACTTCCATAGCAACACTAAATGACAAGTCATGCTGGATCATGCCAATAAACAAGCCACCTACAATGTTGATCACTAATATCACGATACCCGCGATAGCATCGCCTTTTACAAATTTACTTGCACCATCCATTGAACCATAAAAATCAGCCTCTCGTGTTACTTCTCCACGTCGGTCTCTCGCTTCATCCGCAGTAATAAAACCCGCATTTAAGTCTGCATCAATTGCCATTTGTTTACCTGGCATAGCATCTAATGTAAAACGTGCAGATACTTCAGATATACGTCCTGCACCTTTTGTAATTACAACAAAGTTAATAATGATCAGGATTATAAATACAACTAAACCTACAGCATAGTTACCACCAATCACAACATTACCAAATGCTGCAATTACTTGACCTGCGGCGTCGGGGCCATTATGACCTTCTAATAATACAACTCGGGTACTAGCAACATTTAAGGCTAGCCTTAATACTGTTGCGATAAGAATTACGGTAGGGAAAGCACCAAAATCAACGGGTTTAAGTGTATAAACAGTGATTAATAATACGAGTAATGCTAAAGCGATATTAAAAGAAAACAGCATATCCAATAAAAATGGAGGCATAGGCAATACCACCATAGCAAGCGCTGCTAAAACCAATAAAGGCGTACCAACACCCTTGAGGTAATCCATTTTTTCATTATTTAACTGAGTAAAAACTGCTTTCAAATCCATACAACTACAATTACAAAAAATTGACACTTGCCTGAGTAAAGGCAATTATCATTCCATCTTTATAAAGTATTAAATTAAAGTTCATACCAGTTCTTATGGGATAGTGAGCAAATATAAATTTGGATAAATTCTCAAGAGTTAGACGCTTGATTGAGTAATAGCTTACTATTGGGATGAAAGCACAGGTTTATAGCTCCAGACTAAACCTAAGTACCTTCATGAAAGCAACGTACCTATTGTATATTTAGACCATTTAGATTATTTATTATAATTGGTATAATTACTGCTTAAACTCATCTGGGATTGGAAGCTTTTTACTTAATTTAGTAGGTCGTTGACCTCGTCCTTTTTTATATTGTTTTAGCTGAAAAACATATGCTAATACTTGTGCAACTGCAACAAATAGCTGATCTGGAATTTGTGCTCCTACATCTGTAAAGTGATGTAAAGATCTCGCTAATGGCGGTGATTCTATAACTGGCACTTCATGCTCTTTTGCTATTTTTCGTATTTGTAATGCCATTTGGTCTATGCCTTTAGCTAAAACTATCGGCGCCCCAGCTTTGTCTGTATCATATTTAATAGCGACAGCATAATGAGTAGGGTTAGTTACGATAACATCAGCATCAGGTACATCTTGCATCATGCGTCGCTGTGACATTTCTCTTTGTGTTTGTCTGATCCTTGCTTTAATTTGCGGGTCACCTTCACTATTTTTATACTCATCTTTAATTTCTTGCAAACTCATTTTTAACTGCTTGTTATGGTTCCATTTTTGAAATGGCGCATCCACTAGAGCAACGATAGTTAAAGTACAAGATAAACCTAAAAAGACCCAAGCTAGAATAGTAAGAGAATGCTCTATATTACTTGGGGCTGACTCTATACTTAGATGTAATATTTCATCAAAATAGCCCATAATAATAAAAATTGCGACGCCAGCGACCAGACCAAACTTTAATAATGCTTTTGTCAATTCAATCGCAGCCTGAGGCCCAAACATACGACCAAAACCTTTGTAAATAGACATTTTACTTGCTTTAGGTGCAGCTGCGCCCCAGCTAAAATTAAAACCACCTAAAAAAGTATTTCCTATAAATGCGGCCGCTAAAATAATAGAAACAAACATGGCTAAACCAAACCAAAGCTCTCCTGCAACCTCACCCCAGGCAGAAAACATCTTAGTAGTATCGTAAGTTTCATTATGATTTAGACTCAGCATTCTTTTCATTACTTTTAATAATGCTTTACCAATATCAGGCCCGTATATAATTAAAGAAACAGCAGACATAATTAAAACAAATGCAGTACCCGTTTCTTTAGAGCGGGCTATTTGACCTTTCTTTTTTGCGTCTTCTAAACGCTTGGCGGTGGGGTCTTCTGTTTTTTCTGCACCGGAATCTTCAGCCATACCTTACCTTTTATCAATATTTTAAAAGTTAACTACAACCTACTAAATCACATATTAATCGAACCATTTGATGCCATTGTAGATCTGACTTACGCTGTAATTTTAATTCTTTAGCTTTTAGCTCTTTAACTACAGCCTACCATGCCACATATCAATTGGACCATTTGATGCCACTGAAGATCAAACTGTGCGGTGAAGTTACCTAATGTAGCCCATATGATGACTAAACCTGTTACTAAGGTAAATGGAAAACCGATAGAGAATATATTCAACTGGGGTGCTGCACGAGTCATCACACCAAATGACATACTAATGATCAACATAGCTGTTAATGGTGCTAAAGATAAAACGAGAGCAGTGGCAAATAACCAACCGCCCCAATTAGCAATTGTTCTATAGTTTTCGATATTCCACCAAGTGCCATCAATTGGGATCATAATAAAACTACTTACTACCATTTGTATCATCATTAAATGACCACCATATATCCAAAAAAGTAAAGTAGCCAAAATCAAATAAAATTGACCTACAGCAGGTACACTTTGACCATTTGAAGGGTCTATTACTGATGCAAAACCTAGACCTGTTTGCATCGCCAAAATTTGGCCGGCTAAAACAAAGGTATTTAACAACAAAATAGAAGCAAAACCGATAGCAACACCTATCAGCAATTGCTGTATGGCAACTAACACCATTTCTAATGACATTAAATTAGTGAATTCAGAGGGTGGTATTGTTGGCATTGCAACAAAAGTAATTAACATAGCTAAGGAAATTTTAATGCGACTTGATACATTTTTTGCACCTATGCCAGCCATTACCATCAACATGCTAGAAATACGTATAAAAGGTAACATAAAATCAGAAAGCCATTGTATTATAATAGATACAGGATATTCCATGATACTTAAATTACCCCATTACTGAAGGGATATTCATGATTATAGTTTTAAAAAAGTCGATAAGTTCTTGGGTTAACCAATGACCACCAACAATCAATACAACTAAAGTAACTATTAAGCGAGGTAGGAAACTTAGGGTTTGCTCATTGATAGAAGTTGCAGCTTGAAATACTGCAACAACTAAACCTATCAGTAAGCTTGGCACTATAATCACTGAAACAAGCTTTATAACTAAAAACAAAGCATTGCTCATTATTTCAACAATAACTTCTGGTTCCATTTAAACTCCCAAACCAAAACTTTTTGCGAGCGTGCCCATAACAAGTCCCCAGCCATCGACTAAAACAAATAACATAATTTTAAATGGCATAGAAACAATCATTGGGGATAGCATCATCATACCCATTGCCATCAAGATACTAGCAACCACTAAATCTACAATTAAAAATGGAATGAAAAACATAAAACCAATAATAAATGCAGTCTGTAATTCACTGGTAATGAATGCCGGGATAATGACTAAAAAAGGCGTATCTTCAGGTTTATCTAATTTAGTATGGCCTGCAATTTGAGCAAAGGTTTCTAAATCTTTAATTCTTGTTTGCGATAGCATAAATGCTTTTAATGGCTCTTTAGCTTCTGATAGCGCCTGTATTGATGTCATTTCCTCATTTAAATACGGCGTGATTGCACGATCATTTATTTGATTATAAACAGGCGCCATAATAAATAAACTCATAAACAATGACATACCAACAAGTATTTGGTTTGAAGGCGTTTGCTGTAAACCAATGGCTTGTCGCAATATACCTAAAACAACGATTATTCTAGTAAATGATGTCATCATAATAACAGCTGCTGGAATAAAACTCAGCGCTGTCATCATAGCCAATACTTGCAACGTTACTGAATAGTCTTGTGAACCATCAGGATTTGAAGTAATAGTTAAAGCTTGTAGTCCTTGATCTGCAACGGCATTGCCACAGACAAAAAACAACAGAGTCACCATTATAATTTTATACATTTTTATTATTCTTTTGTTGTAAATTTGTTTTTTTCGGATTGAGTAATTGACTAAATGACTTTGCCAATTGCGGTATCTCTTTTGCTTCTAGTGGTTTTTCCAACTGATACAAGTAATTAATTGTATGAGGTGTCACCCCTAATAAATGCTGTTTATCGTCTATTTCAATCACAATTAAACGCTCTTTACTTCCAAGTGGAATAGAGCGAATAACCTTAAATTCATCCAGATTAGTCAGCTGTGGGTTAAACTTTTTAATCAAAATAGCCAAAATTACTATAATGCAAATAACAAGCGCAAGGGACATTGCCATCGACATCAAGTTTTGCATGCCTTCATTCGCCGCAAATACTAAATTTGATTGCAAAAATATACCAAGAAAAGCGAGGTACTTTATCATCGTAATTTTTTGATCCTTTCAATTTGGCTAATTACATCTGTTAAACGAATACCAAATTTATCATTTACAACAACTACTTCACCGTGCGCAATCAAAGTGCCATTAACTAACACATCTAAAGGCTCACCTGCAACACGGTCAAGCTCAACAACCGAGCCTTGGTTTAATTGCAGTAAATTTCTTATGCTAATGCGAGAACGCCCTACTTCCATTGAAATAGTCACTGGAATATCTAAAATAGTATCCAGCTTTCTTTTTTCATCAACAGTTAAGTCGGCTTTTTCATCGGTTAATTCTTCTAACTGGGCAACTTCGGCTTCACCACCTTGGCCACCTTCGTCATCACCTTCCGCTTCGGCTAGGGCTGCAGCCCATTCATCCATTGTATCTTGATCATCGCTCATATAAAAAACCTCTAAAACTTTCTAAAATAACTGTCTAAACTTAATTTTTGTGCGCTACCAGTCTAAATCAACACCTTCAGATAAATGCAAATCATCTTCTAACAATGATAACTCCGCATCTGAATCAAGCTTTTTGCCGCCTTTGGTAAATACATGTAATTCAGACTTAACTGACTCTGGTCGTTTTATTTTTTCACTAATTTGAACTGCAATATTATCTCTTGAGCGACCCATTTTAGCGCGATATGTCGGTAAGTCTTCTATAAATATCGTAATATGCTCAGGCATATCAACAGGAATGACATCACCCGTTTCTAGTTCCATTATTTGAGATAAGGATAAATCAACTTCAAGCATACGTGTTGATAAGTCAACCTCAACATCCATAATTTCATCTCTTAACGCTTTACTCCAGCGTAAATCCGTATCTTCAGTATCAGATTGCACACCCGCATCAAGTAATTCACGTATAGGTTCGAGCATAGAATAAGGTAAGGCAATATGAAAATCACCACCACCACCGTCTAACTCAATATGAAAAGAGCTAATAACAACGACCTCTGTTGGGCTTACAATATTAGCCATAGCAGGGTTAACTTCTGAATCAAGGTACTCAAACGAGACATCCATAACAGGTGCCCAAGCGTCTTTATAATCTTCAAAAATAATTTTAAGTAGCATCTGAACGATACGACGTTCGGTTGGTGTAAATTCACGACCTTCAATCTTGGCGTGGTATCGGCCATCACCGCCAAAGAAGTTGTCAACAAGAATAAATACTAAACGTGCTTCCATGGTAATTAAACCAGTACCTTTTAAAGGTCTAAAACGCACCATATTTAAGCTTGTTGGTACAAATAAAGTATGGATATATTCACCAAACTTGATCATTTGTACACCATTAATCGATACCTCGGCTGTACGACGCATCATATTAAATAAACTGATCCGCATATGACGTGCAAATCGTTCATTTACAATTTCCAGGGTAGGCATTCGCCCACGAACAATTCTGTCTTGAGAAGAAAAGTCATACTGTAGCGTATTCCCGTCTCCGGATTCACCGCCGGCATCTTCTTCGTCTTCCTCGACCTCATCAACACCATGTAATAGCGCATCAATTTCGTCTTGGGATAATAAATCGCTCACCCTATATCCTCATTATTGCATTACAAAACCAGTAAAGAGTATTTTTTCAACAACTTTATTGCCTTCAATTTCACTTAGTGACTGTTGAACTTCTTGTAAAGACTTTGTTCTTAAATCGGCTTTACCTGCACTTGTACTTAATGCATCTGCATTAGCAGTAGAAAAAATGCTTAATAATGTGCCTTCAATTAAAGGAATATGTCTTTTAGCTGCTTCTTCATTTGCATCACCGCGAACCAATAGTTGTACTTTAATTTGCACTAAACGATCTCGTCCAGCACCAGGTACATTAAAAACAAATGGTCTTGGCATACCAACATAAAGTGCTGACCCCATTTCTGCAGTTTTACCTGATGGTACTGCACTTTGTGTTTCTAATGATTCTTCAGCTAATGTTTCCTCTGTTTCAGGAGCATCATCACCAGACATCATGAAAAAAGCACCTGCGCCACCAGCAATTAAAACAACGACAGCGATTATAATGAAAAGCATTTTTTTACTTTTACCACCGCCTGCTTCTATTTCTAAATCATTTTCTTCAGCCATTTATATTCCCTGATAGAGTTTTATCGTGTTATTCATTAATTATAACGGCTATCATACCAATTTCATTGAATATTTTAAGCATAAAAATCAACTCCGCCCAGTTTATTTCCTGCAACTTTCACTGACGCTATCGCTTCATCATTTTCAGTACTGCTTAATGGCCCTGATTTTTGATTATCATTTGAACTTGCCTGCTCGTTTTGACCTTGCTGCTGTTGCTCTATATTACTCTCTCCTAAATCAATTCCCTGTTCAGCCAACATTTCTTTTAATTTAGGCATTGAGTCTTCTAATAACTCTTTAGCCTCTTGGTTTTGAACAGAAAAATTAATTTGAGCTTGCTCTGCATCCGTACGAATTCGGATTATCATACTGCCTAATTCAGGTGGGTCTAACCGAATATCTGCCTGAGGATTATGCTGGCTTAACATAAATGTGACACGTTCATTAAGCAATTTAGCAGCATCTGAACGCGCTATATTAATTGGCTGCTGTAATAATTTATCATTTTCTAATTTCTGATTTAATGATGTGCTAGTTTGGGTTGAAGTGATTGAATTAGTTAAATCACTCACAGGGTCAAACTCTACACCCATAACAGGCTGAGGTTCTAATTGTCTGATCACATCATTAAAAATTGAATTTACATTTGATTTATTTATTTGTGCTACCGCTGTAGTGTCGCTGTTAGGGCTGGTTACTTTAGCTGTATTGCTCAATTCAGCTGAAGATTTAATATTAACTAGGCTATCTTCTTCAGCGACTAAATCATTAATTTCTGATGTATACGCATTTTGAAGGTTTGCAGTGTCATTTTTATCTTTACCTAATGCAAAATTTTGTTCTTGGCTTTTAGGTGTTAAATTTGAAATATTGCTCTCTATAGGAGTCGCATTTTTAACCGGAATACTCGGTGTTGCTATACTATTTTCAGAGGTTATATTTTCAGTAAATTTTGACTGCGTTTTTACATTTTTTTCAATAATCTGAACTTCTTCTTTTACAAGCTCATTAGTTTTATTTTTTGACTCTTCATTTAAAGGGTCTGTTTTTATTAAATGATCTGGACTGATTTTATCTTTGGTTATTAACTCATCTACTTGTAATAAAAGAGCACTGAGTTTTTCTACTTCACTTACAACTTCAGTTGATGGATTTAATTTATCTAATTCAGCTAATACCGATTCTAAGCTCTTCTTTAACTGATTTTTTTGTTCCTCTGAAAGTTCTGGTAAAACCTGATTTAATTGATTATTCAGTGAAGCATCAAGTTTAATTTTTGGTAAATCATTTTTAGTGGCTTGACTACTAGATTCTGCTTCGCTTTTTATTGTATCTAGTTTCCCTAGTTCTAAATTATTTTCACTTTCCTTGATATCACTTTTTAAAATAATACTAGAATCTTTAAAATTATCGGTACCTTTTAAAGGTGAGACCTCATTTAAGTTGCTATTATTTAAAGGTAATTCACCTTTTAAAAATGCAGCCTCTTTTGTATTGGTACTGTTTTTTAAATCATTAATAATTGTTGTTTCATCTGTTTTTTCTTCAACTACTTTAACAGCGGCTTTAGAGACATCAATAGATTGACCTAAGTTCAACTTTGTTTTTTTTAGCTCATTATTAGCAACTACTTCATCAGACACAGTTAAATTCATTTTATTTGATGCTTGAATTTGCGATAGAAATGAATCATCTGAGTCAACTTTAGCGTCAAGTGCTTCAACTTGCGTACCTACGTCTATTGCTTTATTTAATAACCCATCGTTTTTTAAATCATCAGCAATCAGAGCCTTTGGGATTTTAATATCATTATCAAGCTTCAAAAGGTCTATATCAGAAGGTTTAGGCAACTTGTTGCCACTTTGGTCATCATTTACATGTGCACTAAACATAGTTGCAAATAAATCGTCACTGTCTTGCTTATTGCCAATACCATTTTCAATACTTTGTTTTGAAAGTGAATTATTTGAAATTGGAAGTCCTGTATCTATGCTTACCATATTTACCTCATTTATAAATCGCAGTTATTCAACGAATATGGTTTAAATCTAATTTTAACTTTATAAAGGTGCTATAGGTTTAAAAGCAATAACTAAGCCAGTGTGTTACCTGAAGTATTTTATAATCGGTTTTGGCGTTGTATAAATTGGTTGGTGGTAAATTCATCTAAACTGATTTGTTCAGCTTTATTTAATTTATGTAATAGCTGAGCATTCTTTTTCTCTATTAATTTTTCAATTGCTTTCGCTTTAATTTGTTGCTCTAGCCAAATTTCTTTTCTTTGTGCAACAACTTGTTTGGCGGTATTAATAACTTGAATTTGTTGATCCATCGCATTCTCAATTTTAGCTATAAATGATTGATAATGGCTATAGTTTGCACCCGTTAATCCAGATTCCCCCTTGGCTTGTAATTGTTTCATATAGTCAAATTTAAACTCAGATAAACCGTTTAACTTCTCTTGACTATCATTCAAGTATTGTTGTGACTTAATATATTCTAAGCGTAACTTCTCTTCTTTGTCAGAAGTTACTTTTAAAACTAATTTGAGTTGTTTTAATGCCATTAATTTTCCTTAAGTAATTAAGCCTGACCTAGCAGCTGTGCTAAACCTTGCAGCCCTTCATCATATGGAATGACATCTGTCATACCTTGTTGAAGAAATTGATTTACAGTTGGGATCATTGAAATCGCTTTATCTAATACCTGATCAGTTCCTTTTTGATAAGCACCTAGGGTGATCATATCTTTATTTTGTTGATACATTGAATAAACTTGTTTTATGACTCTTGCTTGTTGCATATGCGCTTGAGATACAACCTGTGGCATTACACGACTAATCGATTTTTCAATATCAATTGCAGGGTAATGGCCACTATCAGCCAGCTCTCTTGATAATACAATATGACCATCTAATATTGCTCTTGCAGCATCAGCAATCGGGTCTTGCATATCATCGCCTTCCGATAATACCGTAAAAAATGCAGTAATCGAGCCTTGTCCTTCACCACCGTTACCAGCTCGCTCAACCAAAGCTGGTAGTTTTGCAAAAACAGAAGGTGGATAGCCTTTTGTAGCTGGCGGCTCACCAACCGCTAACGCTATTTCTCTTTGCGCCATGGCATATCGCGTCACAGAATCAAGTAACAGCAAAACATTTAAACCTTGATCTCTAAAGTACTCAGCTATCGTTACTGCGGTTTCACAGCCTTTAAGTCGCATTAATGGTGAAGAATCAGCAGGAGCTGCAACAACAACGGAGCGTTTTCGCCCTTCTTCACCTAAAATCTCTTCAATAAATTCTTTTACTTCTCTACCACGTTCACCCACGAGCCCCACAACAGTGACATCTGCGGTAGAGCCTCGCGTCATCATGCCCAGCAATACAGATTTACCCACACCACTACCGGCAAACAAACCCATTCTTTGACCTTGGCCTACAGTAATGACTGAGTTTATTGCACGAACGCCAACATCCATAGGCTGTGTAATAGGTCGTCTTGATAAAGGGTTAATTTGGTCTTGAGCAAATTTTAATTTTTTTTCACTGACCACTGGACCTAAACCATCCAATGGCCTGCCTAAACCATCAACAACTCGCCCTAATAGGCCCATGCCAACAGGCAGACCTTGATCTTTTACTTGGGGGATCACTCTTGCGCCAGGTAACATGCCCGAAATGGTATCATTTGGCATTAAATACAAAGTATCGCCATTAAAACCTATCACTTCAGCATCAACTAAACCATGAAGCGTTTCTATTTGGCAATGACTGCCTATTGGTGCTTTTACACCTTGTGCTTCAAGAGTTAAGCCAACAACTCGCGTTAAGCTGCCTGCAATAGCGGGTGGCACTTTTTGAATATTCTTTTTATAAGTTGCTAACTTCTCTGCCAAGTCAATAGACTGCATGAATTACCTCAGTACTTAAAATACAACTAGTCTTCAGATGTTTTATCTATGCCTGAAGCATGTAAAAAGCTATTTAATGTATCAGATATGCGACTTTGTAAGCTAAAGTCTATTGATGAGTTATTGGCGTTAACAATACAGCCCCCTGGCTCTAAACTTGGTTCCGATTTTAATCGCCAACCTCTTTTATCTATCTCATCTTGACCATAACTAGAAACTATATTTGTAAAGTCATCAGGATGAAGCTGTATTTCACATTGCTGTTGTATTAAAGGTAACGCATCCATACATTGTTTTAAGGTCGATAATATGGCTTTTGGATTTGTTTTTACTTCGGTATAAATAACCGCTTCAGCTAACATAGTTGTTAATGCGATTAGTTGCTTTTCTGCTGCTTCATCATAGTGTCTTAAAGGTGTATTTAAAGCATTAAATAAAGTGTCTAGTTGTTCCAGCTTTTCATCAACCATAGGTTGAGCGAGTTCAATCCCCTGCTCTTTGCCTTGGGTTAAGCCTTCTTCAAATCCCGATTGTATTCCTTTTGTTTTTCCTTCTTCAAGACCAACCGGATAACCTTCCTCTTTACCTTGGTTAAAACCTTCGTCATATGCCGCTTGACGAATATCTTCTAACTCTTGCAAAGTCATAGGTGCTACAACTTGCTCTTCTTCCTCAATTTCAATTACTTCTGTCTGTTTTACAGGAGGATTATACAAATCTTCTAATGACGTACCCATAGCAGTTGAGCGACCAGTAAAGTCTTGTTCTTTACTTTCATCACTCACTTCTGGGGCTGACCAGTTTTTTAATAGCTCTCTGACAGCCTCTTCAGATTGAATAGGGTGACCATTACGATATTTACCTAACTTCATTTAACTTGGAGGCTCCTCGCCTAAATATCTTCATTATAAGAATTCTTCGCCGCCGCCGCCGCCGAGCATTATTTCGCCCGCATCAGCTAATCTTCTAGATACGGCTAAGATTTCTTTTTGAGCTGCTTCTACTTCACTTATACGAACAGGGCCCATCGCTTCTAAGTCATCGGCAAGCATTTCTGCTGCACGTTTTGACATATTTTTAAGTATCTTATCTTTAAGACCTTCGTCAGCGCCTTTAATTGCTTTCATTAGTACATCTTGTTGCACATCACGTAAAATAGCTTGAATGCCACGATCATCTACATCAATTAAGTTATCAAATACAAACATCAAGTCTTGAATCTGCTGTGACATATCTTCATCATGCTCACGGATTGAATCCATCAATTGACCCTCAATATTCGTATCAAGGTAATTCATGATGTCAGCGGCTGCTTTTAATCCGCCCATTTTAGCTGCTTGTGCGCCTGCTTGTCCTGCAAATTGTTTTTCCATTATTTCATTTAATTCTTGTAATGCAGCAGGTTGAACTTCTTCTAAGTTAGCAATACGCATTGTTAAGTCTAAACGTACTTTTTCAGGGAATTGCGCAACAATTTCAGCTGATTGTTCAGGGTCTAAGTATGACAATACAATTGTTTGTATTTGAGGATGCTCATTTCTAATAATATTAGCAACTTGCTTAGAGTCCATCCATTTAAGTGAATCTAGGCCCTTTGCGCCTGAACCCATTATAATTTGGTCAATAATATTTGCTGCTTTTTCTTCACCTAGTGCTGCTGTTAATGCTTTTTTGATGAAATCTTCAGATTGGAAACCAATATTACTGAAGCTTTGGATCTGATCGATAAAAAGTTTATGCACAGCAGTGATTTTATCTTGGCTTAAGTCTGCTAATCCAGCCATTGCCATGCCCACTTTTTGAACCTGCTTTGGCTCTAAGTTTTTTAAAATTTGTGCAGCATCTTCTTCAGACAAGCTTAGTAATAAAATTGACGCTTTCTCTACACCGTCTAATTTATCAACATCAAAACTACCTGTTGCTTCTTGTGTTTCTTCATCAGTCATCTTCGGTCAACCACGCTTTCACTACTTGAGAGGATAATTCAGGTTCATTTGCAACCAGTGCTCTAACTGCTTTTAATAAGTCTTCATCACCATGTAAATCTGGTAACTGTAAAGTACCATCTGGTGCAAAGCCGACAGCTGACTCATCAAATTCTTGAGACAACATGTCAATAGTACTATCGCCTAAATCTACACCAGAGCTTAACGAGTCTTCATCATATTCTTCAAGTGTATCATCTGGGTTAATCAGTTTCTTCAACATTGGACGTACAACAGCTAAAATCAATACAATAATGACAATTGCACCTAGCGCTAAGCGAATAACCTTAATAAACCATGGTTGTTCCCATATGGGTAATTCTACTATTTCAGATGTTGCTGCTTTTACAAATGGCACAGTAACAACTTCAAGTACATCACCTCGTTGCATATTAAAGCCAACGCCGCCTTGCAATAATCGGCGAATATTTGCTAACTCTTGCTGGGTACGAGGCACTTGAGAGGTGGCACCTTCAGCATTTGTTGCTGACTTATAATCAATTGCTACAGCAACACTAATTCTACGTATTACTCCGGTTTGTTGCCTTTTATGAGATATGGTTGTATCTAATTCGTAATTACGTGTTGCTTCTTTATGATTACGACTTGGCGCACTTGTTGAAGCATTGCCATCAGTCGCATTTTCTGGAATATTAGAGTTTACAGGCGGCTGATTAGACAAAGCTCCTGGAATACCTACAGCTAAACCACCTATATTATTTTCTTCTATGGTCATTTCACTACGAATGGCTGGTAAATCTGGATTAAAACGTTTTTGCGTTTCTTCTACAGCACTAAAGTCCATCATTAAATCAACTTGCGCAGTATAACTACCTAAACCTACTACAGGTATAAGAATGGTATCTATCTTCTCTAAATAAGCTTGTTCACGTTTCAGTTCTATATCATATTCTTTACGAGAACGAGCTGATAATGAATTTTGAGAACCCGAGTTTAATAATCGTCCATTTTGATCTGTTACTGTTACTCTAGATGGCTCTAAGCCTTGTACTGCAGATGCGATAATATCAACGATTGCATCAACTTCTTCGCCACGTAATATACGTCCACGCTTTAAAGTTAATACAACCGTTGCAGAAGGTTTTTTTTCTAATCGAGCGAACACATTTTCTTTCGGTATTGCTAATAAAACTTTTGCACGATTTATATTTTTTAATTCTTCTATTGTACGTGCTAATTGTTGCTCTCTACCGTGTTTTAAGCGCTCACGCTCTAATCTTTGGCTTACACCAAAACCCATATCTTGCATTAAAATATCGGTGCCAGAGTTAGGCTCTTGCTCTAACCCTTCTCTTTGCATTAAAAGTTTAATCGTTTGGTAATCTGTTTCTGGTACTAAAACGATATTGCCATCAAGTTTATATTCAATTTTTTGCGCATCTAAGAAATCTAATGTTTGAATTAACTCATTGGTAGGCATTTTTCCTAGTGGACGCATATCTGGCTGGCGCGCCCAAATAATAATAAATACCGCAATCGCTAAACAGATAGTCAGAGCAATAATTAATGTGACTTGACGTAAAACATCAACTCCACTGAGGGCACTTAAAAACCCTGATTTTTGCTCTTGTCCCGAATCTGGCACACCGCCAGCATCTAATGTGCCGCCAGCATCTGGGATTGAGAGATCTGTACTCTGGTTAGCTTGGTTCAAAATAACTCCATAGCCTATATTTAATGGCCATATTATTCATATTTTTACGCATATTAATTCGTTAACGCTATTTTATCACTTATCGTGTTTAGAGTATTGATTATTACTCTAAACAGGCATATTCATTATATCTTTGTAAGCTTCAACGAGTTTATTACGAACTTGAACAGTTGCCTCAAATGCCACTGACGACTTTTGTGATGCAATCATAGCTTCAGCAAGTGATACGCGTCTATCACCCATTTCAACAGCTGTCACTTTATCTTTAGCGTCTGCTTGTAAACCTGCAACATTGTCTATGGCACTTTTTAATAAGTCACCAAACTCTGCACTAGAATTACCTTGAACTGGTAATCTATTTTGTGTTTTAGTCCCGGCTTCAACAGCCATAGATTGCATTTCTTGGAATATCGAATTTGCTGGTATTTTCATTATTTTTCCATTACTTATAAACACTATAACGAATAAAATGCAATATACTTGCCAATAACAATATAGCATTATAATTCAATGTGTTAGATGCTTATTTTTGAGTATGGTTTTTATTGTCAGAGTTTTGACTCAGTCTGGAGACTGGCTAATTGTAAGGAGGTTATTTAAAGCGTTTTAACTGAAGAAAGAAGACTAAATGGGTTTTAGTCTTCTTTATATATTTTTAAATATTATGCGGGTACTTGAATACCTAAGTCTCTCATTTTTGCTAATTTATAACGTAGAGTTCTGGGGCTAATACCTAGCTTTTCAGCCACATCTTTACGACGACCCTGACAAGATTCTAAAGTTTCCAATATAATCTTGTTTTCTTGATCTTTTAACTCATCTTTAAAGCTAGGTTCACTAAAAGTTGGCGCTATATTTTGCACAGTAGCGACCGTTACTTCAGCTACAGCTTCTTCTATTACTTGGTTTTCAGTAATAGTCGGTTGTATCAGCTCTAAAAATACTTCATTCTCATCGATTACATCACTTGATTGCAGAATTAAAGCTCGCTGAATAACATTATCGAGCTCCCTCACATTACCTGGCCATGAGTGTTGATATAACTTATGTTTAGCTGCATCAGTTAAATTAGGCTTTATTTGTTCAGCTCTTTCACAATGTCTCGCAATTAAATGTTCCGCTAGAGGTAATATATCATCGGGTCTGTCTTTAAGTGGTAACCACTGTAAAGGAAATACATTTAAACGATAGTATAAATCTTCTCTAAACTTACCTTCAGCAACTGCTATTTTTAAATCTCTATTACTTGTCGCCAATACTCTGACATCAAGTTTAATTGTTTTTCGGCTACCTAATCTTTCAACTTCGCGCTCTTGCAATACACGTAATAATTTAGCTTGTAAGCTCAAATCCATTTCCGTGATTTCATCAAGTAATATAGTGCCTTTTTGTGCTTGTTCAAACTTACCAGGACAAGCAGCTATTGCACCTGTGAACGCTCCTTTTTCATAACCAAATAAAGTCGCTTCCAGCATATTTTCAGGAATTGCAGCACAGTTGATGGCGATAAAAGGAGATTCAGCACGATCAGAATGATCATGAATATATCTTGCTAATACTTCTTTACCAGAGCCACTAGGTCCTAACACCATCACACTCGCTTGAGATTTAGCCACTTTTTGAGCTAAATCTAATAATGCTAAGCTTTGTTTGTCGGCTACTATTGGGCCATCTGTTTCTTTTTCTTTTTCAGGTAAATAGCGACTTACCATATTAAGTAGTACTTGAGGCGCAAAAGGTTTTGCCATGTAATCGATAGCACCTAAACGCATGGCTTCAACAGCATCATCGATTGTTGCATAAGCAGTCATCATAAGAACGGGTAAATCTGGTTGATTTAGCTTTATGCTTTTAAGTAAATCGATCCCTGAAAGACCACCCATCTGCACATCACTGACAACCAAAGATACTTTTTCTTTTTTAAGTAACATGATTGCTTGTTCTGCACTGTCTGCCTCGATGCAATCTATACCAGCCAACTGTAAGGTATCAATGAGTGCTTCACGTAAACCCGCGTCATCTTCAACTACTAATATTTTATTGTCGCTCATGATTTCTCCAAAACCCTTTTGTTTATTTTGGGTTGTATTGAAATTAGTGTTGTTGAAACTATCAAATTTGGCTCTTTAAACATTTTACTATCTTCTCATTAGTTTCAATTATCACACTTCATTTTATTCATTGTTATCACTACTAAATTGATGTTATTTACAGATCATGTAAGAAAATCGGTAAATGAATATTAAACGCAGCGCCTTCAATTTGATCTTGCATTAAACTTACTTTACCTTGGTGGCTATTGGCTACTGCATTTACAACCGCTAAACCTAACCCTGTACCTTGGCTTTTTGTAGTAAAAAACGGTTCAAATATCTTACTGACTAATTCTTTTGGTACGCCTGGTCCATTATCTGATACACATATGCACACCATATCAGGCTCTATTTCATCTCGTTTTGCTGATAATAAAATTTTAGAACCAGGGCCTTTCACTTGAATACTATTGTGGATTAAATTAGCAATTGCACTGGCTAAAGCGGTTTTATTACCGGTAATTTCAATATCCGGCTCAGGTAATTCAATGTTCAACTCACCATTATGTTGTGTAACCATCGCTTCAGAGCTTGCTTTTACTTCTGTTAATAGTTGCTGCATCGACACTTTTTCAACAACTTGTTGCTCACCACTTTTTGCAAATAACAGCATATCGTTTACTTGTGTTTCAAGATCTTGCAATCGTGACATCAGCTTTGTATGAAACTTGTCTCTAGAATGCGCTTTTAAGTTTTGATTTCCTAAATGATCGGCATATAGCATCGCAGCAGAAAGTGGCGTACGAACTTGATGGGCTAATGATGCAACCATTTTTCCTAACGCACCAAGCCTTTGCATATGCGCTAACCGCTCTTGTAATAAACGGGTTTCTGTCAAATCAGTCATTAAAATGAGTTGGCCAGGTTCTGGCGATAAAGCTGAAATATTTAGCTTTACTTTACGACCATCTTTTAATGATACTTCATGGCCATCATCTTGCTTTGGACAAAATGATCTTTGAATGATCGTTAACCATTTTTCACCTTCAAGTGGTTCTCCTAGCATATCAATAGCAATTTGATTTGCCCGAGCTATCATGCCTCGGCCATCAAGTACAATAACACCAGCAGGTAAAGTATCGACTAAATGATTAAGCCAACTTGATTGCTGTCTTAATTCATTTAACTCACCCACATATGACTCTTGCATTAAACAAGGGTTATATTGCGAACTTGTATAATCATTTTGAAATACTTGTGCTAGCGCCATAACTTTTAAACCTGACAAAAATAAAAATCTACATTGACTAAAGCAGAGATCGTGCCAAAAAATAAATCTTTAAATACAATGAGTTGCCATCAATTTAGACTGGTCAATAAAATGGCGTGAGCTATATCAGGCTATTTTTAGCTATGTTAAGGTATTACTATAAAATTTAATTAGCGAGCCATTTAATGTGTGAATACTGCCCTTGGTTAGATTTAACAAAAACCGATTATATAAAATATCATGATGAAGAATGGGGTGTGCCTTTATTTGATGATCAAAAGCTATTTGAGTTTATTACATTAGAATCAGCTCAAGCAGGCCTAAGTTGGTATACAGTTTTAAAAAAACGTGAGAATTATCGTAAGGCGTTCGACAATTTTGATCCTATTAAAGTTGCTAAATATGATGAAAATAAAATCGAAGAACGATTAAAAAATGCAGGTATTATTCGTAATAGATTAAAAATTCTGGCAACCATTAATAATGCAGCTAAGTTTATCGCAATACAAAATGAGTTTGGCAGCTTTGCTAAGTATCAATGGCAATTTGTAAACCATACACCCATAGTAAACGAAATTTTAACAGCCGATGATTATGTGGCAACCAGTAAAGAGTCAGAATTATTTGCTAAAGATTTAAAAAAGAGAGGGTTTAAATTTTTAGGTCCCACTACCGTTTATGCGCATATGCAGGCTTGTGGTATGGTGAACGATCATAGTTTCAATTGCCATAGAAGAGCAGATATTATTGAAGGATATAAAAAGGGGCTATAAATAGCCCTTTTTTATAAAGATAATTAAACGCTAATCTTTAGTTAAATTATATTTTTTCATTTTTTCAACCAAAGTTGTGCGTCTAACGCCTAAAATTTCAGCTGCTCTGGCAACAACAAAATCATGACGTTCTAAGGCTTGTGTTATTAAGCTCACTTCCAGCTCACCTAAATACTCTTTAAGCTGAATACCTTCATCAGGTAATAAACCCATAATATTATCTGGTTGCTCAAACTCAGCTTCATCATCGTCATAATCCGCACCATCAGAAAAACCAGAGCCAAATATATCATTTAATGCTTGTCGCTCTAAAATCTCTTCTGGGTATTCAGGTACGAACGCATCAACTTCTAAATGTTGATATTTTTTAGGCAAATCTTGTGCATCAATCACTTTATCAGGAAACATGATCACCATGCGTTCAACTAAATTAGCTAATTCTCTGACATTGCCAGGCCAATTATGCTCTTTGAGATTATCTAAAGCTTGCTCAGTGAACTTTGCAGAATAACCCCCCTGTTCACTGTTTCTTTTCATTAATTCTTTAAGTAATAATGGAATGTCTTCTCTTCGCTCTTTTAAAGCGGGATTCTCGATAGGAAAAACATTTAATCGGTAGTACAAATCTTCTCTAAATGAGCCAGCTTCAATCATTTCATCTAAGTTGCGATGAGTTGCTGCGATGACACGTACATCAGCAGAAATTGATTTATTACCACCCACTCTTTCATAGGTACGCTCTTGTAATACACGTAATAATTTAACTTGCATTTGCAGCGGCATATCACCAATTTCATCAAGAAATAAAGTACCGCCCTGTGCTAATTCAAAGCGACCTTTACGCGCAGAAATCGCACCGGTAAATGCACCTTTTTCATGACCAAATAATTCACTTTCAAGTAACTCAGCTGGAATTGCACCACAGTTTACAGGCACAAAAGGACCACTTACACGTTTGGATAATAAATGAATATTACGCGCAACCACTTCCTTACCCGTACCTGATTCACCTAAAATTAAAACATTGGCATTTGTTATTGCGACTTGCTCAATTAAAAAGCGCACATTTTTAATGCTTGGTGTTTCACCTATTAAGCCATCAAAATGCTTTGAGCCACGACTTGAATTGTTGTTTCCAGGGATCAGACGATGATATTCTTGGCAATCATGGATAAGTTGCGTGGTTATTGCGTAGTTAAAAGGCTCACTAATTAAACCGATTACATTAGCAAATGATAATAGCGGCTCTAAAGTCTCACCTAATAATAGAAAAGGAATAGCTGGATTTTCACGAATAATAACTTCATGTTCAAGCGAGCTGCTAGCACCTAAAATAAAAGCGGTTACACAATCGACTGGCGAAGCATATTTTTTATAATCTCTATCACTTACGATTTGATTCGCTTCATCAATAAACGATAATGAAGCTGACAATGCCTGTGCCCTGCTTTGATTTTCATCAAATATTAATACTTTTGCTGGACCTGTCATATATTAGAACTACTAGATATTTTTATTATGTTTATGATTGTAATCTGATTTAACTACGATGCAAGTTATTAGTGGCATTTTTTTGACGTATGTTATTATTTTGACGTATTTATTTTAACTTACCTATTAGATCCAAATGAAGTTCCATTTTAGCTACAAAACTCAACTAATATTTAATTTAGTAAAAAGATTCAAGAAATTAAATAATTGGGCGATACTATAAGTACAAAGTGAAATTTTATATTTCTTATGGCACTTTTCTTGCTTTTAATTTCACATGTTAATTTTTAGGATCCCGTTATGGCACATTTATCTATAAACAAATATCGTCAAGTTAGTGTTAATAATGTTCAAGATATGACTCCATACGAACAAGTTAATCTTATTTTTGTCAATATCATTGGCAAACTTGCTGCTGCTAAAGGTTCAATTGAGCGTAAAGAGATTGAAAAGAAAGGCAATAATATATCTGTTTGCATATCTTTAATTGGCGCATTACAAGATGCTTTAAATATGGATGATGGCGGTGAAATTTCAGCAAATTTAGCTTCGTTATATGAATATTGTCAGTACAAATTGGTTAATGCCAATGTTAATAATGATATTGAAGGTTTAATTGAAGTTTCAACTATCATCAAAAACATAAAAGAAGGCTGGGAAGCTATTCCTCAAGATATTAGGCAAAATGATCAGGCACAAGCTGCTGCAGGTTAATAATGAACTTTCATTTTGAAAACAAAAAATTAAATGAACTGTTTTCCTCATTATATGAGGCAATAGAGAATGAAGATGATAAATCATTAAAAATTCAAAAAGAATTAGATTTATATATTAAACTATTATGTGAAAATCCAAGTACAAAACCCTCTCAAGGTGAAGTTCTCTATTTAAAAGAAAATATAAATAAACTATCAGCAATAGCTGAACAAAAAAGAGAGTATTCAGGGAAGAAAGTACTTAAGCAAAAACAAAATTCTAAAGCGATTGCTAAGTATCGTTCAGTTTAGCTGCAGAAAGTGCACTATTGCTATGAATCTAGCTAATGCCATGATATAAGTCTTTTAATACAATTACTCCTTTCTAATTTTGCAGAGTATAACTATGTTCAATAACAAAAATATTTTAATAACTGGTGGAACCGGGTCTTTTGGAAAAAAGTATGTTGAAACACTTTTAAAAAGATATCAGCCAAACAAAATTATTATATTTTCTCGTGACGAGCTTAAGCAATTTGAAATGCAACAAGTTTTCCATGCACCATGCATGCGCTATTTTATTGGTGATGTAAGAGATAAAGAAAGACTTAATAGGGCTATGCGTGGCGTTGACTTTGTGATCCATGCAGCTGCAATGAAACAAGTGCCGGCTGCAGAATACAACCCTATGGAATGTGTTAAAACAAACATCAATGGCGCTGAAAATGTGATAGACGCAGCACTTAATAATGACGTTGAAAAAGTAATAGCACTATCAACGGATAAAGCTGCAAATCCAATCAATTTATATGGCGCAACAAAACTCGCATCAGATAAAATTTTTGTTGCCGCAAATAATATATCAGGAGGTCATAAAACGACATTTTCAGTAGTTAGATACGGTAATGTTGTTGGTTCGCGTGGTTCTGTAGTACCTTTCTTTGAAAAAATGGTAAATGATGGTTCTGATCACTTACCTATTACGCACATAGGGATGACCCGTTTTTGGATCAGCCTGCAGCAAGGAGTGGATTTTGTATTAAAAAACTTTGCTCGCATGTATGGTGGAGAGATTTTTGTGCCAAAAATTCCATCTATCAAAATTACAGATTTAGCTTCAGCAATTGCACCTAATTTGCCACAAAAAGAAGTAGGCATAAGACCTGGTGAAAAACTACATGAAATAATGTGCCCTGCTGATGATTCATATCATACATATGAGTTTGATGATCACTTTGTAATTGCGCCGAGCATAAAGTTTAGCAGTCGAACAAATGATTTTACAACAAATGGTTTAGATGAATCAGGCGTATTGGTAAAACCTGAATTTGAATATAACTCTCGTAACAATTCACATTTTATGAGCGTTGAAGAAATTAAAAGCTTTAATAAGCACGCAGAGCTATGATCCCCTATGGCAAGCAAGACATTAACCAGCAAGATGTTGATGCTGTTATAGATGTTTTAAAATCAGACTTTTTAACTCAAGGTCCAAAAGTTCCAGATTTTGAACAAGTAATAGCAGATAAATCTAATGCCAAACATGCTGTAGCAGTTAATAGTGCCACTTCTGCATTACATATCGCTAATTTAGCGCTAGATGTAGGCCCTGGAGATATTGTTTGGACTAGCCCCATTACTTTTGTTGCAACGGCTAATAGTGCTTTATATTGTGGTGCAAATATCGACTTTGTTGATATAGACTTATGCTCAGGTAATATGTCGGTTATTGCTTTAGAAAAAAAGTTGATCCTTGCTAGAAATAATAAAACTCTACCTAAAGTTGTTATTCCGGTACATTTAGCCGGACAATCATGTGATATGGAACAAATATATACATTATCACAAGAGTATGGATTTAGAATTATAGAAGACGCCTCTCATGCTGTTGGTGGTCAATATCATGGTAACCCTATCGGTTCTTGCCAATATTCAGACATCTGTATTTTCAGCTTTCACCCTGTGAAAATAATTACCTCAGCAGAAGGCGGTATGGCACTGACTAACAGTGATAAAATTGCAGAGAAACTAAAGTTATTTAGATCGCATGGTATAGTATCAGATCAAAATCGAATGACGGAGCAAAGTCATGGTCCTTGGTATTATCAACAGATTGCTTTAGGCTTTAATTATAGAATGACTGATTTACAAGCAGCTCTTGGTTTAAGTCAGCTTGACCGCATAGATAGTTTCATTAACAAAAGAAACCAATTAGCAAAAATTTATGACAATGCTTTTTCACAGACAAGCTTAACAACGCTTGCACCTAATAGTGACCGTTTATCATCTTATCACCTCTATATAGTACTACTGCCTGAAGCTAATATTGAACGTCATAAACAAGCTATCATAAAATTAAGAGAGCAAGGTTTATTTGCACACGTACATTATATACCTGTTCATCTTCAGCCTTATTATAAAGATCTCGGATTTAGCCCTGGAGACTTACCAAATGCAGAAGAGTACTATCAGCGAGCCATTTCATTGCCTCTGCATCCTCAATTAACGTCTCAAGAACAAGAATATATTATAGAACAAGTAAAGGCCTTAGTATGAAACTGGGGCTCGGTACCGTGCAATTTGGTTTAGATTATGGGATCAGTAATAAAAAGGGTCAAACCTCTCAAGATCAAGTTAAAGAGATCCTTCAATTAGCGGAAATTAAAAATACAACATTATTGGATACCTCATGCGCATATGGCAATGCGGAATCTATAATTGGTAATTACGCTAGTCCCAACAGATTTGATATTGTTACCAAAACTCCGGTATTTAAAAGCAATGTAATCCAACAGCTTGATGCTAAAGAGCTCATTCGCTCTTTTAACGATTCATTAAGTAACTTACAAATAAATCAAGTATATGGCCTATTAACTCACGGTCCTGAAGATTTGTTAAAACCTGGCGGCCATTATTTATTTAATGCTATGAAAACTTTAAAAACTGAAGGAAAAGTAAACAAAGTTGGCGCTTCTGTTTATAATAAAAAGCAAATAAAAGACTTGGTAAATACTTTTGATATAGATTTAATTCAGCTTCCTTTTAATCTATTAGATCAAAGATTATTACATGACGGTACTTTCGATTTTTTAAAACAACACAATATTGAAATACATGTTCGCTCAGCATTTTTACAGGGCTTGTTGTTTATACCATTAAACGAATTACCCGAGTTTTTCCACCCCATTAAACCGACCTTGGTACGCTTGAAGCAAAAACTGTTTTCATTAAACCTTTCACCTGCTCAAGCCGCTTTAGCATTTATAAACCAAACACCACAAATAGATAGAATTATTTGTGGTGTTAATACTGCAGAACAATTACAAGAACTCACTAAGGCCATAAATACAAGGATTGATCATGAGGAATTTTATCAATTTGCAATTAATGAACTCAAGTTTATAGATCCCAGTCAATGGCCTTAAAAATCACCTTCAATTAAATCCAATGAAAGACGTGTCCCTTTAGAAAAGTTATCCGTAAATCTAGCTCCTAATACTTGTTCATA
This sequence comes from Pseudoalteromonas sp. C2R02, assembly GCF_018860845.1. NCBI lineage: Bacteria > Pseudomonadati > Pseudomonadota > Gammaproteobacteria > Alteromonadales > Pseudoalteromonadaceae > Pseudoalteromonas > Pseudoalteromonas sp. C2R02. The sequence continues at coordinate 20,178 of NZ_JAHKQC010000021.1, read as the reverse complement.
ATATTTAGGTGCTAAACCATATGATGGCCTAACAGATTGGATATTATCAGCAGTAATAATATCTCCTTTTTTAACATTTCTAGATATGTATAATGACCTTTTGGCTAACAAATTCTTTTTTGAGGCAGGAGATAAATCATAAGATATTTTACCTAACGCTTTCTCTACGGTTCTCACCTCAGTAACCATCATCTTGAATTCAGTAGGGTCTAATGAAAAAAATGAATCAACCGATTCTTCATTTTTATCTAAAACAAAGTGCTTTTCAATAACTCTAGCACCTAAAGTTACTGCTGAGATAGCAACGCCAAGACCTAAACTATGATCTGATATACCTGATAAACAATTAAATTTTTCGGCTAAATCAGGAATGGTCCTTAAATTAATATCTTCAGGTGGCGCAGGATATGCAGTTGTACATTTTAATAATGCATAATCACTACAACCATTATCTATTAATGTTTTAACTGCTAATTCAATATCTTCATAGGTAGCAAGCCCTGTCGATAATATTACGGGTTTCCCCGTTCTAGCTACGCATTTAATTAACGCAACATCTGTGATTTCTGGAGAGGCAATTTTATATGCTGGCATATTTAAATTTTCTAAATATTCAACTGCAGAAATATCAAAAGGCGATGAAAAAACATCTATACCAATTTTCTCGCCTTCAGCAATCAGTGCTTCATGCCATTCCCATGGTGTATAAGCTTTTTCATATAAAGAAAATAATGTATTGTGGCTCTCCCAAGCATTACCTGACGGCAATCTAAAGTCTTCTTTATCACAATCAAGAGTGATTGTATCAGCCCTATAAGTTTGTAATTTTACTGCATCAGCACCGCACTCTTTTGCTGCATGAATAATTTCAATTGCCTTATCAAAATTACCACAATGATTTGCTGACATTTCAGCAATAATATAGCAAGGTCTATCATTGCCTAATTGTGTTTTGTTTATCGTAAATGAATTCATAAGTATTCCATTTGTGGAGTGTTTCTCTTAGTTATTTTTCTGAATCTAAAGATATTGCTAAACCTTCATTACGGATAATATGACTATTAACATTTGAAACTTCAGGATTTTTATCTAAAAAACATTTAACTTTTTGAGTTGAATAAAAGCAATTAGTTTTATTCATATCTTGTAAAATATGCGTTACAACAAATAAATCTTCTTTATTATCTACAGTAAAACGATATTTAGCATCATCACAGCCATTTTCTAAAAAAGAGAAATTAAACAGCTCAGGATGCTGATAAATATATAAAGTCACATGTTCATGGTGAGAAGGTTTAAGAGCATAGTCCTCTAACTTTAATAAAGCACTAGAAGAAACAACCTCACAATCTACACCTTCGCAAAAACGTTCACTTAAAAATGCATAATCAAGTTTATTTTCTAAGTAATAAGTTATTAAATCATCACATATTTCAGGGTCTAATAAAGGTGAGTCACCAGTGATACGAACAATGTCAGTTGCATTATTCAGCTTTGCAACCTGTTGAAACCTAGACAACACATCATTTTCATCTCCGCGGAAAACATCTATTCCTAATGATTCAACATATTTAACTAGACCATCATTTTCTTGATTAGTTGAAGTTGCTAAAACAATTTTATCTATATGTTTAGCTAATGATAAACGCTCAATTAAATAGCCAATAAGCGGTTTACCATCAACCTCTTTCATTACTTTATTTGGTAAACGAGAAGATCCCATTCTCGCTTGTATCACTGCAACTATATGTTTCTTATCTTCCATTAGTTAAGCCTACTAAATCCACTATGACACACAGGTCCTTCTAATAAAGACTCTGTTGTACCACTTTTTTCAGCTTTTAAAATTAAATTAAAAACTTCCTCAACATTTTTAAAATAGAGATCTACTATATCTTTAGAATGGGCAGCACAAACATAAATAACATTACTTGCTAGAAATCCACGCTTTAACATTTCTTGGGTAAATAATGTTTTGATCACAAGCGGTTCTGAACCTTTTAATAATAAAATCAAGACTGAATTCACACCTAATATTTCAAGATCAAAGCCTGTTTTATTTGCAACTTTCAGTAATCCCTTCCTAATATAATCACCAGTCTCTATGAGTTTTTTTGGAATATTTTCACTTTCAAATACCTCTAATGTTTTTAAAGCTGCAACAAATCCAACTCTTTCAGTCCAGTATGAACTACTAATAAAGGAAAGTTGTGCAGCATCCATTATATCTCTTCGACCAATCACAGCTGAAATTGGGTGACCATTACCTAAAGCTTTTCCTAAAACACAAATATCAGGCTCAAAATCCCACAATAAATGTGCTGCCCCCGTGTTTAATCTAAAACCTGAAGACACTTCATCAAAAATAAGCACCATACCATTAGCTTCACATAAAGCTTTTATTTCTTGTATGAAAGCAACATCAGGCTCTTCATGACGAAAGATCTCCATCATTACAGCCGCACATTCATCTTTATTTTCTTCAAGTATTGTTTTAAGTGCACCTATATCTCCAGCATTAAATGGTAATACTGTACCACCTAAACCTTTAGGCACACCTGATGGACTAAGTCCTGGTAACAATTGATTATCTAAATTTTTTCCGTCTTTTAAATTTGTTGCTAAATACCAATCATGCCAGCCATGATAACCACAAAAAGCAATTTTATCCCTACCTGTATGTGCTCGTGCAATTCGAACAGCCATAGAGCATGCTTCACCACCCGTTCGTGAAAACCTAGCGCCACCAGCCCAAGGGTGTATATCAATCAATTTTTCTGCTAGCTGTACTTCTTCAAAACAGTTTAAGCTAGACATACAACCATCAGAAACTGCATTTATAACAGCCTGGGTGACTTCAGGATGAGCATAACCTAAAGGTGAAGTGCCAATGCCCATAATGCTCATATCATAATAATGATTGTCATCAAGATCCCATACCTCACATCCTAATGATTTTTTATAATATGCAGGCCATAATTCAGGTAAAAACATTTCAGCTCGTTTAGATAATAACTGATTCCCGCCGGGAATTATCTTCTTAGCTTGCTCCCATAACATAGCACCTGAATTTTCTTTTAAGCTTTTTTTATCCGGCATTATAGTTACTCCAAAAAATACCTTTCAATTTCATTGTTATTTTACAAGCAAAAACTGCTCCATAACATACATAAAACCAAAGATTTATAATTTAAGCGTTTAATAAAAAGAGGATATTATTTGGTTGGCTATTGGCTTGCGCTAACATGGCTGAAGTAGCTTGCTGAGTAATTTGATTTTTTATTAAGATAGCAGATTCCATTGCATAGTCTGTATCTTCAATACGTGAGTTACTTGCACTTAGATTTTGGGAAATATTTTGTAAATTACTCACGGTATGGTCAAGACGATTCATAACCGCACCCATTTGAGCTCTTTGGGTATCTACAATGCGAATTGCATCATCAGCTGCAAAAACCGCAAACTGAGGATTATCTGTTACCTCCAAATAATCAATCCCTAAATTTTTAGTGCTAAATGTGCCTAACGTAAGTGTAATTATCTCTAAAGCATTTGCACCAACTTGTAGATCTACAGCCCTTCCTCCAGCCCCACTAATATTGGCTTGATATAATTCTACACGCTGCTCAGTAATATCCGCATTGGTTGAAGGTAGGTTATAATTTCCAGAATTGAAATCCCCCCCAGCATCACTATCGTCATCACCAGTTACATAAAGTTCAGTAAAACTTTTAGCGCCTGAATTTCCAGAGCCTAATCCTGTCATAACAGTTTCATAATCAATAATACCGCCTGCGTCAGAACCACTTAATGAGCCAGAGTCATTATTTGTTAAGTCCATTTCATCAACAATATACTGTTCAAAAACTGTCGGTTCAGCACCCACAGCAGGGGCTGCGCCTAATTCAGTAAATAAAGCAGCTTCATTAGCCCAACTCGTAGAAGCCCCTAAGGCCGCATCTAAAGTTAAACCGTTACTTAATTCAGACATTAAACCTTTAATACCATCACTACCAATTTTGCTTTCAACATAACGCATTACAACATAACCACCCGAATAAACACCAGCTGTTGGTAACGCGCCAACAGGATTACCTCCTGCACCTTGCCAATTAGTATCTAGTTCAGTCCAAATAGCCGCTGCACCATGAACAGCAATATCTGTAGACAGCCTTGAATCAGCCCCTCTAATAGCTTCAGCAGCACCTTCTTTAAACCAAGTAGGAATATTAGTCCAGTCACCAAAGTTAGCCCCCATAGTTGCATGAACCATTTCATGTAAAACGACTTCGTCTAATGCAAGTCCATTTGGGTCACCTTTAGGTAAATTTGATGCATTAAAATCATCCAAGTCAATTACCATAACTTGATTAAACGCTCCAATTCCAGCAACACTCTGAGCTTGTACATAAGCGGCGGTACCACCTGCGCCATCGACTTGCTCTAAATCAATTTTAAGTGTTTGCCCTTTACCATCTATACCTAATTGTTCAAAAATTATTTTTTCTGACTCTCTTAACCAAGAGGATGCTAAACCATTAACCATATCCCTTTCTACAATATCAACCAAACGTCCATCACCCATATCAAATAATTTTTGACTACCAAAACTTGTTGTTTCATTAATTCGATTAATTTCTAATTTTAATTGGTCAACTTCTTCTTGGATTGATGCTCTGTCACTTCTGCTATAGGTACCATTTGCTGCTTGAAGGGAAAGATCTCTTATTCTATGTAAATTTGCAGTCACTTCAGATAACGCACCTTCTGCAGTCTGTGCCATAGAAATACCATCATTTGCGTTTCTAATAGCCACCGCATTACCATTTATTTTAGCTGTGATCCTGTGAGATAACTGCATGCCCGCGGCATCATCTTCCGCATTATTAATTCGCAGACCTGAACTTAATCTTTCCATCGAATTTGAAGTAGCATTACTTACAGAAGTTAATTGCCTCTGAGTAAATAATGAACTTAAATTAGTAGCAATAGAAAGCATACAGCTAACCTAAAAGTAGGTGAATATACTTTTATCGGAAGTTATTTCAAAAACTTTAAATATAGAGTTAATTAAAAACTCAATTAAACTTTAGATTGCATTAAAGGATCTTTTAAATAACTTTAGAATCTAAGTAAATAAAAAATAGTTATCAATAAGACATCATCCACACTTTATTGATAACTATCAAATATCTATAAAATAATGGGTAATCAATTCTATTAATTTAGGTATAATAATTGCTTAATCAATCATTAAGTCAATATTTATGAGGTTTAAAATGGATATTATTTGCTCTAAAAAAGTCATTAATGGCGAAGAGTTTAATTTTGTAATGAATGGTTCTGAGATTATTAGAATTGGTCATGATGTAAATGAAGGATATAAAGATAGACATCAACTTTATCAACGTTGTGTCGCTAATAAAAACTTCGCTAAAACTAATGATTTGATCACTCACTCAGTTAATAGAATTGAAAACGTACTGTCCCCTGAAGAATGTAAATTATTAATCACAGAACAAGAATCCGAAAACTTTAATCATAAAACAAGATTACAAACTTTATTACCAAAAATATTAAATCAAAAAATAGATAGCCAAATTAAAAGCTATTTCAAAACTGAATATGCAGTCACATGGTATGAATTTACTGAAGTTACGGCTGAAAATGATGAGCCTTTTTACTATACAAAATGGCATTGTGATGGAGGCCCATCTAAACATCTAAAAGTAATTGTGTATTTAAACGCAACATCTAAGCATGGTGGTAATACTTTTTTCTACCCAAAAGAAAAGACTTCAGCTTTAAAAGAGCAAGGCTATATTTTTTGTAAATTACATGATAGAAAAAAAGATATATCTTCTTTATTAAGTTACTTAGGTTTTGATCCAGTACCTGAACAATTTAATTTAGAATCTGGTGATGCCATTATTTTTAATCCATTTGATGTCGCTCATAGATGTGACGTACCAAAAAAAGGTCAAAAACGATATACACTTAGTTTATGCTTAGTTCCTTCACCACTACCTTGGGATAAAATAAATCACTCATATTGGCAGCCAGCTCATCAATGTTTGTCTTTTCAAGATATTCAAAAAAGTATTTCTCTCTTGCCTATACCTGATGATTCAAATCTAAAAGAAGATACCATTTTGGTATCTGGAACAGGAAAAATTCAGACAAAAAATGAATTAAGATATTTATTAAAAAATATATTTTCTGATGATGCTTATGTTACCGATATGTATCAAAGAATTATAGAATTTGATCCAACATTCAATCAAGTAACCGATATTAATAAATTAATACAGCTACTTAAAAACTCATTTAAAGCATCTATACCCTGGGAAGGTACACTTAAAAGCTTTGATACGCGTAATCTTTTAGAGCTAGCTGAATTTGAAGAATCAAATATAAAATCAACTACCTGCTATAATGCCCAAGGTAAACCTAACCCGAATGCTATTTTTTGGCCAAATCCAACTCACCCTAGTGCGCCACAAAACAAATTTGAACAGCTTCCTTATGTTATCAAACACCCAATAATGACAAAAGAAACACCGATTGGCTCTGCCGGTAGTTGCTTCGCTTTTGAAATATCGAAAGTATTACAGCAAGATAAATACAATTATGTCATTTCAGAAAGAATCATTGACCCTAATTCTGAAGTTATAGTTGATGGCTATAAACCAGGAGATGAAATTGTAAAATTTAGTGCCAATTACGGCGTTATTTTTAATAGTCCTAGTTTTACGCAACTTGCCGAGAAAGCTTTTGATAAACGAAAACCACAAAAAATATTAGCTCATGTTCCTGGGGGACTATATACAGACCCTTACAGAGAAAATGTATTTTTCAAATCCATAGATGCATACGAGCAAGACTATGATTCACATATAAAAGCTATTAGGCATACATTCTTAACTTGTGAAGTATTCGTGATTACACTCGGATTGAACGAATGTTGGATGTTAAAAGATGGCACTGCTTTATCAAGAAACCCAAAAAGCGGCATGTCCCATTTAATTGAACATAAAGTCCTGTCTGTTTCGGATAATGTAAAATATATTCAGAAGTTTTTTGATATTATTAAAGAATTCAATCCAAAATTTAAGCTTGTTATCACTCTTTCTCCCATCCCATTTATGGCAACTGGCAGAGGTAATTCTCATCATGTCATCGAAGCAAATACCCACTCTAAGGCAGTATTAAGGGTTGCAGCGGAAGAATTGGTTCAAAATAATAAAGATATGTATTACTTGCCAAGCTATGAACTGGTAACTGAGTGTAGTAAAAACCCTTGGGAAGCAGATCATCGACATGTTACACAAGAAACAGTACAACAAGTAATAGATATGTTTAAAGAAATGTTTGTTATGGATGATAAATAGAGGTCAAATAAATATGAACAATTGTATTGTAGTAGGCGGCGGTTTATGTGGATTATTTTCATCTATTTTATTGGCTGAGAAATTTAAAAATGTTTATGTTATTGACTCTGAGGAACACTGTGGCGGTCTTCTAAAATCAGTAAAAGATGAATTAGGGATCGTTTATGATCAAGGTACTCATATACCAAATACGACTGGTATTGAGGCAATTGATAATATCCTTTTTGGACCTAAACCCGAAAGAAGCCTACATTGGCAAGGTTTAGGAAAACTAAAAACAGGTAATTATTTTGGTGGGAAGTGGGATCTTGAAACTCAAGTAGTAGATACAAGAAAGTTACCAGAACAAGTATATCAAAAAGGGATTCTAGAACTTTTATCAAGAACAGAACAAAGTACAGCTGAAGATATAGCAACTTATTTAAACGATACTTTAGGCCCTACTTTTACATCTGAAATTGCGTTCCCGCTGATTCAAAAGCTATATGGTCAAGATGTTGACCCAAGCTCTCTTAAAACACACTCATCAGTTAGCTATTTTGGCTTAAGTCGTGTGATAGGCTTAAGCCCTGAAGTTACTAAAAAATTAAAAGAAATCCCCGCATTTGATGATAAGTTAGGCTATCACAGCGCCGCTGATTATGATCAAAGAATATTAAATGATGAAACAGTTGAACCAACATATTATTACCCGACTAACGGTAAAGGAGTGCAATATTGGATTGATGGTTTAATAGATCAAGCAAAAAACAAAGGTGTTGGGTTTATAACAAAAGAATACATCAATAAAATTGAACATAAAACAGGTTCTATTAGTAAAGTTCATTTAGCTAATAGTAACAAGATCCTAGATTGTGATTTTCTATTTTGGAGTGCTCCTCCCGCTTTAGCTCTAAATGCAGCAGGTATTACGAGTAAAAAAGCTAAACTAGATTTTAGAACTGCCAATATTTTCCATTATAATTTTGATTTACCCATTTTAAACTCTGAATCTCATTATATTTGGAATTGGGACCTCAAAGCCAAAAGCTTTCGTGTTACCCTGCACCCGAATTTAGATAAAAACAAAAACACGAACCACCTAACAATTGAAGCGCTTTCAGGAAAGGAAGATTCAGATAAGATTACTTCTGAAGATATGCTTAATGAATTAAAAGATATGAAGCTTATTTCCAATGAAACTAAAGTAATCAGCCATCTAAGGCAAACTATTCATAATACATTTCCAGTTCCTACATTTGAATTTAGTGAAGCTACTAAGGATAATTATGAAAAATTATCTAAAGTATTTAATAATGTAATGGTATCTGGACGCTTTAGTGGTAAGCATTGGTTTCATGGTGATGTTATTAAAGCTGCTTTTAATGAAATAAACGAAAGGTTTTAAAAATATGATACAAAGATACATAAAAAGTAATGCATAGATTTATCTTTCAATGCAATGCTAATGAGTTATCTGGTTTAGGGCATTTAATGCGATGTTTAAACATCGCTGTTACCTTAAAAGAACAGAATAGCAGTACTCCAATTATATTTAATGGTGAATTTAATACTTTTGCAAAAGAGCAACTTAATCATCATAATTTCACTATAATAAATACTGAAAATTTAGATTCATTTAAAGATGCAACTTTGATCTTAGATGATTACTGTATTACTCAAAAAGATATAGATCTCATAAGAACTAAAGTTAATACTTTTATTAAAATTGATGATTTTAATGAATTTAATTTATCTCAATTAGATTTAATTATTAATTTTCGTTCATGTGCTGAGTCAGAAAGCTATTCAAATAATAACACTTGCTTAGGACTCGACTATTTTCCATTTAAAAAACCATTAATAGATATAAGAAAACATAACTTAAAAAATGAAAATAGTAAGATTAGCAATATTGTAATATTCATTGGTGGAAACGATCAAACAAGTGTAGGAAATAAAATTCTTAACTTACTGATAGAATGCGTCACAAATAAAAATATTTATTTAATTGATAAAAAAACTGAACTTAAAACACGCTATATTTCAAATAATAATAATATTACTGTGCAGCCACTAGTCGAAAAAATAGAAGAACTTTATCAACTCGCTGATGTATTCATAACAGGTGGTGGATTAAGTAAATATGAAGTTGCCTTTTGCTGTATTCCCAATGCTTCAATATCTCAAAATATAGGCCAAGCTGAAGATACAACAATATTAGCAGCATCAGATTTAACCTACGATTTAGGTATAGCGACTCAATTAAATCCAAGCATGATAAAAAAAGAGTTAATGAGGTTTTTAGATAAAGATATTTTACTAAAAATAAAAAATTCAACTAGAAAACATTTTTCCACACATTCTACAACTAAATTAGCACAGAGAATTATTGAGGTATCACAATGACTACTTTCACAACAAAAAAAAATGAATGGTCTCAAAATGCACTCGATACAAATGATTTAAAAAAACAAGTATGCCGTCCTATTGATAATGAGAATTGGAAGGAACTGGTGGCTGACATCAGTAATAAACTGAATTTGACAAGCGAAGTAAATTCCATACTTGATGTCGGTTGTGGTAACGCATTATTACTCTCTCAGTTAACACCCAAAGTGAAATACTATTACGGCACAGATTATGCTGAATCTATGGTATTAGAGGCTAAAAAACAGATAGTAAATGGTCAATTTTATGTTGGTGATGCAGCTAACCTTAATTTTTCTGACAATAAATTTGAGCGAGTATTAAGTTATAGTATTTTTCATTATTTTCCAGATGAAAGTTATATAAATATAGCAATAAATGAATTTATAAGAGTTACAAAATCAGGTGGAATCATTTTAATTGGTGACCTATTAGATAAACAGTTTGAAAAAATAATTAAAGGTGCTAGTGACTTAGAGTATGAGAAAAAATTACCACATATAATGCGCTACTCTGAATGGACTTTTTGTGATTTAAATACACTCAAGGCTTTATTAGAAAAGAACTCTAAAGTGACAAAAGTAGAAATATTAAAACAACCGGAAAACTTTCAATTGGGTCATTATCGTAAGGATTTAAAAATTTGGTTATAAGTCATTTCTCTGAGCTAAATTCTAGCCTAAGTAAAAACTTAAGTAGAGAACACCTTTTAATGACAAGCTCTGGTAGTGCAGCTTTAATAACAGCACTGTTAGCTTCAAAAATTCCTAAAGGCTCTGACGTAATAATGCCGGCAATTTGTTGCCCAGCAGTTTTATTTGCAATACAGCTAGCTGGATTTACACCTGTTTTAGCCGATGTAAGTCTTGATGATTACTGCATGAATGTGCCTCAAGTAGAAGCTGTAAAAACAGAAAATACAGTCGCTATAGTTGCAGTTCACAGCTACGGCCATTACTGCAAAATTGATGAGTTAGAAATATATGCAAAACAAAACAGCTTAGTTTTAATAGAAGATGCATGTTTAGCTATGGGTGGTACCTATAAAGGTAAACCTTTAGGCAGCTTTGGTGATATAAGTATTATCAGTTTTGGTTACGATAAAACAATTAATTGTAATTATGGTGGTTTATTAACAACAAATAATCATACTTTTTATTCTAATGCCCTTAATATAATAAATAATAATGAATTCTTTGCTTTTACACCTTCTCAATCGCAAATAAATGAACTCAATGTAAAATTATCTCAGCTGGTAAGTTTTATCTCAAAAAGACAAAAAAATACAAAAACTTGTCATTCCTTACTAAAAAATAAGAACATAACAAAACTCCCTTACAATGACGATATTACCTATTGGCGCTATCCTTTACTAATTAAGAATAATAGAGATGAATTAGTTAAAAAAGCACAATCACATGGTATAACTATAACGACTCATTACAAATCATTAGCACAACTTTCGACAGGTGTTCACCTTGAAAATGCACACTATATTAGTGAGCATATCGTTAATATTTTCATTCGCCCAGAAACACCTCAAAGCCAATTATTAAATATCTTAAACTTTATCAATGAGCATGCACAATGATCTCTGATTTAAAACAACACTATAAAAATTTACTAAATCAATATGGCCCCTCACCTGAAGCGGTTCAACACATCAATACCGAGTCCCAATATAAAAGATTTGAAATTCTTAGTGAAATTGCCCCTGAGATGGATTCAGTTATAGATGTAGGTTGCGGTTTAGGTGATATGTTTCAATTTCTAAATTTAAATGACTTTAAAGGTAAATATTTAGGTCTAGATTTTATTCCTGAATTCGTAGAGCTTTCAAATCAACACTTCAAAGAACATAAAAATGCGCAATTCAAAGTCTGTGACTTGTTATCCGATAGCATTCCTCAAGGTTATGATTATATATTGTTGAGCGGAGTATTTAATAATAATCAAGAAGATAATGAGGAGTTTATGCTTTCGACTATTAAAAAGATGTTTGACAGTAGTCAAAAAGGCATTGCTTTTAATGCTATGTCAACATATGTCGATTTTCAAGATAGTAACTTATATTACTCAGATCCTTTAAAAGTGTTTGATTTTTGCAAGCGAAATTTAACAAGACGTATAGTATTAAAGCATGATTACCTTGTTAAAGAAGGCAGTATTCCATTTGAATATACTATGTATTTATATAAAGAGGATAAAGTATGATTTGTGCGATCATGCAACCAACATACATTCCTTGGTGTGGATATTTTGACTTGATAGATCGTGTTGATAAATTTGTTTTTTTAGATAATGTAAAACTTGAAAAAAGTGATTGGCATGTGAGAAACAGAATCAAATCAGCATCAGGTGAAACGATGTTGAGCATTGACGTCACTTTACCTAATGGGCGTATGAATACCATGATTAACCAAGCTAAACTTAATCTAAAAGCCCCTTGGCAAAAAAAGCATTTAAAGTCTGTTTACGCTAATTATAGGAAGTCTAAATATTTTGACCATGTTTACCCTTTTCTTGAAGTGCTAATTAATACACATCATGAAAATTTAAGTGATTTTACAATTTCGATTATTGAAGCTATTAGCATTAAAGTAGGCATCAAAACTCAATTTATAAGATCATCGAATATTGATAATGTTGAAGGCATAAAAGATGAAAGGCTAGTTTCTATTTGTAATAACCTTGATGTTAAAAACTATTTATCACCTGTTGGTTCAGCTGTTTATTTAAATAAAAACACACCAGGTGGAGAACTGGTAAAACATAACATAAACCTATTTTACCACCAGTTTGAGCACCCTATTCATGAACAATTATTTGGGGAGTTTAAAAGCCATTTAAGTATCATTGATATGCTTTTTAATTATGGTTTTGATAATACGCTAAATTTAATCAGAAGTGGCAGAAAAGCAAAGCAGCCCTATAGCGAACTTGGAGCATAAAATGGAAACAAAACTTGAAACGTTAAGATTTCATTTACGTGAATTAACCATTCAGGATGCATCCGTAAAGTATCTAAGCTGGTTTTCAGAGCAAACTACATCTGAATACATTACCTATAAAAATGAAGACTTAAAATCATTACAAAATTATATTTTTGAAAAAGACCAAGATCCTAACTGCTGGTTTTATGGTATTTTCACTAAAAAAAATCAAGAGCATATTGGAAACTTAAAATATGAAAGACACCCAAACCATGAGCATGTTGCTACTTTAGGTATATTAATTGGTGACGAATCTTTTCAAGGTAAAGGAGTGGCAAGTGAAGTAATACATGCCTCAACGGATTTTTTAAAAAAGAATACCAATATCAAAAGAATAAATTTGGGTGTTGCTAAAGACAATATAGCCGCCATAAAAGCATATGAAAAAATAGGTTTTGAGCATACTGATAATGGTTATTTTGACTTCCCTGAAACTTCTATTGAAATGATATTAATACTGTAAAGTATTGTGAAAAAATTATTATTATTCTCAAGTGATCCTGGTGGCGCTAACCTTATAGTTGCTATGCATGCAATGTTAAAAGAAGCCTTTGATGTTCATATATATGGAAAAGAGACCTCATTAAACATCTATCAAAAAAACGAGTTAGAATATAAAAATATTAAAGACTCTATTTTTACGATTACACAAGGTAATGTGTATGAGTTTGTATCAAGTCAAAATTTTGATGGTATTCTAACGAGCACTAGTGCTGATGATTTTACTGAAAGATTACTTTGGTTAGCAGCAAAAAAACGAAAGATTTATCACGGTGCCATTTTAGATCAGTGGATGAATTATTCTCTTAGATTTTTAAAATCACATAGAAGCTATCAATCAAAAGAAAAGTACAATTTAAATGAATATATTTTACCTAAAAATATATTTGTTATGGATGAATATGCTCAACAAGCAATGATAAAAGAAGGTATCCCTGCGAAATATATAAAAGTGACCGGGCAACCCTATTTCGAACATTTTATCAATCAACATAAAAAGCCAACTTCACAAAATAGAAATAATGAAAAACTAACTTGGTTATTTGCATCTGAACCCATAACCACTGTTTATGGCAAGGAGAAAGGTCTTGATCTCTATGGTTATACTGAACAGTCGATTCTATACGCGATTTGTAATGCCATAAATGAAATACCAAATAACATGATAGAGCTTATAATAAAGCCACATCCGAGGGAGAATACTGAAGTTTACTCAAAGATTTGTAATCAATTTAATTTTGTATCACTAATTTTATTAGACTCAGTTGAGGCTATTTTACAAAGTGATGCTGTACTGGGTATGTCATCAACTTTATTACTTGAAGCAGCTTTACTAAATAAACCCATACTAAGTATTCAACTAAATTTAAAAATAAAATCTCCTTTCATTCTAGATCAAATAGATAAAAGCAAATCTGTTTTAGATGAAAAAAAACTCAAAAATGAGCTTGTTTTACTATCTGAACATAGACTGGGTTTAATGAATTCTAAATTCATAATTAATCTAACGACAGAACAAAATGCGATCCAAAATATTTTTTTCAGCATAAAAAAAGAGCTAAACGATTAAATTTTAGCCCTTGGTTTTAGTGATTAGATTTATTTGTTTTCTTCTTCAATCCAATTTAATACTTTGTCATTATACTCAACTTTCATAACTTCCATGTACTTGCAAAAAAACTTCAATGAACTTGTCGCATATTCATCTCTAGTCTTTTGATTTCTAATGAAGTGTAGCTTTCCTACTGTAGTTGTTTGTAAATAATTAAGACTGCCAATTAACATTCTACAAATAAATACATTATTTTCTTTTCCTACTGTTTTTGTCTTATAATATTGATAATTAAAATGCTCAATAAGCTGCTCATGATTGATGCTCACACTACCTAAACTAGGATTAACAATTTCATCCATAAGATTAAATAAGTCACTGCTGAAAAACTTTACTTTCTCACTCAAATCTTTAAATGACATAATATCTGGAATAACGATCTGGGATAAAGCTTCAACAACATCTGGCAGAACCCCATGCTCTAAACTAACCTCATTAATAGGCAAGGGTTTTGCTCTATCAATTTTCACACCATTAGAGCAGTTAAAGCAATTTAAGTCTTTATTATCAGAAGATCTTAAAACATGCTCTAATGTATGACGTGACCAATCAAAAATCATACTTGAAAATACAGTATCAACAAAATTACCTGCTACTATTTTATTATTTTGTGCATGGCCATCAAAATCGGCTATCTTTTTATCATTTTCAAAATATAAACTATCTTTAGAGTGATGATAATTAGGGTCTATATAGCCTAAGTCTACACCATGAAAATAAATATTTTTGAATCCTAACTCAATTGCAAAAACTAATGCAGCATTAGATACTGTAGGGTTAGAACTAAATAAATGTAAATAATTATTAAAGTCTTCTTGCCCTAAAGCGGTACGCATTAATTCCGTACCACCATCATTTGGTTTAAAGTAAATATAAACATCGCCAAATAAATCAATTACTTTCTGTGAAACCGTGTTCATTGTAATTAAAGTTATATTTTTATAATAACTGCGATCTTCTATACCCGCTACATATTCAAACAAACCTTCTGTTCTTTCTATCTCGAAATGAAAATCAGGTGTTAAACCGGCTTTATATAGCGGCATTAATGCACTACCACCTGAAAATAAATAATACTGTTCTCTATTTTCTTTTAAAAACTCTATGTTATCGTCTAAAGAAGGACCATTTGCACAGATAAAAACAGGTTTATTATTAAAAGCTTTAGGTAATTTAATGTTACTAGGAAGAAATTTATGCCCTGCTTTGATATTTTTTAATGTATGAACCGTTGCTATAATTTCATCTTCAAAAAAACCAAACCCATTATAGAAATTACTTACATTATCAAAAAAGCGTTTTAAAGCATCATTAGAAGTATCACTACCATAATGACGATAAACTGGAAATGAGCCAGCTCTAAATAAACCCCTCTCATGTAATATTTTATGAATACTTTCGATAAAAAACTCAGGTTTAGAACCTATTTCTAACGTAATTCCTTTATTTTTTTGCGTGAAATGTTCAAAAATTTTCCTATAATCAACTGTATGTAGTGAAGCATAAAATAAATCATTATTAGGTTCATATATGCATATATGATGAATGTTTTTTTCAACTAATCTCTCTAAGTGATAACCCATCCCTACCCCAATTACAGATAAGATAGGATACACGCTAGGCGGTTGGTATTTTTTTGTTAAAGACTTGGCTATGAACTCATCACCATCCCTAGAAACAGCAGCGACTAACCCTGGATGTTTAAATAATTGGTTAGGTTTTTCTGCTTCAGCGGCATTAATGGTATAAATACTATTTAAGGTGCAGCTAAAATAGTTATCAAACTGCTCATTGCATATTTTTTGTGGGTCCCCGTTATAAATAAAGCCACCGGGATACGCGATATTTAAAATGCCATCAGGTGTGAGCTCTAACCCGTGTGTTTTTGGTTTATATTCTAGAAATCGATTATAAAAGGAAGGAAAATACTCTTTTAATGCAAGTAAATTTTGATATAAAGTATAAGATAAAACTGTTTTTAACTGCTCTTTAGCTTCTGCTTGCAGTATTTTTTCTGACATGGAAAACTCCTAACTCTTCGAAATCGAAAAATTAAGAGTTATCTTAACTTTTCGATGTAAACCCAGGTAAATTATCTAACTGAGTTGTTAAATAATCACCTGTTGATTTTAATTGTGCAACTAATAAATCCATAGATAAAAACTGTGCATACAGTCTTTCTTCTAAAGTAGTTAATTTCTTTTCATTTTTTACTTGTTCTTCATCCCAACGAACATTTGAATCCTCTAATCCTGTAATCCTCTGATCAATGAGGCCTCCAAACTTTCGATATTCAGAAACAACGTCATTTAATTTTCGACCTATGCCTTCAGATGATGCAAATATTTCACTAAGATTATCAAAATTAGAATTCACTGAATCTTTTAATTCTTTAGCATCTAAATCTAAAGAGCCATCTTTATTAGTTGAAATACCTAACATAGATAAGCTAAATACACTACCATCTTCCAGCTCAACAGGTGTAGAAAGTGCACTTCTAATCTGATTCATCATAGTTCTAACAGTGCTATCACCAGTTAGCGTTCCTGCCGTACCTAAATCTGAGTTTACAGCTGAAGCTTCATCGACAGAATCTACAACTTTATTGAAAGCTTCAACAAACTCCGTTAGTCGGGTTACTATGCTTTCTTCATCTTTACTTATAGAAAACTTATCGCTACTCCCTGCAGTATGCGTGCCAGTTACGTTAATAACCGCTCCAGCAACCACAGAATCAAAACTATTTGTATCATTACTAACTGTTAATAAACCATCAATCTTAATCGAGGCATCCTGAGCTGTATTTTGCACCGTAAAAGAATCATTTGGATCACCTGTATGGTTTAACCGAGATAAGCCTGCTCCATCAGTTATATCTCCATCAGTATCAGTAATTGAAATTGATATATCATTACCTGCACCTGTTTTGGTGCCTGTTAAAGTTAAATGCTGACCGTCATCAGCCGTTACAATTGACGCTGATACTAATCCATTACTCGCATCAGCTATTTTAGCTTTAACAGCATCTAAATCATCTGTTGCAGAAACCTCGACTTCAAATGTTTCACTGCCAATAGTAAAAGCCATAGTACCTTCACCGACAGGAGCTCCTTGTGTAAAAGCTTCAGAAGTCATTTTATGCGCTTGCGCTAATTGTAAAACTTCAATTTCATAATTTCCAGTTAGGGAAGCTGAACCTGCTTCTACAGTATAGTTAGACGAGCTTGTCTCGACAATACGTTCATTAAATGTAAAAGGAAGCTTAAGGTCAAATAGGATATCATCTAACTCTGAAAGGGTGCTTTTAATATTTCCAAAAGAAGAGATCTTTGCTGTATTGCTTTCTTGTTCGGCATCTTTTTTTGCGTCAAAGGGAACGCGTTCCGCATCAACTAAACTCTTAACTATACTATTTACATCTAATCCAGACCCTAATCCTGGTGATGAAATTGAGCTCATATATCCCCCTTTAAAAACGAATTTAAATTGTAATGATACAAATTAAATCTTTTCATTGACTAATAAACCGGATGCCTTAGAAAGGTTTGTAATTATGCCCAAAAGCTCTTCTGAAGGAAATTGTTTAATTAAATCTCCAGATTCACCATCTAATACCTTTATAACATCACGACCAGATTCTTGATGTGTTTCAAACTTTAAAGATTTATCAAGATCACCTACAAACTCCTGCAATTTTACTGCCAACTCTTCAAGCTGAACTTTAGATAAAGGTTCTACTTTATCTATTTCTGTAATTTCAACGGGTAAGCTTTGATTTTCAACTTTTTCAGATGATTTTCTATCATTTTCTATCACATTGCTATTTTCAGGCTTCATCAAACCATTTAGCACATCATTTAATTGTGGTGGTGATGTATTTATATTATTCATTATAGCTCTCCTACTATAGTAGAGTATAAAACGAAAAATGGAGCTAGGTAAAACCTAGCTCCTCTTATTTTACCGAATTGTTTTAAAGTTAATTTAAATATTAACCTAATAAACTTAATGCAGCCTGTGGTAGCTGATTTGACTGCGCTAAGATAGAAGTACCGGCTTGTTGTAATATTTGATTTTTAGTCATTTCAGCTGTTGCAGTCGCAAAATCTGTATCTCTAATTTGCGAACGAGAAGCTGATGCGTTAGTACTTACATTTTGCAAGTTAGATACTGTTGAATCTAAACGGTTTTGAACCGCACCTAACTGAGCTCTTTGTGTATCTATTTGCGCTAAAGCGCCATCAATAACATCAACAGACATTTGGGCACCAATAGCAGTACTAACATCAACATCATCAATTGTTTCAATAGTTGATAAACCACCAGCTGTTACTTCAGCTTGACTTGATGCTACTTCGAAGTCCTCGTTTGCAGTTGTGCGCACAGTTCCAATAAAGTTTATTTCATTTGTAGTTGTAGACATACCTGTATCAGCACCAGTACCAGAGCCAACTAAAGTTGCTGTTGCTATGTTCTGAGTAGCATCAGAAACATCACCTTCATAGTCATGTGATGTTGCAGAAATAGTCAAGCTTGTAGTACCCGCTGCACCACCACCTGAAATAGCAACATTAGCAATTTGAATATTATCACCAGATTCACTTACCATAACCAGCTCACCTTCAGCTGAGATGCTTGCTGCGATCCCTGTTGAACCTGTTTCAGCATTGATAGCATTAGCAATTGAAGTCAAATCTTCTGTATTTGTAAAATCAGCTTTTATTGTTGGTGCTGCTATAGATTCATCAGTATTTGCACCACGTAAATCAAAAGTAATCGTTGTAGTAGCTGTCACATTACCTGATACATTTCCTGATGCGAAATCAAGTGATACTACAGTACGCGCATCAGCCTCAACGCCTGTTGTTGGTGTCGCACGGTTTATTGCATCTTGAACATCCACAGCAGTACCAGAACCAGAAACGGTTGCAGTTGCAGAACCTTGCGCTCCTAAAACACTAATTGTCTGTGTAGTACCTGCTGAACCTAAGAAAGCGTGCTCCTGAGCTGAACCAGAAATAGATATTCCACCTAGACCTGTAGCACCAGTTGAAGCAAGTAAAGTTTGACCTGCATTTAATGAAAATGTTTGTGCGCCAATGTCATCTGCCCCAAATGAACCTAGACTAATATTAATTGTTTCAAATGATTTGGCACCCACTTGTAAACTGTTTGAACCAAATGAACCATCTAGTAACTTTCTATCACCAAAAGAAGTGGTTTCTGATATACGATCTAACTCACTTTGTAGTTGACCTACTTCTTCTTGGATTGCAGAACGATCTGAATTGGAATAAGTACCATTTGATGCTTGCAATGCTAAGTCACGCATACGATGTAAAATATTTGTACTTTCTTGTAATGCACCCTCAGCAGTTTGCGCTAGAGATACACCATCATTTGCATTTCTTGCAGCAACACCTAAACCATTTATTTGAGATGTTAATCGATTTGAAATTTGTAGACCTGCAGCATCATCTTTCGCACTATTGATACGTAAACCAGAAGATAAGCGCTCCATTGAAGTTGAAACTGCTTTTTGAGTTTGCCCCAACTGACGCTGTGCATTCAGGGATGTTGCATTGGTTTGAATTGATAGAGCCATAATATTTCTCCTAAATACTCCACGGTTGGAGCTGAATTTATATGATTACAGTCTCTATTACGGCAGAAGTTTTTTTTTCTTTAATTTATTTTAGAAAAATATTAAAAATAATTATTAGATTTAAAGATTGGAGTGTTGAAGATGAGATTAATAAAGTAATAAAGTAAT
>NZ_JAHKQC010000009.1:0-157238 GCF_018860845.1 Pseudoalteromonas sp. C2R02 | reverse complement strand
TGTATCGGCTTTTTTGCTTTCTGGGGATTTAGAAATTATACCCAGCTGGCATCGCCAGGCTCACTCTCATAATTTCAGTAAAAAGCCCAACTCATTGAGTTGGGCTTTTGCGTTTTGGCGTATTTAATTATTCAGATTTAAGACGCTAATACATCAGGCTCACTTACATAAGTTCAGCAGAAACACGATACAGAAATGTGTCAGTTTTTTGTTTTGTGGGATTTAGAAAGCATCTAAATGCACTAAGAGGCTAAAGCCATTTAAGATTTCTTTTGTTAAATCCAAATACCTTAACCTATAAATTACTACATTATATTGAAATATATTTATAAAATTAGCACAAGTGCTTTTATGATAGTAAAGAGTCAGCCTCAAATATTGCTTTAATTTATCAATGAAATGATATTTTTAGTCGATATTAATTTTATTTAATACTTGTATTTCATTTTATACAGCATAATTTTCGATTAAAGACCGAGCAAATGGTTTTTATTGTAGAAACTTCAACTATTAGTACATCAATGCTTGTATTTTGTCTTGCAAATAAATAGCATTGTAGGTTAATAAAATAAAAAGATAATAATTAGCGTGATTAGGCCGTTTTTGGGAATTAAATATATGCGATTTGCACCTTTGTCTCTTTTGATATCATTAAGCTTGCTCTCATTTACTACTGTTGCGCAAGATACAAACACAGTTACGGCAATTGAGAATGACATAACACTGAAACAAGCTGACTTTGATAGTTTTACTGATGTATTGAACAAGCATTTAAAGGATGAAAGTCAACAACAGCATCAATTAGATCTTTTACGTGCGAGATCAACCAAGCTAGAAAAAGAAAAAAACCAAGCTCTAGATGCAATGAATGCGTTATACCGTAGATTAATCGAGGATCCCTCTTTAGATATTTCAGATACAAAATTGAGATATCAAAATGCTGTTGACTCACATAAAACAAATAAAGAAGACATTGCTATGCAATTGGCTTCAATTGCTGCACACAGAAAAGATATCGAAAAAATTCGCATCGACAGACATTCTTTATTAAATACACTTGAAGGGTTGAAAGAACAAAAAAATACAGCAAGAGTTGAGCGATTAAGAAATGAGTTTAATCGTGATGGCACGCTTGAAATACAAAATACAATTAACTGTAAGCGTACTGAGACACTTGCTGCTTGTGAGCAAAGAGGCCAGCATTTAGGTATGCAGAAGGCAACAAAACGCTTTTTAGACCAAGTCTTTGCAAATTTAACAGAGATCCGTTTAGTTGAACCAAAAAGAAACTCTGCTGGTGCAAGAGTTCAGGTACTAAATAGTCATGTTGTAAGTAATGGCTTTAGTGGTCATGGCAATTATGACGTTAATCTAAGTGTGACCATGAGAGGTGAAGCTAATAACAGTCGATTATGTCATTTATTAAATTTAGATAATCGTTTTTGTAGTGAGTACTCAAGTTCTTTCCAAAGTGTATATAGCCCACAAGAATCGTCAAATTTTACAGGGAATGTACGCTTTTCAGATCCTGTTACAGCATCAAAAACTTATCCAAAAACAGAAAAAAAAAGTCAAACTTATAGCAAGCCGGTTGTAGATGTTATTCAAGAACCTGAAATTGCATATACACATGAATTAACATTACGCTCTAATGTGCACGATGATGAAGTGTTTATTGATGGCGTAAGTTATGGCTCTACGCGTTTGTCAGTTGAGTTACCTGTCGGTATTCATGATATTGAAATTCGTAAACTTGGCTATTCATCTTATAAGAAAACACTAAACCTCCGTAAAGCACAAACTCTAAAAGCACGCTTAGTTAAGAACAAGGCTCCTGTTGTCTCTAAACCTGCTGTAGAAACTCTTATAAGTAATTTATCGGTTCCTGGCATGGTCGTTATTCCTGCAGGTAGCTTTGAGATGGGTGATATAACAGGTAATGGATTGGCAAATGAGCGGCCAGTGACAAAAAAAATCCTGAGTGATTCTTTTGCTATGAACTCAAAGGAAGTGTCTGTAGCGCAATATAATTCTTTTGTTATTGAAACTAATTATGTAACAGAAGCTGAATCTGGAAAAGGGTGTGCTTATTACCTTAACGGCGAGCCTGTTTGGGAACCTTCGTTAAATTGGAAAAACCCTGGCTATGAACAAGCTGATGACTTTCCTGTTGTGTGTTTAACTTATAATGATGCAAAAGCTTATGCTGACTGGTTATCTAGTACAACTAATAATGAATTTCGTTTACCAAATGAAGTAGAGTGGGAATATGCTGCACGAGCTGGAACATCTACGGATTATTCTTGGAGTAACGATATAGGCTCAAATCAAGCAAATTGTGGTTGGTGTGGTAGTGAATGGTCAAATAAGAGCTCTTCTCCTGTAGGGTCATTCTCAGCTAATCAGTTTGGCTTATACGACATGGTTGGCAATGTATGGGAGTGGACACAAAAAACAGCTGGCCAGTCTGATGTTGCTGTAAGAGGCGGAGCATGGAATTTTGCACCAAGCTTAGCGCGTGCTTCAACTCGACTTATTCTATCTACTGAATTTAGAGCAAACTACATTGGTTTTAGATTAGTAAAAGAAAGATAAATTTTGGGCTGAAATAAGTGCCTATATATAAGATTGATAATTTCATTTAACTCATTTTTTTTATAAAATATGACTTAATTACTTTTAATGATTAACAATAAATAGCATGTTATTAAAATAATACCATTGGCATTAAAATAGTTAGTCTATAAACAAAATAACAATATACAAGGATCAACCTGCTTTATGTTTAAAAAGCTTCGTGGAATTTTTTCAAATGATTTATCCATAGATTTAGGGACTGCTAATACTCTAATTTATGTGAAAGAGCAGGGCATAGTATTAAATGAACCTTCAGTTGTCGCTATCAGACATGATAAGCCTGGTGGCCCTAAAAGCATTGCTTCAGTAGGAACAGAAGCAAAACAAATGCTTGGTAGAACACCTGGTAATATTAAAGCAATCCGTCCTATGAAAGATGGTGTAATTGCTGACTTTTATGTAACTGAAAAAATGTTACAGCACTTTATCAAGCAAGTTCATGACAATAATTTTTTACGTCCTAGCCCAAGAGTATTAATTTGTGTTCCTTGTGGCGCTACTCAAGTTGAAAAACGTGCAATCCGTGAATCAGCTATGGGAGCAGGAGCAAGAGAAGTATATTTAATTGAAGAACCTATGGCTGCAGCAATTGGTGCTGGTTTACCTGTATCTGAAGCAACAGGCTCTATGGTTGTGGATATTGGTGGTGGTACTACTGAAGTAGCTATCATTTCATTGAACGGTATTGTTTATTCATCTTCTGTGCGTATCGGCGGTGATAAATTTGATGAAGCTATCATCAACTATGTACGTCGTAATTTTGGTAGCTTGATTGGTGAGGCAACTGCTGAGCGCATTAAGCATGAAATCGGTTCTGCATTTAAAACAGAAGAAGCGAAAGAAATTGAAGTGCGTGGTCGTAACTTAGCTGAAGGTGTTCCAAGGTCTTTTACCCTTAATTCACACGAAATCTTAGATGCATTACAAGAACCTCTTCAAGGGATTGTAAGTGCTGTAATGGTTGCATTAGAGCAATCTCCACCTGAACTAGCTTCTGATATATCTGCACACGGTATGGTGTTAACTGGCGGTGGCGCTTTATTGAAAGATTTAGACCGTTTATTGATGGAAGAAACAGGTATTCCAGTTGTAGTTGCTGATGACCCTTTGACATGTGTAGCAAGAGGCGGCGGTAAAGCTCTTGAGATGATCGACATGCATGGCGGTGATGTATTTAGTTACGATTAATGAATTTATTATTTGGACGAAATGCTTCTTTACAACTGCGATTAATCATCGCAGTTGTTTTAAGTGGCTTAATAATGCTGGGAGATAGGTATACTTCAGGCGCATCTACAATCCGTACCAGTTTAAATACTTTTGTAAGCCCTCTATTTTATTTTGCAAATATGCCTTCTGAGTTTTTAAATTGGAGTTCTAAAAATTTAGATTCTAGAGAGTTACTTTTAGCACAAAACACTTCATTAAAAGCAAAGCAACTAGAGCAAAATGCCAAACTGCTTGAGTTTCAGTTTTTACAAAATGAAAACTTGAAATTAAGAGCGCTTCTAAATTCATCTGCCAAATTAGAAAGTAAAAAGCTGGTCACTAAAATCTTATCCATACACTCTAATACTTATAATCAACAAGTTGTTATCAATAAGGGTTTTTTAGATAATGTTGTAGAGGGATTAGCTGTTGTTGATGATTTAGGTGTTGTAGGCAAAGTAGTACAAGTTGGCTCGTCTACAAGTCGAGTATTATTAATGACTGACAATACTCATGCAATCCCAGTTCGCGTATTAAGGAATAATATACAAACAGTTGTAGAGGGGAATGGCAAGCTCAATCAGGTTGAATTACCCCATGTGCCCCATAGCATGGATATCAGAGTGGGGGATATTTTAGTTAGCTCAGGTTTAGGTGATATTTTCCCTGAAGGTTTACCTGTGGCAACTGTGACAAACATAGAAAGAGATGAAAGTAAGCCATTCTCAAAAGTATATGCGCAGCCTATTGCTCAATTAGATCGTATTAGACTACTTGTTTTATTATGGTCGCAGCAAACTAAGGTGAATGAAAATGATGAATAGGCATTATTGGTTGATCCTATTATCAATTTTTGTTGCATTAGTTGTAGCATTAATTCCTTTGCCAAGAGAGTTACAGCCTTTTCAGCCAGACTGGGTATTGTTAATCCTTATGTATTGGTCACTGGCATTGCCTCATAGAGTTAATATTGGTACAGCTTGGGTTGTAGGTTTATTAATGGATTTAGCAATAGGTTCACCTTTAGGTGTGCATTCACTTACATATTCTGTATCAATTTATATTACAGCAAGTAATTATCAAAAAATTAGAAATTACTCCGTACCACAGCAATCATTATTAATAGCGCTATTTCTTGCCTTATACCACTTATTACAATTTTGGGTGAGCCATTTTTTAATTGATATCTACTTTTTACCTCAATATTTATGGCCAGTCTTGACTGGATCTTTATCTTGGGTTTGGATCTTTTTATTGCTTAGAAAATATCGACGTCATTTTAGGATCCGATAATGAAAAATTTAATATACTTAGCTTCAGCTTCCCCTAGACGTAAAGAGCTATTAAGTCAGCTAGATGTTGAGTTCAAGCAATTTTCTTTAGATGTAGATGAGTCTCATATAGATGATGAGACTCCAAAGCAGCATGTCCTAAGGTTAGCTTGTCTAAAAGCGCAAACAGGTGTTAATTCAGGTTATAAAGATCGACCTGTATTGGGCTCAGATACTATAGTTGTATTAGATGATAGGATATTAGGTAAACCAAAAGATAATCTTGATGCTAAAAGCATGCTAGAAAGTTTATCTGGTCGTACGCATCAAGTTATGACCGCGATTGCTTTTGCAAATGAGCAAAAAGTCAGAAGTAAACTCGTGATCACAGATGTGACATTTAAAAGCTTATCAGAACAAGAAATAAGTGAATACATAGCAACAAAAGAGCCGAATGATAAAGCTGGTAGCTATGGTATTCAAGGATTAGCAGGGCGATTTGTAAGCCATATTAGTGGTAGTTACTTTTCTGTAGTCGGTTTGCCATTATTTGAAACCGAACAATTATTATCACATTTCTGGAATGAATCATGAGCTCTGAACTATTAATTAATATTACACCAAGTGAAAGTCGAGTAGCACTTATTGAAAATGGTGTATTGCAAGAGATTCAATTAGAACGCCAAAGTCATCTTGGTATAGTTGGTAATATATATTTAGGAAAAATAAGCCGTGTATTACCTGGTATGCAGGCTGCATTTGTTGATATTGGTTTAGAAAAAGCGGCATTCCTGCATGCTTCTGATATCGTTAATAGTACAATCATAACAGAGGGAGTTGCGGCTTCTAATGTTAAGAAAACCCAAGATATAAGAGCCTTAGTACGTCAAGGTCAGCTTATTATGGTGCAAGTGGTTAAAGATCCGCTTGGCACTAAAGGTGCACGACTTACTACTGATATTACTATACCTTCCCGATATTTGGTTTTCATGCCAGATGCTAAGCATGTAGGTGTAAGCCAAAGAATCGAAACAGATGAAGAAAGACTGCGCTTAAAAAATATTGTTAAACAATATAATGATGATGATGGTGGCTTTATAATTCGTACTGCCGCAGAAGGCGCTTCAGAGTTAGAGCTTGCTCATGATGCTAAGTTTCTGAAAAAGCTTTGGCTAAAAATCAAAGAAAAACGAAAAAAGTTATCAAAAGAAGGTATTTTACACGAAGATCTAATTTTAGCTTTTCGCACATTAAGAGATTTTGTTGGTGAAGATATGGAGAGAATTAGAGTTGACTCTAAATTGACATATCAGCAACTTAAAGCCTTTACTGAAGAATTTGTACCGCAGCTTGCAGCACCATTAGAGTATTATCCTGGTGAAAGACCTATTTTTGATTTGTTTAATGTTGAAAATGAAATTCAACGGGCTTTACAGCGTAAAGTAGAGCTTAAGTCTGGTGGTTATTTGATTTTTGACCAAACAGAAGCAATGACAACCGTAGACGTTAATACCGGAGCTTTTGTTGGCCACAGAAACCTTGAAGAAACCATATTTAATACTAATATTGAAGCAGCGCATGCAATTGCACGACAGCTAAGATTGAGGAATCTTGGCGGTATTATTATCATTGATTTTATTGATATGTCATGTGATGAACATCAAAAGCGTGTATTGCACGCCTTAGACTTAGGATTATCTAAAGAAAGAACAAAAGCGAATATTCATGGATTTTCAGCTTTAGGTTTAGTTGAAATGACGCGCAAACGTACAAGAGAAAGTTTAGAGCATATTTTATGTGACTTCTGTCCAGCATGTCAGGGGCGTGGCGCTTTAAAAACTGTAGAAACTGTATGTTATGAAATATTAAGAGAAATAGTGAGAGTGAATCGCGCCTATAATGCTGATAAATTTGTTGTGTATACATCACAAGCTGTAAGCGAAGCTTTGAAAAATGATGAATATCATAACTTAGCCGAACTTGAGTTGTTTATAGGTAAGCCTGTCAGCATACAGACCGAAGTCTTATATACTCAAGAACAATTTGATGTGGTGATGATGTAGTGCAAAACCCTGTTGTACAACAAAATACGACTGAAAAAGTAAAGCGCTTAACAATTGGGCGCTTTTGCTTTTCTTGTATTAGAAAAATTTGGCAGTTTTTTGCAATTACCCTTGTTCTTTTAGCTGTGCTAATTTCAGTTCTAAAATATAGTTTACCTCATGCAAATGAATATAAATCACACTTTGAAAGTTTGATTTTAGATAAATTTAATGTTGAATTATCAATCGGAAATATCTCTGCGGGCTGGCAAGGAAAAGGTCCCGCGCTAGAGTTGAATAATATATCTTTTCAATCAAATTCACTTTCACCAATTAAGCTCGAAATCAAACAAACGCGTTTGCACATTAATTTATGGCAAACAGTAATTGATAGGCAGTTTCGTTCTAGCTATTTTGTATTAGATGGTCTTAAAGCGAATATAAATTTACCAGAATTACTCAAGCAGTCGCAGCAAACTGAAACTGATAAGGCGAATGATCAGCTTGATTTATTTGAGGGATTGTTTTTAGGTGAAATAGGTCACTTTGCTTTAGAAAATAGCTTGCTAGAAGTTGTAATGCGAGATGGAAATCATAGAACTGTTGAGCTGAAAAAATTAAGCTGGCAAAACAAAAATGAAAAGCATCAAGGTCAAGGGACAATAAGTTTACCAGGTATTTCAGATAATTATTTAAATATTATTTTAGATTTATATGGTACAGAGTTTAATGATTCTTTTGGTGAATTATACTTAGTTGCTAAGAGCTTAAATATCACGCCTTGGCTTTCATCTACAATTTCCAAAGATATTAAATCAGTTCAATCAGATATTAATTTTGAGCTATGGTCACGTATAGATAAAGGTTTGTTTAAAAGCATTCAGCTACAATGGCAACCAAGCACTTTGAGTTGGGACTTTGATAATTTAGAGCAAAATTTTGCTATTACTTCAGGTACTTTGCGTTTTAAACCTACAGAAATGGGCTGGCTGTTAAATTCATCTGATTTAATGATGAGTAGTAATCATGCTGCTTGGCCAAACATGAATTTAGAAGTAGAGAGAAATAAAGACCAATTCAAAGGGGAAATTAAAAATCTAGATATAGAAATGCTTAGTCAGCTTTCACAGCTAGTAAACAATAAGGCTTTTGAACCTTTATTGATAAGAAAGCCTAAAGGGCAAATAACCGATTTATTTGTTAACTTTAACCATGAAAGTGACTGGCAGGTGTCAGCTAAAGCAAATAGTGTTGGTTGGATTAATCATCAAGGCATACCTGGAGTGGAAGATTTTGAACTTGATGTTAATTTTAATCAATCTTCCGGGACTATTTCACTTCATTCTGAACAAAACCAGTTGCTAACGGGTGATTTGTTTCCAAAAAACATTAACTATGAACAGATTGATTTAACACTTTCTATGTTAAAACAGGATTCTGGTTGGCAAATTAAAAGTGATAATATTTGGCTTCATAATACAGATTTAAGTCTAGCTGCAGAGTTAACACTGAATCTATATGATGAGGCTTCAATGACCTTGTATGCTGAATTAAAAGGCCCTAAAGCGATATTGGCAAAAGAGTATTACCCTAAGGGCTATATGCCGCAAGGTACCATCGATTACTTAAATGACTCATTATTGGGTGGGCAAGTAGAGCAAGCTCAAGTGCTTTGGCATGGCAAGTTTTCAAGTTTCCCTTATGAAGATAATGATGGCCATTTCGCCGTTGCAGCAAAAGTGGTTGATGCAGAGTTTCAATTTCAACCTGATTGGCCAAGTATTAAAAATTTAGACGTTGATTTAGTTTTTGATCGCCAAAGAATGGATATATTTAGTGATACTGGTCAGTTAGTTAATCTTTCTTTAAAGGATGGTGTAACAGTCAGTATTGATGATTTACGTATATCTGATTGGCTAGATGTCAAAATAAATAATGAAGTTGATGCGAAAATTTTACAGCCTTTTTTTGCAAAAACGCCTTTATCAAAATCTGTTGGTGAGGTATTAAAAATTGTAGATGCTAAAGGTCATGTGTCAGGTTTTACCCATTTAAAAGTTAATTTATCTAAACCTGAAGTTATTACAAAAGGTAGAGTTAGCTTTTCAGATATTGATGTCAATATTACTAAGCCAGGAATTGAATTAGATAAAGTATCTGGAGAGCTTAGTTTTATTGATAATCAAATCAATTTACCAAATATCTCTGCAAACTGGTTAGGGCTACCAATTAACTTAGCTATATCGGGTGAGCAAACACCTAAAGAGTATGCTTTGACAGTTAAAGGCGATGTGAACTGGCCTGTGGAACAATTGTTAAGCAAAGGTACAGGGTTAATGGCTGGATATGTTTCAGGTGAGATTCCTTTATCAATAGACTTTAAATTGGGATTGCCTGACTCAGGCTTTCATTATCAAGCTGAAATTAACTCTACACTAGAAGGTTTTGCAACCTCTTTACCTAAGCCATTTAATAAAGATATAGCGAAAATTAAAACATTTAAAGGGGTTGTGAGAGGGGATGAAATATCAAATTTAATTACACTTAATTTAAATGAACAGCTTTTCTTTAATAGTATTTTTGAAAATAAAACAACCAGTATGAGCAATGCCCATTTGATTGTTGGAACCAGTGATTTAGGGCTAAATGCTTCTGACTTTGATGTGAGCATTAATTTGAAGCATGCTAACATGAAAAGTTGGATCCCATTTATAGATCACTTACTTGAAAATATAAATCAAGGTGAGTCCTCTGGTATTTTCCCGCCTTTAAAGCAAATTAAAGGTGAGATTGAAAAAGTTGATTTATCGGGCATTATATTTAATGAATTGGATTTTAAGTTAGATAATTTCGCCCAAAGTACACAACTAAAATTAATGGCTAAAGAGTTAAGGGCCCAGGTAAGTATTCCAAAAGTACTTGCTCAACGACCTATTTATATTGAAGCTGATTATTTACGTTTCAATTTGCCTGAAACAGACAAAACGAATGCAATTGAAAAAGAAAAAACAGATACCAGCTGGTTTTATTCGTTGCCAGCGATCCGCTTTAACTGTGCGGATTGTCGAATTGATGATTATCAGCTAGATAAATTAATCGTTAACTTAGATCCAGCGGAAAATGGTATTCAGATATCAGATTTTATTTTAGATAAAAATAAACATAAATTAACAGCAAGTGGTTTATGGAAAAATGAAATGACTTATCTAAAAGGCCAGTTTACAAGCAAAGATATAGGTGAACTGTTTGATGAATATGATCTGACATCTACTATCAAAGATTCTAAAGCAGATGCAAATTTTGATCTAAACTGGCAAGGTTTACCTTATGAATTTGACGTCGCATCTTTATCTGGAGACTTTAAATGGAATTTAGCAGATGGCCATTTAACAGAGGTGAGCGATGGTGGCGCAAGAGTTTTTTCTTTACTGAGCCTGGATTCATTAGTTAGAAAGTTGAAATTAGATTTTAGAGATGTATTTGCTAAAGGTTTTTTTTATAACAGTATTAAAGGGTCTATGTATTTAAAAAACGGATTAGCGACAACGACTAATACAAAAGTTGACGGTGTTCCTGCAGATGTATCAATAAAAGGCTATGCTAATTTAAATACCCATGAATTAAATTATGATTTAGCCGTTTTACCTGAAGTAACATCCAGTATTCCTGTGATTGTTGCTTGGATGGTGAACCCAGTAACAGGTTTGGCTGCATTGGCTATCGATAAAGTAATACATTCAGCTAAGGTCATTTCAGAAATTAAGTTTCAGATCAGCGGTACAATGGATAAACCTGTTGTAACTGAGTTAGGCAGAAAAAGCCGA
This sequence comes from Pseudoalteromonas sp. C2R02, assembly GCF_018860845.1. Classification (NCBI taxonomy): domain Bacteria; kingdom Pseudomonadati; phylum Pseudomonadota; class Gammaproteobacteria; order Alteromonadales; family Pseudoalteromonadaceae; genus Pseudoalteromonas; species Pseudoalteromonas sp. C2R02. Next base: position 146,255 of record NZ_JAHKQC010000009.1, on the reverse strand, counting down.
GACGTGGAAATTCCGCAAACAGCTAAACCAAAGCTGGAAGTGCCAAAATCTCAACCAGAATTACAATTGCAATAAAAATTCATGAAAGTGATATTTAGGGTATTTTTTAATAGATATAAATACACTGATTAATAGAATATAAGAGTTAACACATGACAACTGAAGTAGAAAATAACTTACTACGAGAAAGTAACTTATCTCGTGATGATTTAACTAAAGCATTAGCACTTATACACCAAAATAACGTAGATTATGCTGATTTGTATTTTCAATCTAGTTATCACGAAACTTGGATGTTGGAAGATGGTCTTGTAAAAGAGGGATCTTACAATATTGAGCGTGGTGTCGGTGTTAGAGCTGTTAGCGGAGATAAAACAGGTTTTTCATATTCGGATGCAATTAATCTAGAGGCACTAACACAAGCATCTTCAGCGGCAAAAAGCATCGCTAAAGCTGGTGAAAATAAACAAGTAGAAATATTTACTGAAAAAAAACATGCTATTCAATTTGAAGCTGTCAATCCTATTTCGAGCCTTCCTGATAGCAAAAAAATTGAACTATTGCATCAAATAGAAGATTACATACGTCAGCTTGCACCTGAGGCTAGTCAGGTTATCAGTTCTATTTCTGCAGTATATGAAGAAGTTTTAGTTGCTGCTAGTGATGGTACTTTTGCAACTGATAGCCGCCCATTGATCAGAATGAATTGTTCTGTTTTATTAGAAAAAAATGGTAAACGAGAACGTGGTGGCGCTGGTGGTGGTGCAAGGTTAGATTATGGTTATTTTATTGAATTAGAAGATAATAAACCACGCTGGATGGGTTATGCTGAAGAAGCGGTTAGGCAGGCTAGAGTGAATCTAGAAGCAATCGATGCACCAGCAGGGTCAATGCCTGTCGTGCTTGGTTCAGGTTGGCCTGGTGTATTGCTACATGAAGCGGTAGGTCATGGGCTTGAAGGTGACTTTAATCGTAAAGAAGCCTCAGCGTTTAGCGGTAAAGTGGGCCAAAAGGTTGCCTCAGAGTTATGTACTGTTGTTGATGACGGCACATTACAAGGCCGTAGAGGTTCATTAAATATTGATGATGAAGGTACGCCTGCACAATGTAATGTGCTTATCGAAAAAGGAATTCTAAAAGGATATATGCAAGATAAGTTAAATGCTCGTTTAATGGGAGTCGCTCCTACGGGTAATGGTCGTCGTGAATCATATGCACATTTACCTATGCCTAGAATGACCAATACTTATATGCTGGCAGGCGAAAGTACTCAGCAAGATATAATATCGAGCGTCAAAAAAGGCATATTTGCACCTAACTTTGGTGGTGGTCAAGTTGATATTACTTCAGGGAAATTTGTTTTTTCAGCCTCTGAAGCTTATTTAATTGAAGACGGCAAAATTACTCAGCCAATTAAAGGTGCTACTTTGATCGGTAATGGCCCTGAGGTCATGCAGCAGATATCTATGGTAGGGAATGACTTATCTTTAGATAAAGGTGTGGGTGTATGTGGTAAAGATGGCCAGAGTGTGCCTGTTGGCGTTGGTCAGCCTAGTTTGAAAATAGATATGCTTACAGTAGGTGGTACAGCTTAGATTTATTGCTACTCAAAGAAAAAGCGAAGCTAGTAATTAGCTTCGCTTTTTTTATAACTAATTTTTAGTTTAATCTAATGGTATTGAAATAACTGTACCGCTTGTAATACCTGAAGGGCTTGTAATTTCAACTTCAACGACAGCAACCGTAGCAGGATCATCTTCAACTAATGTATTTTTCAATACAAAACTGACAGTTTGACCACCAAAAACGCTTTTATCAATTATCGCTTCAGCAATACTTATGTTGCCAACGTCACTATCTGAAATTGGCTTGCTAGCACCTGATGAGTTATTGCTTACAGTGAATGATGTTTGTCCAACTAGTTCGCCTTCATCAGAAGTGATGGTTACTATTGAGCCAATAGCAAGCGTTTGTAATGCTGTATCTGCAAAAGCTAGGGTATAGCTTTGTGCATTATTACGCGCTATTGATGTTGGTGAAACGATCGTTTCATTATTGGAATTATTTGAAGCTATCGTAGTTGCAGATAATGTTATGCCATCTTCATATAAAGCCCAAGTACTTGCACCACTTGCCATCACTAGGCGAATAGCCTTCCTAACATTGACGGATTTACTTGAAGAGCAATTTGTACCTTCACAGTGTGGACCATTGAATAAAGTATCTTGTTCAGTATGTTCACCATTTAAATCATAGTCAATGAAGATTTCACCAGTTTGATAAATACTATCTTCATTATCATCACGCCATGCTTCAGGCATATCTATAAAGCTTGAAGAAAAATATTCAGAGCGCCCAAAACCGCTAGAGACTAATGGGTTAACAATTGGCCCATCAACAGGATTTACATCAGCATCATCAAATATATTATTACCATTGGTATCAAAGAAGGTTTCATGACCTAGGGCCGTCGCTAAGATTGTAATACGGTGGTTGAATACTCTTGGATTACTGCTTTCCCATTTTACAAAACAAGAACCGTTTAAAGTTTGACATGAAGGCTCTATTTGACCGCCTTCTGTAGTGAAGTTAACCGTCGTGCCATCTGGAACTGGGTTATTAAAGCTATCTGCCAACCAAGCTGTTATTTGAGTTTCAACACCATTGATAGCATGGGATTCTGGGTTTAACGTAACAGCAGATAAACTAATACTATTTTGATCTGCTAAGCCGGTATTAACGGATAATAAATCAGATTGTGTTGAAATGACCTCTCCACCTTCTGATGTTGCAGAAGCTGAAACCCGAACAACTGTAGGTACATTACCTGAAGTTACTTTAGTACTTACTTGACCCAGAGAGTTAGTAAAAGCCGTTACTGGATTAATGCTTAAACCTCCTACTTGCGTATCGAGCTCAAAAGTCACTTGTTGCTGTGCTAAAGGATTACCCAATTTACCTTTTACTAAAAAAGATAAAGTTGAAATTTCTTGCTTGCCTTGCCCACCAGTTCCTTTGAGTACTATGGAGTCTGGTTCAGCTGAAACAAATTCAACTGCACCTAAACTCTCAGGTTGAAGTTTTACTATTTGTGTTAAAGTGATGTTTTCTGCGCTACCAGCAATAGTCGCGATAATTTGGTCTGTATTACCAGTTGAACCAGCACAGCTAAGATCTTCATAGGTTGCATTAGCTTTGCCGTTAATAGTTAATACCTGTTCATCAACCTGAGCTTGTTGATTAGCAACACAGCTAGACGTAAAGCTAATAGCAGTAGGTGTAGAGATAGGTGTATTGTTTTCGTCAACAATTGCAATTTTTAAACCTAAAGTGCCACCTGCACTTAAATTAGCTTCCCCATCTTGAATTGCGCCATCTAAAGTGAAGCCTACTTTACCTTCGATAAATAGGTTGTTTTCATCAAAATATCCAGCTTTTATCTCAGGTTGCTCAATGATATCGGCATCTAAGATTTGATAATTGAATTGCTGATTGATTGTTTGGCTATTGTCACTAAGTGTATAACTTGCCGTTAATACAGCTGCGCCAATACTGTTTTCAGTTGAGGCGGATAATGTTGCTTTAGCAGTGCCATCTTGGTTTGTTAAAATAGCTGAAGCATCCAGAATGCCAGATTCTGCTGTTAAATTTATGATTTGGTTATTTAGTGGTAAATCAGCGGCATTGGTTAGCTGGATTTGGACTAAAACAGATTCGCCTTGTTTAAATTGATTATTCGCTATACCATTTTTTTGCATTTGCACATTAATTTTAGGTAAATCGGATGCTCCACTATCATTATTTATAAACTCATATTGTGCATTCGCTGAAGACTGATCTTGTGTTGCTGTTAAAGTCGCAGCACCAACAGAAGTGCTATCACTGTCTAGATAAATAATCGCATTACCATTGGTATCTGTAAGTTTGGAGCTTTGGCGTAAAGTACCTAATGGTGCGTCAAATACAACAGTTAAGCCAGATACCGGGGACTCATTCTTAGTTAAATTGGCTTTTACACATATCGTATCTCCCGCTGTAAAACTAGGTAAACCAATTGGGTTACATTGTGCATTTAGCATCTCAAGAGAGAGTTGAACCGGTGCATTTGGATCGGGTTCATTACTTTCTAAAAACTCATAATCGGCTGATGCGGATACATCAGCTACACTTGCTGTTATGGTATTGGAACCAACATCTGTAATGTCACTGTTTAACATTACTTGTGCGATACCATTTTCATCACTGAGTGTTGAAGGTGGAGAAATAGTGCCTGTTGGCGCACTAAAATTAACCGAAGTATTAGTTACTGCTAGGTTATTTTTAATGAGTTTAGCTTGAATACAAAATGAGTTACCAGCAATGACTTTTGGTGTGGTCAGTATCTGACAATTTTCATCTAATACAGAAAGTGAGATTTCAATTGGAGCATCTGGATCTGGAATATCAGGTTCTTCATTTTCTCCAGACGAGCCGTTACACGCAGTTAAAAATAAACATGCTAAAAAACTAAAAAAAAGTTTAGTGGTTCTCATTTGTGATCCTTTGCTATTTATTTCAAGATGCTAAGATAGATTCTTTTAAATATTGAAATAAGTCTCGGTAGCCTTTAGCTGGTTTTTCTTGCTCGACTTCTTTTTTTGCTTGGCGAATAAGTTGACGCAGCTTTTGTCTGTCCAAATTATCATATTCTTCAATTAATTCATTCACTTTTTTGTCACCATCTGCAATTATTTGGTCACGTAAATGTTCTAATTTGTTTAAAGCAACTGATGCTTGTTGATTTTTATTACCAATTAGATCCATCGCATGTTTTATTTCATCTAGGTTATCAGCTAATCGTAACTGTTTTGCAATATAGTTCAAATGTCTGCGATAGGATTCTTTCTTTTTACTGAGCTTATCAGCAAGTACCATAGCTTCTTCTAGTATTGCATCTAATGGTACCTTTTCTCGCGCTTTAGGTGATAGTGCAGCTAGTTGAGTGCCTAATTTATGCATCTCTTGTACTTCACGTTTAATTTCACTCTTTGAAATGTAAATAATTTCTTCTTCTAGCTCTGGATTACGCTTTTTTCTAGCCATGATGCTCTACACTGTTTTAATAATTTAATTTATATCAGCATAGTATAACTCAATGTTATATACCCAAGCCACTTGAATGTATCTATAAGCGTTTAGGTATAATCGTTAAAATCAAGCTTGGCGTATGTTATGCTTAGTCTATTAGTCTTATTTACATTATTTGGTTGGTTTTATGAGTGAACAACACAAGTCAGACCCTATTTACAAACAAATATCAGAAGTTGAAGCTGCAGTTGCACAAGCATTAGATAAAGCAAAAAAATTAGGAGCGACATCAGCTGAGGCTGCTATGAGTAGCACGTCTGGCTTGTCTGTAACAACGCGTTTAGGTGAAGTTGAAACAATAGAGTTTAATCAAGATGGTGCTTTAGGGATCAGCGTATATGTTGGTAATAAAAAAGGCTCTGCCTCAACTGCTGACTTAAGTTCTAAAGCATTAGATTTAGTTGTGAAAAAAGCAATTGAAATTGCAAAATATACATCAGAAGACCCTTTTAACGGTTTAGCTGACAAAGAATTATTAGAGTTTTCTCCAGTTGATTTAGATTTATATCACCCTTGGCAAGTATCACCTGAACAAGGCATTGAGTTTTGTAAGCAAGCTGAAGAAGCTGCATTAAATTCAGATTCGCGTATTGTTAATTCAGACGGAGCTAGCTTTGCGAGTCATCAGGGGTTGAGAGTTTATGGAAATAGCCATGGTTTGATTGCTGGTTTTCCGCGTACACGCCATAGCTTAAGCTGTATGGTGATAGGTGAAGAAGCTCAGCAAATGGAACGCGATAGCGCTTATACTACTGCTCGCATAGGCAATCAGCTAAAAGCTGCAAATGAAATTGGTTTAGAGGCAGCTACTGAAACACTTGCCAAGTTAAATAGTCGAAAATTAAAAACAGGAAAAATGCCTGTTGTTTTTAGAGCTGATATAGCTAGCTCTTTATTTGGTCATTTAGTTTCAGCCATTGGCGGCGGTGCTTTATATCGCAAATCAAGTTTTTTACTCGACAGTTTAGGTAAGCCAATATTTAGCGAACTTGTTAATGTAGAAGAGAAACCACATATTCTCCAAGGCATGGCTTCCTCACCTTTCGATAGTGAAGGTGTTAAAACCCAAGATCGTATTATATTAAATAATGGTGAGTTACAAACTTATCTGTTAGCAAGTTATGCCGCGCGTAAACTAGATATGACCGCAACAGGCCATGCTGGTGGCATACACAACTGGTTAGTTCAAAGCACTGATGGTGATTTAGCTCAATTACTTAAAACGATGGGCACAGGTTTGTTTGTTACTGAATTAATGGGCCAAGGTGTTAATGTGATCACCGGTGATTATTCTCGTGGTGCAGCAGGATTTTGGGTTGAAAATGGCATTATTCAATATCCTGTAAGTGAAATAACCATAGCTGGTAATTTAAAAGATATATTTAAAGGCATAGCTGCAATCGGCTCTGATATTGATTATCGAGGTAGTGTGCAAACGGGTTCTATATTAGTTGAAGAGATGCAAGTTTCAGGTGAATAAGTTTTAGTAAGTTTACTGATATGTTTAACTTGAGATTGAAAAGGCAAGAGATTAACTTGCCTTTTTTGTTTTTGAGAAAACTTGGTTACTAAGTGGTTATTCAAGCATTTATTTTTAGATTAAAAACCAAGTTGCGGTACCTAGGAAAGCAAAAATACCGACAATATCTGTCACTGTTGTTAAAATAACACCGCCAGCTAAAGCTGGGTCAATATTCATTCTCTTAAGCATTAAAGGTATAAAAGCCCCAGCTAAACCTGCAGAAAGCAAGTTCATAAACATTGCAAAGGCGATGACTAATCCCAAGTTAAAATCCCATTGCCAGAGCGCAACAACAGAGGCGATTAACATAGCCCAAATTATGCCATTTAGTGCGCCAATCGCTAATTCTTTATGAATAAGGGATTTTTGATTGGCGTTATTAATATGTCCTACTGCCATGCCGCGAATAACAAGCGTTAGAGTCTGACTACCAGCGACACCACCCATTGATGGCACTATGCCATTTAGTACGGCTAAAATTGGTAATATACTGAGCGTTGATTCAAAAAAACTTGCTACAAACGCAGCGCTAAGTGCTGTGATTAAGTTAACACCTAGCCATATTGAGCGCCGTTGGGTACTTTGAACTACAGGTGCAAAGGTATCTGCTTCATCATCAAGGCCTGCCATACTTAACATACTGTGTTCAGCATCTTCACGAATAACATCAACAATGTCATCGATAGTGATACGGCCTAATAAATGTTTGTTGTCATCTAAAACAGGCGCTGAAATCCAGTCATGTCGTTCAAACAACTGCGCCACTTCAGACTCATCCATAGTAACGGGAATTGATTCATATTCGTCGTCCATAATGGAGCGAACAGTTAAACCAGGATTACTTGTTAGTAAAGAGGCTAGTGATACGCCCCCTAAAAATTGATTGTTTTTATCAACGACATACAATTCATCTGTGGCGTCAGGTAATTCACCTTTTAAACGTAAATATCTCAAAACAACATCAATCGTTACATCTGGTCGGATTGTAACAGTATCAGTATTCATTAAAGCGCCAGCTGATTCTTCAGGATAAGAAAGTGCTAATGTCGCTCTCTCTTGATCTTGACTATCCATAGAGCCTATTACTTCTTGATAGACTGCATCTGGAAGACTACGTAATACTTCTGCTAAATCATCAACATCCATATCAGCTGTTGCAGCAGCAATCAGCGTAGGCTCCATTTGAGCGATAATACCGCTACGAACGTCTTCTGATAATTCTTCTAGGATTTCACCTTGTACATCAGGATCTACTAGTTGCCAAAGAACGGCTCGGCCTTTATAGGGAGAGGACTCTATTAATAGTGCTATATCACAGTCAGCCATATGAGCAAGCATACGTCTAACATGCACAAACATACCGCTACTAAGGGCTTTATTAACCTCTAGAAGTTGTTTTTGTGTGTAATCTTGCTCTAACGCTTCAGGCATCTGGTCTTATTGTTATTCTTGTTCGTGGAATTTATCAGCAATTAATTCACCAATTGTTTTTAGTGCTATTTTTGCATCAGGTCCGCTACACGTCACGGTTACTTTTTTTCCTTTAGCACCTTCTAACAGCATCAAAGCTAAAACACTATCAGCTTGCGCTTCTTTATCCCCTTGTTGCAATATAACCTTAGCATCAAAAGAAGTGGCAAGTTGTGCTAATACTGACGCGGCTCTTGCATGAAGCCCTAAGCGGTTTTCTATTAAGAAAATGTCTTGATATTGCATTATTTACCGTGAGTATCTTGTTCGCGATGGCGAACTTTTACATTTTTATGGCTTTTAGAAAAGCTATCACATAGTGATTGCGCTAAATAGACTGATCTATGTTTTCCACCCGTACAACCAATTGCAATTGTAAGGTAGCTGCGGTTATTTCTTTCTAAATGCGGCAACCAAGTTTGTAAAAAGGTTTGAATTTGCCAATTAAATTTTTGCACTATGCTATGGCTGGCTAAATAATCTTTGACAGGTTGATCTAACCCCGTTAAAGGCTTTAATTCAGGTTCCCAGTGTGGGTTAGGTAAAAATCTCGCATCAAAAACATAATCTGCATTTTTTGGCATACCATATTTAAAGCCAAAAGATTCAAAAGTAATGATTAATTGCTTGTCTTTTTTGCCTAATACTTTTTCTCGAATGGATTCCGCTAGCTGGTGAACGCTTAAATCCGTTGTATCAATAATAAAATCAGCATTGGTTACTAAAATATCTAATAGTTCTTTTTCTTGTTTAATTGCCAGATCTAACGGCTGATTATTCATAGATAATGGGTGTAAACGACGGGTTTCTGAAAATCGCTTTATTAAAGTTGTATCATCACTATCTAAGTAGAATAGGCTAGGTTTAACAAATTCAGGTAAATAACCAAGAATTTCATTAAACTCCTCTTGCTCAGCGGGTAAATTTCTAACATCAATACTGACAGCTATTTTATCGTAATTATCAGATACACTTCTTACAAGCGAAGGCAGTAGGTTAACTGGAATATTATCTACGGCATAATAACCTAAATCTTCTAATACGCGTAAAGCGACTGATTTTCCGGATCCTGAACGACCGCTTATAATGATAAGTTGCACTGAATTTTCCTTATGCGTCTTCAACTTTGACTAAAACTAATCATCATAATGACTCATAATTAGTTTATTTTTATTAAAGTGTCATTATCTCATATAAAGATTGATCTGATTGAGCATGACGTAATTTTTTACAAAACTGTTTATCTTTGAGTTTATCAGCAATTGCAGCTAACGTCTTTAAGTGAGCCTGACATTGTGCATCAGGAACTAATAAAGTAATAAATATATCAACAGGGCGATCGTCTATTGCATCAAATGCAATGGGTTCTGCATTTACGACTAAAATAGCCACGGTTTCATCTATATTGGATAATCGGCCGTGTGGAATAGCGATACCTTTTCCGATACCTGTGCTTCCAAGCTTTTCTCGCTTTAATAAAGAATCAAGGATCTCTTGTTCAGTTAGCTCGGGTAGCTTTTGCTGTGCTATCTGGCTTATATATTCCAGCATTCGTTTTTTGCTATGAAAAAGGACTGCAGCTTTAGTGCAGTCCTTTGATAAAAATGAATTAATCATATTTAATGTCTAGATAATTTTTCTTTATGTTTAATAACTTGTCGATCTAATTTATCAATCAAGCCATCAATTGCAGCATACATATCAGCATGCTCAGAAGTTGCAAAAAGTTCGCCTCCATTAACATGAAGTGTTGCTTCTGCTTTTTGAGATAGCTTTTCGATATCTAAGATAACATGCACATTGTTAATATGATCAAAATGCCTTTCAAGCTTAGCGAATTTGTTTGTTACATAGTCTCTTAGTGGATCTGTGATATTTACATGACGACCTGTTAAATTTAATTGCATAAGCGTATTTCCTTCTATTATACATCTCAGATTAAACATTTTCTCTGATTTGACGGTGGAATGGACAGTGATTCTCGATATTTTGCTATCGTTCTTCTGGCCACCTTGATGCCTTGATCTGCTAAAATATCCGCTATTTTACTATCACTTAATGGTTTGGCTTGATTTTCTGCGGCAATTAGCTTTTTGATAAGTGCTCGAATCGCTGTAGATGAACACTCACCCCCATTTTCTGTACTTACGTGGCTAGAGAAAAAATACTTCAGTTCATATATACCACGTGGTGTATGCATATATTTCTGTGTGGTTACACGTGAAATAGTTGATTCATGCATTTCTACCATTTCAGCAACGTCGTTAAGCACCATAGGCTTCATTGCTTCATCACCATGTTCAAAGAATGCCTGTTGTTGCATTACAATGCAATTGGCAACTTTTAATAGTGTTTCGTTTCTACTTTCTATACTTTTAATAAACCATTTAGCTTCTTGTAAATGAGAGCGAATAAACTGACTGTCCGCACTAGAAGAGCCTGCCATAGAAGCATAGTGATTATTGACTCTTATTTTTGGCATGGTATCTGAATTTAAATCAACTGCCCAACGACCCTTTATTTTTTTTACTGTCACATCGGGGATCACATATTCAGTTTGCTCTTTTACGATACTTGATGCAGGTTTCGGGTTTAGGCTATGGATCAAATCCATCACTTGTTTTAATTCAGGTTCTTTGAGCTTAGTTTTTTTCATTAAACTGCGATAATCTCTCGCACCTAATAATTCGACGTATTCTCTTAAAATATGTTTGGTTTCATCAAGCCAAGGAGTTGTTTTATCGTATTGATTAAGCTGAATTAATAAACACTCTGATAGGCTTCGAGCTGCAATACCAATAGGATCAAAGACCTGAATGCGTTTAAGTACTGCTTCAACTTCATCTAATTCAACTTCATCTTCTTCAGAACCTAAACTATCTAAAATGTCTTGTGAAGAAACGGTTAAGTAACCTGATTCATCTACAGCTTCTACAATTGCAGTGGCAATAGCTTCATCTGTAGGGCTAAATGGGGTGAGGCGCAATTGCCACATTAAATAATCTTGCAATGATTCGGATGTACTGCCTTGATATGCTAAATCATCATCTGGGGCAGGTCCTGCCGATGCTACGGGGGCGGCACTGACATATTCATCCCAACTTACATCCATTGCGAGTTCGTCTGTCAGGGTTTCTTTAGTTAAGGCTTCGGAGCTTTCCATTTCTACTTGAGCCGTAGGGATAATCTCTTCTGCATCAGAAGCTTTTTCTGCTGTTTCATTTTCAGAAGCTGACGTTTTTTCTTCAGCATTAAAGTCTTGCTCATCAAGTTCTAAGAGCGGGTTGCTTTCGAGTGCTTCTTGTATCTCTAACTGCAGATCTAACGTGCTAAGTTGCAATAGGCGGATAGCCTGTTGCAACTGTGGAGTCATTGTTAGTTGTTGTCCAAGACGAAGCTGTAGTGATTGCCTCATTAAGTTTTAACAATCCTTATAATATCTAAATTAAATACACTCTTTTTTACTTAATTTTGAGTATAGCCCATATTTCTTTTTATATTTTTTTATAATCTAAATTGTTCACCAAGATAAACGTCTCTTACAGTCTGATCAGCTAAAACGGCTTCAGGTGTACCGGATGCGATAAGTTCGCCATGGGAAACAATGTAAGCTTTTTCACATACATCTAAGGTTTCACGCACATTATGGTCTGTAATTAACACACCTATGCCTCTATTTTTAAGATGTTGTATAATTTTTTTAATATCCAATACTGAAATTGGATCAACACCTGCAAATGGCTCATCTAATAGAATAAATTTAGGTTCAGCTGCTAAAGCTCGGGCAATTTCAACTCGACGTCTTTCGCCCCCTGATAATGCCATACCTTGGCTATCACGAATATGGCAAATATTAAATTCATCTAATAAATTATTAAGCGCATCTTCTCTTTGTTGCTTATTCAGGTGTTTGCGAGTTTCTAATATGGCCATGATATTTTGATAAACAGTCAGCTTTCTGAAAATAGATGACTCTTGCGGTAGGTAGCCAATACCCATACGCGCACGATTATGCATAGGCTGTAAAGTGATATCTTCATCATCAATTTTAATAGTGCCTTTATCACTTGGTACTAGGCCAACTATCATATAGAAGGAAGTGGTTTTACCTGCACCATTAGGTCCTAATAAGCCAACGATTGTGCCTGCTTTGACTTCTAAACTCACATTTTTTACGACTTGCCTGCCATTGTAACTTTTTGCCAGTTGCGCTGCTTGTAATAAGCTCATTAATTATTACCCGATTGTTTAGTTTCTTCTTTTTTAACTGGCGTTAAAACAGTGTGTACTCTTTGGTCTGAGTCTTTATCTTTATATGCGGTAATAAGTTCTTGAAGGTGATCGTAGATAATTGTTTTAGCACTCATTGATTGACCACTTTGGTTTATTTTTGCATCACCTTTAAAAGTGAGAGTACCAGATTCAACATCATAACGAATATTTTTTGCACTTGCTGTTACTGGGCTGCCGTCTTTAAGTTTACCGATAAAAGTAGCTGGGTTACCTGTTGCTATCAATATTTGTTTTTCTTTTCCTAATTCTCTTCTTCTATGTACTTCTAATAAGTCAGCTTTGATGTTTTTATCTGTATGTTTGATATCCACATTATTTTTAAATATTACAATATTTCTTTTTAAATCAGCCTGCTGTGTATCGGCAGAGATAGATACCTTGCCGATAAGCTCTTTTGCTTGCACATTAAAGTGAGTAACTAAAGCCAATGCAGCAATGATAAATCTTTTTTTATAAATTGTTTTATTGGTCATAATTTTCTTTATCGTAGTAAATAGTTTGAGTATGGTTGATTAATTCAAGCGTTTCTTTATTTAGATCTGCATTGAGACCTTTACCTGTGATCAACAAGTTTGGACCTGTCATCGTGGTTAACTGATCTGAATGCATGGTTGAGTCTTGAATATAAATCTCTATTTGTTCAGTAGTAATTTTTTTTACCATCGCGATTGGGTTCAGATTTTTAGCCACAACGCTTTGTTCTAAAATTAATTTTTTATTATTATTATTCTCATATAATGTCGCTTCAGCGGCACTGATTGCCCAAACATCATTTTCAGAAAATAAAGTAAAAGTGGGCTCAGTAAAGTGTGTAAAACCAAGCTCTTGATAGAGTTCCATTTTTTTAGCTGTTACTTTATGGCTAACATGCCCCTGTTTGTCAAAAACTGTTTGTTTTAAAGTGTCAGCGGTGTAATCGGGAAGTACTTCTATTTCAGGTGTGGAAACAGCGGTTACTTTGCTGGTGGTCAGGTAGGGATACCATAACCACAGCATGATGCTGAAAAATATAGCACTGAGAGTCAGCCTAGCTAGGTTCATGCACTTGTGCCTTCACATAATAAAACTTTATTTTGTGACAACATTAATAAGTCAGTTAGTTCTCTTACAGCGCCAAAGCCACCCGGTAGCATGGTTTTATAATGTGAGATATGGCTTATAAGTGGATGTGCATCATTAACCGCAACTGCAAATCCAACTTCCTGCATGACAGGTAAATCAGGTGCATCATCGCCTATATAGGCTATTTCACTGTCAGTTAGCGATAAATCATCTTTGAGTTGTTGATATGATATTAGCTTATTTTCTTGACCTTGATAAATATGTTTTACATTTAGGTTAGACATTCTATTTTGTACAATATTTGATTGTCTACCGGTGATCACGGCAACTTCAATTCCGGCATTAATTAACGCCTTAATACCAAAGCCATCTTTAGTATTAAATGCTTTTAATTCTTCACCTTGGTTGCCTAAGTAAATACGGCCATCAGAAAATACGCCATCAATATCACAAATAAGTAATTTTATTTTACGGGCTAGTTGCACTGTTTCTTCAGAAACTTCTTGATATAGTTCTGCAAATGTTAGCGCTTCAATTGGTTTTTTATCAGACATTAAAATACACCTGCTTTCAATAAATCTTGCATGTTTAGTGCGCCAATAGGTTGTTGTGATTCATTTACCACTAATAGACCATTAATACGTTTGTTTTCCATTATATTTAAAGCTTGAGCTGCTAGCATGTCTGGGTTAACAGTCGTGCATTGTGTTGTCATAACGTCACTGATTTTAGTATTATGGATATCAATCTTTTGCTCTAGAATACGCCGTAAGTCACCATCAGTAAAAATACCTTGAAGTTGGTTTTTGCTATTGACGATTGCAGTCATGCCAAGTCCTTTTTCAGACATCTCTATCAGCGCATCTTTTATAATATCATCACATTTTACAATCGGAATGTGAATGCCACTGTGCATAATATCTTTTAAAGTTAGTAATAAGCGTTTACCTAAACTGCCGCCCGGATGAGATAATGCAAAATCATCTGCTGTAAAACCTCTGGCTTCAAGTAAGGCGACAGCAAAGGCATCACCCATCACTAAGGTTGCTGTCGTACTTGCTGTTGGCGCAAGACCTAGAGGGCATGCTTCTTGTTCAACTTTAATGCAAACATGCACATCGGATAGTTTAGCTAATGAAGAGTCAATATTGCCGGACATGCTTACCATTTTAGCGCCAATGCGTTTTAGTACAGGAATAATATTAATAACTTCACTGGTTTCACCAGAGTTAGAAATTAATATAACCACATCTTGTGAAGTGATCATGCCTAAATCACCGTGGCTTGCTTCTCCTGGGTGAACAAAAAACGAAGGCGTGCCTGTGCTTGCAAGTGTAGCTGCAATTTTATTACCTATATGGCCTGACTTTCCCATGCCAATAACGATAATACGGCCTGTACAGTCAAACATAAGCTGACAAGCGTTCTGAAAGTTTTGATCAATATATTGCTCTAGTTGATTAATAGCTTGTTTTTCTATCGCTAAAACTTGCTTTCCACGAGTTATAAAATCTTGCAACGACATGTAATTCCTCTGACTTTACTTTAAATGATATTTTTAAAGCAATTAAGCTACTTGTGAAAAAATATAATATTGATAAGCGAAAAATCCACATAATAAAGTAGCACCTTCTATTCTATTAATGCGGCGGGTTCCCTTTAAATTCAAGCTCATTGCAATTAAAACAACCGTAGCACCTAGCATCACCATCATATCTCTAGAAGCCGCGCCTGGGTCTATATCAGATGGATTAATCATACCCGCAAGTGACAATACAGCTAACAAATTGAAAATATTTGAGCCTATGATATTACCTAGTGCTAAGTCATCTTCTCCTTTTAAAACCCCGGCAATACAGGCAGCCAATTCAGGTAAGCTAGTGCCAATAGCGATAATGGTTAAACCTATCACTAAATCACTCATGCCAAAGTGTTGCGCAATCTCAACTGCTGAACCAATTAAAAAATGCGAGCTTACAGGTAACAGTATTAATCCAAAGACTAACCAAAAGATTGCAGATTTATTGCTCACATTACTTGGCACATCACCACATGCTTCAGCAACAAAAGGGTCTTCTTCTTCGCTTTTTTGATTTTTTGCTATGTAAATAAGGCCAAGAATAAAAATGATAAAACCGACTAATAAAGCTGTGCCTTCAGGAGCTGAAAAATAATTATCACTAATCACATACCATGCACCGAGTGAAATCAGCATTAATATTGGCATTTCACGCTTTAATGTGGAGGAAGTTACTAACAATGGCTTAATTAATGCCGTTACACCTAAAACCAGTAAAATGTTAGTAATATTTGAGCCTATGGCATTACCAACTGCTGTATTTGTTTTGTCGGCTAAAGCAGCTGAAGCCGATACCATCATTTCAGGTGCAGAAGATCCCATTGCGACTATGGTTAAACCAACAATAAGAGTTGGTACGCCAAGGTTTTTTGCAATAGCTGCTGCGCCATATACAAATCTGTCTGCGCTCCAAACTAAGGCTGCGAATGCAATTAGTAAAATGATACTTGGTAAAATAATAGGAGTTAACATGGTAAGTTAATTTTAAGCCAATATTTGAAGGATAATAACCCTAAATTCTAGCAAGAACTGCACTAAATGTATAATGGCAATATTGTTCGCATGTAAAGTTATTTTGGCTAATAATCATACTCCCACACAACTCAATTGCTTTTTCTTACAAAATTTTACTTTTATTTTGTCCCAAAATGTTAAAAAAAGCTTAAAATACCCTTCAGCAAAAATGTATTGGAGAGCGACTTGTCGCAAAACATAGTTGAAATCAAGGATGTGAGCTTTACAAGGGGTGAGCGTGTTATCTATAAAAACATGTCCTTTAGTGTGCCTAAAGGTAAGATCACAGCCATAATGGGGCCAAGCGGTATAGGTAAAACAACTATGCTTAGGCTTATTGGTGGCCAGCTTAAACCTGAGTCAGGTGATATTTTATTTGAGCAAAATAGTATTCCTAAAATGTCGCGTAAGACTTTATATCAAGCTCGAAAAAAAATGAGTATGTTATTTCAAAGCGGTGCATTATTTACGGATATGTCTGTTTTTGACAATATTGCATTTCCTATAAGAGAGCATACAACATTAAATGAAGAGCTGATCCGAATAATTGTTTTATTAAAATTAGAACTAGTTGGGCTTCGTGGTGCTAAAGATTTAATGCCTTCAGAGTTATCTGGTGGTATGGCAAGACGTGCTGCTTTAGCGCGTTCAATTGCATTAGACCCAGATCTTATTATGTACGATGAGCCTTTTGCCGGACAAGATCCTATTTCGATGGGTGTTTTGGTAAAATTAATAAAGTCTTTAAACAATGTACTCAATATAAGTTCATTAATTGTTACCCATGATGTAACAGAGGTAATGAGCATTGCAGATCATGTCATTATTATTGCTGATAAGGGCGTAATAGGAGAAGGTTCGCCTGAAGATATGCTAAAACATGAATCACCTTTGGTACAACAATTTCTACAAGGGTTATCTGATGGCCCTGTACCATTTCATTTTGAAGCAAAAGATTATGCAAAAGATTTGTTGTCAGAACAAAGCGAAGGAGAGCTACAATGATTGCTTTTTGGCAAAGGTTGGGTAAATCAACTATTGAGCGTTTTTCTTCTATAGGTAGAGCCACAAGTTTATTGTTAGGCGCCTTATTTAGTCTTCCTAACTTTAAAAAAGGCACGCCATTATTAATTAAGCAACTTTACTCTGTTGGTTTTTTATCTCTTATTATAATTATCGTATCTGGTTTATTTATCGGTATGGTATTAGCTTTACAGGGCTATACTGTTTTACAAGGGTATGGTGCGGAAGGCAGTTTAGGGCCATTAGTTGCGCTTAGTTTATTAAGAGAATTAGGCCCAGTAGTGACGGCTTTATTGTTCGCAGGCCGTGCAGGAAGTGCGTTGACTGCTGAAATAGGCTTAATGAAAGCCACAGAGCAACTGAGTAGTTTAGAAATGATGGCTGTCGATCCTTTAAAAAGAATCATCGCGCCACGTTTTTGGGCGGGGATGATCAGCATGCCACTATTAGCGTTAATCTTTTCAGCTGTAGGCATATTAGGTGCTCATTTGGTGGGTGTAACTTGGCTAGGTGTTGATACCGGAAGCTTTTGGTCAATCATGCAAGCTGAAGTGTCTTTTGAAAAAGATATTCTAAA
This sequence comes from Pseudoalteromonas sp. C2R02, assembly GCF_018860845.1. Taxonomy (NCBI): domain Bacteria; kingdom Pseudomonadati; phylum Pseudomonadota; class Gammaproteobacteria; order Alteromonadales; family Pseudoalteromonadaceae; genus Pseudoalteromonas; species Pseudoalteromonas sp. C2R02. Next base: position 128,588 of record NZ_JAHKQC010000009.1, on the reverse strand, counting down.
TGGCATTATTAAGACAGTTGTTTTTGCTTTTTTAATTACATGGATTGCCTTGTATAGAGGGTATGACTGTATCCCAACGTCAGAAGGTATTAGTAACGCAACGACTAAAACGGTTGTGCAGTCTTCATTAGCGGTTTTAGGGTTTGATTTTGTATTAACAGCAGTAATGTTCAGCAGTTAATAATTGATAAGAATTTAGTTTTACAAGGTAAAAAGTAATGGTTTCAAGGAAAATAGAAATATTAGTAGGTTTTTTTGTTTCATTAGGTGTTTTAGCGTTGGTTATGTTGGCATTAAATGTTGCCAATGCTGGTATAGGTTCAACTGGCGAAACTTACACATTAAATGCGAAGTTTGAAAATATCGGTTCTTTAAAAGTGCGTTCACCAATTAAAGTTGGTGGTGTTGTAATCGGCAGGGTTACAAGTATCACACTGGATAAAAGTGACTACTTACCAGTTGTTGCTATGGAAATATCTACAGATTACAGCAATTTTTCTGAGACAACAGCGGTCAATATATTAACTTCTGGTATTTTAGGTGAGCAATATTTAGGCTTGAATCCAGGTGTATTAATCAGTGAATCAGATGCTGATGATGAATTAAATGATTTATTTGGGCAAGAAGAATTAAAGGTATTGGTTGATGGTGATTTTATTACAGATACTAAATCAGCATTAGTTTTAGAAGAATTAATTGGTCAGTTTTTATTTAATCAGGGTGGCGAATAACCATGCTAAACAAAATTACAGTTTTAATTTTATCAATAATCATCATTTTATTTTCTAATATCGCAGCGGCGGAGCAAGTATCGCTTGAAAATCCATATGTAGCGATTAAAGAGATTGCGGGTAATACATTTGATCGCTTAGCTAAAGATCAGAGTGTTATAAATGATGATCCTAATCATTTAAAGGTCGTCGTTGAAGAAGAGTTATTACCTTATATTGACTATAAATACGCAGCACTAAAAGTACTTGGTAGCTATATCAGTAAAGTTAAAAATATTGAAGATAAAGCAGAAAGGAAAAATGAGTATGCAAAAATCAAACGTTTTATTGGTGTATTTAAAGGTTATTTAGTAACAACTTATGCAGGTGTTTTTACACAATATACTGATCAAGTTGTTAAATTTGACCCTGCTCAAAAGTTAGATAAAAAAACTAAAGTAAAAGTCGGCACACGCATTGTTGAGGAAGGTAAACCTGATATTCGTATTTCATTTAAAATGAAAAAGAGTAAAAAAGGTCAATGGCGTGCATACGATATGGTTGCTGAAGGTATTAGTTTATTAGATGCTAAACAAAGTGAATTGCACGGTATCATACGTAAAGAAGGCATAGATCATGTGATCACTTTACTTGAAAATAAAAGTAAGCTTCCGATTCAAGCTAAAGGTAAATAATTTCAATGACCACACTTAATTTAATACATGAATCAAACGGTCATTTTAATTTATCTGGTGAAATGAGCCGTGAAACAGTGATGGCGCATTCTAATATAAAAAAAATAGCCTCAAAAGGTGATGATTGTATTAATTTTGACCTTTCAGAAGTATTAAGGGTTGACACTGCTGGCTTAGCTTGGTTAATTCACATATTATCTGAATTACGGCAGCAAGGCATTCGCCTTGAATTAAACAATATACCTGAGCAGCTGCAAAAATTAATGCAATTAGGTCAGGTAAGTCACTTATTTGAGTAAAGAGCTAATGGAACCGAATCAAGTAGAAACAATATTAAAAGAAAGCTTATCACTTACAGATATACGTGTGACAGCAAATGGTAACCATTTTGAAGTGATTGCAGTAGGTGATTGTTTTGATGGCGTGAGCAGAGTTAAAAAACAGCAACTTGTATATGCGCCATTAAAAGACTCTATTGCAGATGGCACTATCCATGCTGTGTCAATTCGTGCTTTCACCCCTGTAGAATGGGAAAGAGAGCGCAAATTCATTCTTCCTCAATAAGGAGAATGAAATGGAACAATTTATAATACAAGGTGGTAGCACGCTTGCTGGCGAAGTTACCATTTCAGGCGCAAAAAACGCGGCGCTGCCAATATTGTTTGCATCATTACTTGCTAATAGCACAAGTACTTTCTTAAATGTACCTAGATTACGTGATATTGAAACAACCGAAGCTTTATTAAGTTGTTTAGGTGCAAAAATAGAATGGCAAGGTGATAGCTTGCTTATTAATGGCGGCACGGTTGATCAAACTTTAGCACCTTACGATTTAGTTAAAAAAATGCGTGCTTCAGTTTTGGCATTAGGACCATTATTAGCGCGTTTTAGTGAGGCGCAAGTCTCACTTCCTGGTGGCTGTGCTATTGGAGCTCGACCTGTTGACTTACATATCAATGGCTTAGTTAAAATGGGTGCAGATATTGAAGTTGAAAACGGCTACATAAACGCAAAAGTATCAGGGCGTTTAAAAGGTGCCAATATCTTTATGGATATGGTAAGTGTTGGCGCAACAGAAAACCTGATGATGGCAGCATCATTAGCTGATGGTATTACTGTACTTGAAAATGCAGCCAGAGAACCTGAAATTATTGACTTAGCTAAATACTTAATTGGTATGGGTGCAAAAATTACAGGAGCTGGTACGGATCGCATTGAAATTGAAGGTGTAGAACAACTTCAAGGCTGTGAACATAAAATATTACCTGACCGCATTGAGACTGGTACATTTTTAGTTGCTGCAGCAATGAGTGGTGGTGAAGTTTTATGTAAAAATACCGACCAGAGCTTAGACCCTGTTATTGAAAAGTTACGTGCAGCAAATGCACTGGTTGAAGTAACAGATGACACTATTTACTTAGATATGCGTAATCGTGAATTAAAAGCCGTCAATATAAAAACCATGCCACATCCTGGTTTTCCAACTGATATGCAGGCACAGTTTACAGCGCTTAATGTTGTAGCTAATGGTAGTGCGACTATTACAGAAACGATTTTCGAAAATCGTTTTATGCATGTACCTGAGCTACAGCGTATGGGTGCAAATATTCGTCTCGAAGGTAATACAGCCATTTGTGGTGAAACTCAGCAATTAACTGGCGCACAGGTTATGGCAACTGATTTGCGTGCTTCGGCAAGCTTAATTCTTACGGGTATAATAGCTAAAGGCGAAACAATTGTAGATCGCATTTATCATGTAGATCGTGGCTATCAAAAGATTGAAGATAAACTCAGTGCTTTAGGTGCAAATATTAAAAGACGAAATGCTTAAACTTCTTTAAGACTCGAACTCCACCTAAAATAAAAAAACGCGTTATAAAACGCGTTTTTTTATGTCAACAGTATTAATGAACTGCGCTATAACACAGGTTCTAATTCCATTACAGTCACTGCAATTGTATGCTTTTTCGAATTACGTATTAACTCAAAGTCCATGACAGTCCCAGGTTTGGTATTACCTATTAGTTCTAATGTTTGTTGTATGTTTATAACGGACTGGCCATCAATTTTAATGATGATATCTTGATTTTGCAAACCAGCTTGCCAAGCGGGTCCTAGTGGATCTAAGTTATTAATTCGCATACCTGAAACCTTACTAAACTGATCTCTAATCGCTTCCCCTGAGCTATCGACAGCAGTTGCTGCAAATCCTAAGTAGCCTCTTACCACTTGGCCATACTTAATGAGCTTCTTCATGACATCTTTTGCAATTGAATAAGGTACTGCAAAGAAAATCCCCTGAATATCGATATTACGTTTTGCTGTAAATTGGGCTGAATTAATACCAACTAAAATACCATTGGAATTAACGAGTGCACCACCTGAGTTACCTACATTAATAGCTGCATCCATTTGTAATAAATTGGTATGTGAGCTTTGAGATATATTTTGCTTTCCTGTCGCACTAATAATGCCTTGAGTAATGGTTTGACCTAAATTTAGCGGATTACCAATTGCTAAAACGACATCACCTACTTGTGGTAAAAAACTATCTTCAGTTGGTACAACAGGTAATTGTTTAGCATCTATTTTTAACAATGCTAAATCAGTAACAGTATCAAAGCCAACTAATTGCGCTTCATTAAATTGACGTCCATCAGCTAAAATAACAACAACTTGGTCAGCATTATTAATAACATGATAGTTAGTTAATATATAACCATCTTCAGACATGATAACACCAGAACCCAACTCTTGAGCAGCTCTTTGGCTTGCGTAGCGGGGTTGGTTGCTAAAGCTCTCAGAATAAATAGTCACAACTGCCGGGGCTGATTTTTGTACTGCATCTGCGAATGTTAAATGGGATTGTGAAATCGTGTTTGATTGTTCTGAAAATAAAATGTTAGCAGGCCAAAACGCAGGCCTTAGCGATGGCTTCATTAATAAAACTAAGAAAGCGATTCCTAGTCCAATTAAGATAGGTGAGAGTAAAAATTTTAAGGATTTAAGCACAAGGAAATAAACTACTAAATACGAATATCACTATGATGGCATAAATGACTGAAAATGACACAAAAAAAGAAACAATACAGAATATTGTTTCTTTTTAAATTTTATTTGTATGAAATATTATTGAATCAATAAGAAAATAGATTCATGACCACGTTTTACACCTAATACAATATTGCCATTCACATCTTTAAGTGAATCGGTTAATTCTCGTAAATTAGATACGCGTTTTCTGTTTACTTGCATAATGACATCACCTGCTTCAAAACCAACTCGTGCTGCAGGCGATCTTTCGTCAACTTCTGTTACGACGATACCTTTGGTATCATCTTTTGTTTTACCAACTTCAAGCGCGCTACCACGTAACATAGGGTGAAGTTTATCAGATTCAACTTTTGCTAATTGCGCACCACGTAAAGTGACTTTAACAGTTTTATTTTTACCATCCCGAATAAGTTGTAGCTTTACTTTTTTACCTTCGCCTAAGGTAGATATTTTACTGCGGAGTTCTTGAAACCCTTGAATATCATTACCATTTACACCAACAATAACATCGCCTGTTTTAATGCCTGCTTCTGATGCTGCTGAATCCTCACTCACACTCATTACAATAGCACCTTGCTTAACATCAAGTTGTTGTGCTTTTGCAATGCCAGCATTAAGCGTTCTGCCTGAAATGCCTAAAGTGCCACGTTTAACTTCACCATGCTCTACTATTTGATCTACTAGATTTTTCATCATATTTGATGGGATAGCAAAGCCTATGCCGACATTGCCACCAGAAGCGCCTAAGATTGCCGTATTAATACCAATGAGTTCACCACGTAAATTAACTAAAGCACCACCAGAGTTACCTTGATTAATAGCGGCATCAGTTTGAATAAAGTCTTCATAGCCTTCAATATTTAGACCGCTTCGGCCCATAGCACTTACAATGCCTGAGGTAACCGTATGGCTTAAACCAAATGGATTACCAATGGCAACGGTAAAGTCACCTACACGAAGTTTATCTGAGTTAGCTAATTTCACTTCAACTAAGTTATCGGAATCAATTTTTAATAGCGCTATATCCGATTCTTTATCTGTGCCAACAAGTTCTGCTTGGTATTCACGACCATCATGCAGTTTTATAATGATTTTTTCGGCATCTTGGATCACATGGTTGTTAGTGACAACAAAACCTTCATCAGCATCTATGATAACGCCAGAACCCAAACCGCTAAAAGGTTGTTTTTGACTGCGTTGTTGGCGTGGGTTACCAAAGAAAAATTCTCTAGGGTCGACTTTGCGGCGCACTTCTTTGGCACCAGTCACATTAATACTGACAACACCTGGGGTTATTTTTTCTAGCATAGGTGCAAGTGTCGGAAGTTGCTCCCCATTAACTGCTACGGGTAATTTTGCTTGGCTAATACTAGGATTAATTAAAAGGCTTGAAGAAAGAATAATAGCACTTAATAAAGTTAATTTTGTTTTCATAGTCTAAATGTACTCCTGTTTAATACTTCATCAGAGATATTAAACTATTGGTTTAATATCTCTGAACTTACCTATTAAAGACTATGGGGTTAAAAAAAAGTTCATCAAGTTTAAATTATTAAACTTATCTAAATGTAAGAAAATATTTAAGAAACCGCTTCTTTGGTTGGTTTTGTCTCTTTTTCACCAGAAAAAATGCCTGAGTGCTCTTGTGCATAATCAGTAGGCTGCGCATCCGTAATATTAGCATGTGCTTTAGGCTCTGCAAGTTGATCAAGTGAAGCTTGTAATTGCTCTGTCGTTTCTTTTGAAAAGAAAGGCATCGTTTCTTTAGTATTATCGACTAATAATAGTTTGTTGGTCTGTTGAACATGTGTTGCAAGCTGCTCGTAGTTATCTTTCATTTTATCAACTAACTTATCTGTACTTGCTAAATGATCAGCGACATCTTGCTTATATTGTTCTAATTCATTTTTTGCTTTTTCTACTTCTTTCTCAAGCTCGTCGTTTTCATATTGACGTTTAGTAAAAACAGTACCAACAAAAAAACTAGCGATAGCGGTGATTACCATAAAAGAAAGCCAAGTGATTGTTGTCATAAAATACCCCTGTAATTGAACGAAAAGAAAAATAAGTCATTAACTATAAATATACGCTTACTTGGTCATCGTGTTAATATAAAAAACACATTTAGTGTTATTTATTAATCCAGTTTAAGTATATTTATATGACTCCTTGGCAAAAATATCAATTAGACCTTGAAAGTGACGATTTTCATTACGATGCAGCGCAAGAAAATGCAGTAAAACATTTACAGCGTTTATATGATGATTTACAAAATGTGCAGGAAGTTAAAAGTGGTTTTTTGTCACGTATATTTAAGGCTAAACCTGCAAAAAATAATATTAAAGGTTTATATTTTTGGGGGGGCGTTGGTCGAGGTAAAACTTATTTAGTTGATACCTTTTTTGATGCACTGCCAGGTGAGCGCAAAATGCGTATTCACTTTCATAGGTTTATGCATCGTGTTCATGATGAATTAAAAAAATTAAATGATGTTGCTAATCCGCTTGAAAAAGTAGCGGATAGTTTTAAGGCGCAAGTCGATATTATTTGTTTTGATGAGTTTTTTGTTTCTGATATTACCGATGCGATGCTGCTTGGTGGTTTGATGCAGGAATTATTTAAACGCGATATTATTCTTGTGGCTACTTCAAATATCGTACCGGATGACTTGTATAAATACGGGTTACAAAGAGCGCGGTTTGTGCCTGCGATTAAGTTAGTAAATGAAAATACAATTGTTGTAAATGTAGATTCAGGCATTGATTATAGATTACGTACCCTTGAGCAAGCTGAGATTTTTCATAGCCCCTTAGATGAACAAGCTGATAAAAACTTGTATGAATATTTCGAAAAGCTATCTCCTGAGCTTGGGCATAAAAATCAGCAAATTGAAATTGAAGGCCGAATGCTTAATACGCGGATGGAAGCTGACAGTATCGTAATGTTCGATTTTACACAGTTATGTGAAACTGCACGAAGCCAAGTGGATTACATGGAAATAAGCCGAATTTATCACACTGTACTATTATCAAATGTAAAAGTGATGGGTAGACAAAATGATGATGCAGCAAGAAGATTTATTGCACTAGTAGACGAATTTTATGAACGTAACGTGACTTTAATTATCTCTGCTGAAGCCGAACTAACGCAATTATACGATACGGGCACATTAGATTTTGAATTTAAGCGCTGTATTAGTCGCTTACAAGAAATGCAATCCTTAGAATACTTATCAAGAGAGCATTTAGCTTAATTATAAGTTAACTACCATTTCTCAATATATGCAGCAGTTAGAATAATTAGTTTAATAAAACTGTTGCATTTATCATCAATCTCACTATAATACGCAAACTTTCAGAATTATTAGTACTAACTTGATTAGTATCTAACTGGAATCAATAGGTACTGATTTGGATATCAAGTCGTACTAAACAAGAACTCCGATTTGGAGTTCATCGGTAAGAACATAAACGCAACTGACACTAGTTTTCTAGGTGTATCAGTGCGTACTATTGTGTTCTTTTTAAATGCTCTTTTTAATATTTGAGGTTTAAGAATGTCAAGTCAACGCATTCGTATTCGCCTGAAAGCTTTTGACCATAGATTGATTGACCAATCAACTTTGGAAATCGTGGAAACAGCGAAGCGCACTGGCGCTCAGGTTCGTGGTCCTATTCCACTACCAACACGCTTTGAGCGTTTTACAGTACTAACTTCACCGCACGTTAATAAAGACGCGCGTGATCAGTACGAAATCCGCACCCATAAACGTCTGATAGACATCGTTGAACCAACTGATAAGACTGTAGATGCATTAATGCGTCTTGATCTTGCAGCTGGTGTAGATGTTCAAATCAGCCTGGGTTAATCGGAAGATTAGAGAGGTTTTAGGAAAATGGCATTAGGTCTAGTCGGTCGTAAAGTGGGCATGACACGTATCTTCACTGAAGATGGTGCATCTGTTCCAGTAACGGTTATCGAAGCAACACCTAACCGCATCACTCAGATTCGTTCTGAAGAAGTTGATGGTTATAGTGCGCTTCAAGTAACTGCAGGCACTAAGAAAGCAAGTCGCGTAAATAAAGCTGAAGCAGGTCACTTTGCTAAAGCTGGCGTAGAAGCTGGTCTTGGTCTGTGGGAATTTCGCCTTAACGGTGATGAGGGTGAGTTCGCTCTTGCTCAAGAAATCACTGTAGAATTATTCAATGACGTAAACAAAGTTGACGTTACTGGTAAGTCTAAAGGTAAAGGCAATGCTGGCGTAATTAAACGCTGGAACTTTGCAATGCAAGACGCAACTCACGGTAACTCTCTTGCTCACCGTGCACATGGTTCAATCGGTCAAAACCAGTCTCCGGGCAAGGTTTTTAAAGGCAAGAAAATGTCTGGCCACATGGGTAATGAGCGTGTAACGACTCAAAACCTTGAACTTGTACGTGTTGACGTTGAGCGTAACTTACTGTTAGTTAAAGGCGCAGTGCCTGGCGCTATCGGTGGCGATGTTATCGTTAAACCTGCTGTTAAAGCATAAGTCCTGGAGATTTAGTAATGGAATTAGTATTGAAAGACGCTAAAGGCGCTCTTGAAGTATCCGATGCTACTTTTGGACGTGAGTTTAACGAAGCATTAGTACACCAAGTAGTAGTTGCATTTGCAGCTGGTGCTCGTCAAGGTACTAAAGCTCAGAAGACTCGTTCTGAAGTAAGTGGCGGTGGTAAAAAGCCGTGGAATCAAAAAGGTACTGGCCGTGCACGTGCTGGTACAATCCGTAGCCCAATCTGGCGCTCGGGTGGTGTGACGTTTGCAGCTAAGCCGCAAGATCACAGCCAAAAAGTTAACCGTAAAATGTACCGCGGCGCAATCCGTAGTATCTTGAGCGAATTAGTTCGTCAAGAGCGTTTAATTGTTGTTGAAAGCTTTGGCATAGAAGCGCCAAAAACTAAACAACTTGCAGCTAAGCTTAAAGAGCTTGAGCTGAAAGACGTGCTTATCGTTACTGAAGAAGTTGATGAGAACTTATTCTTATCATCTCGTAACCTTTATAAGGTTGACGTACGTGACGTTGCTGGTATTGACCCAGTAAGCTTAATCGCTTTCGATAAGGTTCTTATTACTGCTGCTGCAGTTAAGCAACTTGAGGAGTCATTAGCATGATCCGTGAAGAGCGTTTATTAAAGGTTGTTTTAGGCCCGCACATCTCTGAAAAAAGTACTATTAACGCTGAAACAAACAACGCTGTTGTTTTTAAAGTAGTTAAAGACGCAACTAAAGCTGAAGTTAAAGCTGCTGTTGAAAAACTTTTTGAAGTAGAAGTAACGGGTGTTCGCACATTACTTGTTAAGGGTAAAACAAAACGTACAGGTGCTCGTTTCGGTCGTCGTTCTGACTGGAAAAAAGCGTACGTTACTCTTAAAGAAGGTAGTGAACTAGACTTTGTCGGCGGCGCCGAGTAATTTAGGAGTTAGAATTATGGCACTTCAGAAGTGTAAACCAACTTCTCCGGGTCGTCGTCACCTAGTTAAAGTGGTAAACTCTGAGCTACATAAGGGTAAACCATACGCACCACTTTTAGAGAAGAAATCTAAATCAGGTGGTCGTAATAACAATGGTCGTATTACGGTTCGTCACATTGGTGGTGGTCACAAGCATCATTACCGTGTAGTTGATTTTAAACGTAACAAAGATGGCATCCCAGCTAAAGTTGAGCGTTTAGAATACGATCCAAACCGTAGCGCAAACATCGCACTTGTATTATATGCAGACGGTGAGCGTTCATACATCATTGCACCTAAAGGCGTTTCTGCCGGTGATGCTATCCAGTCTGGTGTTGATGCACCAATCAAGCCTGGTAACACATTACCAATGCGTAACATGCCTGTAGGTTCTACAGTACATTGTGTTGAGTTAAAACCAGGTAAAGGTGCACAACTTGCACGTTCTGCTGGTTCTTACGTACAAATCCTAGCTCGTGATGGTCAGTATGTAACATTACGTCTTCGTTCAGGCGAAGTTCGTAAAGTTGAATCTGATTGTCGTGCGACATTAGGTGAAGTAGGTAACGCTGAACATATGCTTCGTTCTTTAGGTAAAGCTGGTGCTAGTCGCTGGCGCGGTGTTCGCCCAACTGTTCGTGGTGTTGCCATGAACCCAGTTGATCACCCACACGGTGGTGGTGAAGGTCGTACATCTGGTGGTCGTCATCCTGTGTCTCCATGGGGTAAGCCTACTAAAGGTGCTAAAACGCGTAAGAACAAGCGTACGGATAAATTTATAGTACGTCGTCGTACTAAGTAATATTGAGGAATAGCCATGCCACGCTCTCTCAAGAAGGGTCCTTTTATTGACCTACACTTGCTGAAGAAGGTAGAGAAAGCTTTGGAAAGCGGTGATAAGAAGCCAATTAAAACTTGGAGCCGTCGTTCAATGATCATACCTAACATGATCGGATTGACCATTGCTGTCCATAATGGTCGCCAGCACGTACCTGTATTTGTTACAGACGAAATGATCGGTCACAAACTGGGTGAATTTGCGCCAACTCGTACTTATCGCGGCCATGCTGCAGATAAGAAAGCGAAAAAGAGATAAGGGGTTAAAAAATGCAAGCATTAGCTAAACATAAATTTGCCTCTGGCTCAGCGCAAAAAGCTCGTCTAGTAGCAGATCAAATCCGTGGTTTAGCGGTAGATCAAGCTCTAGAAATCCTAGCGTACAGCAACAAATCAGCTGCTGTATTAGTTAAAAAAGTACTTGAGTCTGCTATTGCTAACGCAGAGCATAACGAAGGTGCTGACATTGATGAGCTACGTGTAGCTACGATCTTTGTGGACGATGGTCCTACAATGAAGCGTATTATGCCACGTGCTAAAGGACGCGCAGACCGTATCCTTAAGCGTTCAAGCCACATCACTGTTGTGGTTTCAGATAACTAGGAGTAATAGTAATGGGACAAAAAGTTCATCCTACTGGTATTCGCCTAGGTATATCGAAACCTTGGGTTTCTACTTGGTTCGCGAATTCTAAAGAATTTCCAGAAATGCTTTTCGGCGATCATCAAGTACGTGAGTACCTTACAAAGGCACTAAAAAGCGCGTCACTTGCTAAGATCGTAATCGAACGTCCAGCTAAATCTATCCGAGTTACAATTCACACGGCTCGTCCGGGTGTTGTAATCGGTAAGAAAGGCGAAGATGTAGAAAAGCTACGTAAAGCAGTAACAAAAATTGCTGGTGTTCCGGCTCAGATTAATATTTCTGAAGTTCGTAAACCAGAGCTTGAAGCACAATTAGTTGCTGATAGCATTGCATCTCAACTTGAGCGTCGTGTTATGTTCCGTCGTGCTATGAAGCGCGCAGTACAAAATGCAATTCGCATTGGTGCCAAGGGTATCAAAGTACAAGTTGGTGGTCGTTTAGGCGGAGCAGAAATTGCTCGTTCTGAATGGTACCGTGAAGGTCGTGTTCCACTACACACTTTACGTGCTGATATCGACTATGCAACAGCTGAAGCTGCAACCACTTACGGTATTATCGGTATCAAAGTTTGGATCTTTAAAGGTGAAGTTATAGGTGGTTTACCACTTAAAACTGAAGTTGAAAAGCCATCTAAACGCGGTCCGAAAAAGCCACGTAAAAGTGCTAAGTAGAGGAAGCGAATAATGTTACAGCCAAAACGTACAAAATTCCGTAAAGTGCATAAAGGTCGCAACCGCGGTCTTGCACAAAACGGTAACAAAGTAAGCTTCGGTACTTTCGGTTTGAAAGCAGTTGGCCGTGGTCGTATGACTGCACGTCAAATTGAAGCCGCTCGTCGAGCGATGACTCGTCACGTTAAGCGTCAAGGTAAAATCTGGATCCGTGTGTTCCCTGATAAGCCTATCACAAACAAGCCGCTTGAAGTTCGAATGGGTAAAGGTAAAGGTAGTGTGGAATATTGGGTTTGTGAAATCCAACCAGGCCGCGTACTTTACGAGATGGAAGGGGTTCCTGAAGAGCTTGCACGTGAAGCTTTCGAACTTGCTGCTTGTAAACTACCATTCAAGACAACATTTGTAACTCGGACGGTGATGTAATGAGCGCTAACGAACTTAAAGACAAAAATGTAGAAGAGCTAAATACTGAACTTCTAGAACTACTTCGTGAGCAATTCAATATGCGCATGCAAGCTAGTACTGGTCAGTTAGCACAAACACATTTGCTAAGAAAGGTACGTCGCGATATTGCGCGTGTTAAAACGGTTATCAACCAGAAGGCAAACGCATAATGAGCGAAAATATCCGTACTCTTCAAGGCCGTGTAGTTAGTAACAAAATGGACAAGTCTATTGTTGTTGCTATTGAACGTCAGGTGAAACACCCAATTTATGGTAAATTCATCAAGCGTACAACTAAGTTACACGCACATGACGAAAACAACACTTGTGTAGAAGGTAACATCGTGACTATTCGCGAATGTGCACCTATCTCTAAAACTAAGTCTTGGACTTTAGTTTCTGTTGTTTCTGAAGCTTAATTAGTATTTTAATACTAGTCTAAGTTTTTAGTCTAAAAACCCACTCTTCGGAGTGGGTTTTTTTATGGATAAAATATAGTTAACGAGTATTTTTAAATTCACGGTAAACTGATTTCTAATGGATGGTACAAATTTAGAAATTAGGAGTTGCAGAGAATTTAATAAAAAATGAACCTTTCCCTTTTGTACCCGTCTATATAGATTCAAAAATAAGCAAAAATAAAAAGTAATAATGGAAATTAAAAAAATGGGGAGGTGCAGCTGTAATTTCTTTTGGATTACATAGTGTAATAGTCTTTTGTTTGTTAAAAGCGAATCCTAAAATAGAAGTCAAAATACAAAAAGAGAATGTATTAAAAACCTATATTGTTTCTGATAAGAAGCAGGAAGCCCTATTACAAAAAGAACAAAGCTTAAAAGAAAAAAAGCAACTTAAAACTAAAAAAGAGGTAGTGCAAAAGAAGGACTTAAAACCTAAAAAAACTATTAAGAATCAATCATCACAGGTAACAAATAAAGAAAAAACCAATCAAAAAATGGAAGACAAGGCAGAAGAAAGTAAAAGTATTAAAGTCAAAACCTTTAAGAAGCTGAATCCATACTCGGAATTAAATAGCATCATGGCTCAAGAGCATACTAGGTTTGTTGATTCTAAAAGTAGTATGACTGGTAAACCTAAAATTGGCAGGATAGCAGTGCCAAAAGCGCATCAAAAGAATATAAAATCAGAAGCATTAGTACGAAGTTCTAGAGAGGCTATTTTTAAACAAGATGGCAAGTGTTTTGTTGAAGTTTTTGGTTCTCAAATGTCGACACTAGGCATGCCGTCGTCAGGACCTGTTCCTTGCCCAGGAGAAAAGTCAGCAAATGAAGCTGCCTTTGCGGCAGCTATGGGTAAGTGGCTAAATAAACACTGATTAACCAAATGATATAGGTTTACGACCAGTTGTTTCAGATTTACCTTGATTTGGATTTAGCTTAGAGCGATGACCTGTAGGCGCTGAGCTATTTTTGGCTTTATTTTTCTTTTTACGTAATTTAGATTTTGCATTTTTTGATAGCTTAGGTTCTTCCGTTGTATCTGCACTTGGGTATTCAGTTGAAGCTTCATTATCATAATCGACTTCTGGTAATGAATCTAAACTTACACCATCCTCAGCAAGTGAAATTTGGTATAAATTGCCACCAAAATTAAGTACATCACCACCAAATACTTTTCGACGTTTTTGTGTACATACTTCATCATTTAAGCCGACATAACCTTCACTGATCATCGTTTTTGCTTGGCCGCCGCTATCAACTAGGTCAAGTATTTGCAAAAGATTACAAAGTTCAATTGGTTCTTCCTGAAGTTCAACTTCAGCTACGATTTCAAGAGGGTTATCTGACATTTTGGTTTATCTCATTCTAGAATTTATCAACATACAGATTAATTATAACGTGAACTTGTTTATTTAGCTTATAAAATAACTTGTTTTAATTTGATTACGCGTGTAATTTATGGTTTTAAATTATATAGGCACAATCATGAAAGGACTCTTAATCATTCTCTTAGTTTTATTATTTGGGTGTCAATCTCCTAAAATATATATTATTAATCAGGGTTATACGAAAAAACAGGTGTCAGATTTTAAAAATGCATTTAAGTTACAGGGGTTAGCTGTGTATGAATCTCAAGTTAATATCCCACAAGAATTTTCAGATGTGTCTCTTGCAACAAATATCGGTTTTTCAGATCAAAAGTTAATTAATCAAGTTCAATCTGTATTAAATGAATTTGGCTTATCAAATGCAGAACATTATCGCTTTAAGCAAGGTAACCATTATTATTCTGATAATAATATCGGGGTGTATTTAAAGAACCCCAATCGATTAAATAAAGCAGAATTACCGCCTTATTTGACAACACAAAACTGTATAGCCGCTGATGCAACTTTGCAATTGAGCAATTCAGGAAAGTTTGTTTTGGAGTATGAAAACCGTCCCTATACAGATGATAAACTAAATAAGAAATCAGGGTTTTGGCGTTATGTAGATAGTAAACTGACTTTAACGGGAGAATCTATTGAATCTCAATCTTATCAACAGTCACACGAAACCATGAAAACGCATTTAGGGCTAAGACCAGGGGAAGTATTTAAACCTCAAATGAACAATCATAGTTTACCTGCTTTAAATTGTGAGTTTTCGATTGTTTATATGGATAAAAAGTAGAGAAGTGAATAGCGCAAATTAATGCGCTATTTGTAAATATAGAGGATTAATTTTTTAAAGATGAAACAATAAAGAAAGGGTTTAAATAAGATTCTTTTGTATTATAAAGTAGCGGACTGCCATCTAGTTGAGTAATTGTAGCGCCAGCTATTTCAGCGATAGCATGGCCAGCACCAGTGTCCCACTCACTTGTCAGGCCCAATCTAGGATAGATATCAGCTGTTCCTTCTGCCACTAAACACAGCTTTAACGAGCTGCCTTTTGACACCATTTCTACGGCATCAAATTGTTTAACATATTCTGCAAGCTCTGGTGATGGATGAGAGCGGCTACCAACTACGCGAATTGTTCCTGTCGCTTGCTTTCGTTCTACCTTGAGCTGTGTTCTTGATTTACCATCATCTTTAAATGAGCCAATATTTTCTTCAGCTAAATAAGAAAAACCCAATGCAGGTGCTTCGACTACGGCTAATACGGGTTTACCAGCACGGATCAGAGCGATATTGACAGTGAACTCACCATTTTTTTTAATAAACTCTTTAGTGCCATCTATTGGATCTACTAGCCAGTACTCATTCCACTTCTGACGTTCTTCCCAGCTTATCTCTGCGCTTTCTTCACTCAATATTGGTGTGTTAGGGCTTAAAGATTTTAAACCCGCTACAATGACCTTATGCGCTGCTAAGTCTGCATCGGTTACTGGGCTTTTGTCATCTTTGTATTCAATATTGAAGTCTTTATCATAAATAACCATAGCTGCTTTGCCTGCATCTCTGGCTATTGTTAATAACGCTTCTAAAGTATTTGATTGCGTCATTATGAAATTACTCCATTGGCTTTTAAGTAAGTAATTAGCTGCTCAACAGATTCTGAAATTGAGTTCTCACCTGTATTTAAAGTTATTTCAGCTGATGTTGGTTTTTCATAATCAGAATCGATACCCGTAAAGTTTTTAATTTCGCCTGCTCGGGCTTTTAGATATAAACCTTTAGGATCTCTCGTTTCACATATATCTATTGGTGTATCTAAAAATACTTCAACAAATTCGCCTTCACCGACAAGTTCACGTACAAGCTTTCTTTCGGCAGAAAAAGGAGAGATAAATGCACTTAATACCACTAATCCTGCATCAACCATTAATTTAGCGACTTCACCTACTCGGCGTATATTTTCTTGGCGATCTTCATCGGTAAAGCTTAAGTCTTTACATAAACCATGACGCACATTGTCACCATCTAATAAGTACGTATGTACGTTTAATTCATTTAACGCATGTTCTAAAGCGCCTGCTACCGTGCTTTTTCCTGAGCCTGATAATCCGGTAAACCAAAGTACGCAAGGTTTATGTTTTTTTTGTTCAGCTCTGTCTTGTTTTGAAATGGCGTGTTGGTGCCAAATTACATTTTCATCTTTCATACATGTTACCTAGGATACAGTGTCTAAAAATGGTTTAAAAAGGGAAAACCAGAGGAATAAGGATCAACGCTGTCGCAGAGTAAACAACAGAAAGCGGTAAGCCCATGGCGATATAATCTTTTAATTTGTAATTTCCAGCGCTATATACCATCAGGTTTGTTTGATAACCATAGGGTGATATAAAACTAGCGGAAGCACCAAAAGCAACGGCCATCACATAAGGTAACGGGCTTACACCAAAATCTAATGCTAATGAATAAGCAATCGGAAAAGCAAGTGCTGCTGCGGCGTTATTAGTAATTAATTCTGTACATATTAAAGTGAGAATGAAAATTGCGATAAAAGCGCCGTATGGTCCCCAATCGCCAAGTAAAATAGATAATACGCTTGATATTTCATGTGCTAAACCTGTACTTATCATCAGTTTGGCAAGGCCTATTGCGCTGCCTACAATAACTAATAACTCTACAGGGAAGCGTCGCTTTATTTCGCTTGGTTTAATTATTCCAGTCAGTAAATATGCAATCAATAAAACCATTAAGCCTTTAACTAAAGGTACTACACCTGAAATACCTAAAGCGAGTACAGTTAAAAAGCTGGTAAATACAGCATGAGATTTTTTGTCGTTTATATAAGTTTTTAAATCAAGACCTGAAATATAAACAAATTCTCGTTTAAGGTTATGACTTTCATAAAATGCAGGACTTGGCGCAAGGATAAGTGCATCACCCGCTTGTAGTTCTACTTTACCTAAGCCACCTTGTAATCTATCGTGACCACGACGAACAGCGATAACAGCAGCACTAAATTGCTCTCTAAATTTAGCTTCTTTTAATGTTTTACCTATAAAAGAGGCACCATGACTTACAACCACTTCAACTAAGTGCTCTATGTTCATTTCATTTTTATCGTGAACAACTTTTAGACCATCAAACTGAGAGAGTAGTGGTACTGATTTTATATCGCCCACAAAAAGTAAAATGTCATTTTCTTTTATAATTTGTTGTGGCGTAATGGCGCATAGGCGTTTGTTATCCCTTAATATCTCAGCTAAAAACAGGTCTTTTAATTCTCTTAATCCGTTTTCTTCAATGCTTTTACCTATTAATTTAGAGTTTGGCATTACTTTGCCTTCTAAATAAAATGGCACAACTTCTTCTTGCTCTTTGCCGTTATCAGGCAGCAGTTTTAATAACAGTAAAATGGCAATCAAACCAGAAGCTAAAACACCGATACCTACTAAGGTGAAGTCAAAAAAACCTAAAGGTTTCATCCCTGCATCAACTGCAAAACCATTAATAATTAAATTTGTAGAAGTGCCGATTAAAGTTAAAGTCCCCCCTAAAATAGCGGTATAAGATAAAGGCAATAATAACTTTGAAGGCGCATGTGTTGGGTTTTCTTTAACTGCGGTGATAAGTGTTGCAACAACTGCGGTATTGTTGGTAAAAGAAGATAAAAAAGCGGTAGATAAACCAAGTTTTGTCACCGATTGCGATAAGCTACCTTTGGCTAATGAATTTGATAACTTACGTACTAATGATGTTTTTTCGATACCGATGCTAATGAGCACAAGTAATACTAATGTAATAAGAGACGGGTTGGCAAAGTTAATGAGCATATTTTCTAAGCCGATAATGCCTGCCAAATAGCTAGTGCCGATAGCAGAAGCAAATAACCAGGCAGGTTTAATTTTAGTACCAAATAAGCAAAGTACTAATATAACCATGATGCCGGTTAATGTTAACTGCGAGTAGTCCATCTTTTACCTTATAGAACAGCCATGCAGTTCTATTTTTGCCACATTTGGCGTTTAATGAATAAGCCTTATCTGAACTTTCAGATAAGGCTAGATTTTTAGATTGGTCTTTGCTCTAGCGCGGCTGAAACTCAGCCTACAGTCGAGCTTAAGAAGGTCAGGTTAAAACCGCACCTTCAAGGCGTAACGATTACAGTTTAGTTATATCAAGTGCTTGCCAATGTGGGAAGTGCTTGCGAACTAAAGAGTTAAATTCAAGTTCAAATTCACTGAAATTAGTTTCATTTTTTTCAGTTGTTAAGACTTGTTCAATCATACCTGCTGCAATTGTTAGATTTGATAATCTATCAATTAAAATAAATGAACCTGTTTCTTTATTGTTGCTATAGATATCAGCTAAGACTTCTTCCGATAAATCTAAAGTCACAATGGCAATTTCATTTAATTGTAAGCTGTCTGCTTGACCTTGCTCTAGTGTATTAACATCGATTGTATGATCGATTTTAGTCACTTTAACAGTCGTCTTTTTGCTCGCAAGTTTAATATTATATTCTTTACCTAATACTAAAGGTTCATCGTGCATCCAAACGATTTTAGCTTGCAGCTTATTACTTACAGTCGCTGTCGAACTTGCTGATACAATTACATCACCACGGCTGATATCAATCTCATCATTTAGCGTAAGCGTTACTGCTTGACCCGCTTCTGCTTGGTCTAAATTACCAGTAAAAGTAACAATTTCTTTAATGCTTGATACTTTTCCTGATGGTAATGCTTTTACTGCATCGCCTACTTTTATTTCACCTGAAGTTAAAGTGCCTTGAAAACCTCTAAAGTTTAAATTAGGGCGAATAACATATTGCACCGGGAAGCGCGCTTCAAAATCAATATTTGCACCTGCCGCAGGAGAATCTTCTAAAAGCTCTAATAGCGGTTTATCAGTGTAATAAGGTGTTTGAGTTGATACATTTACAACGTTATCACCTTTAAGTGCTGAAATCGGGATAAACTTAATATGTGATTCATCAATATTTAACTGCTCTGCAAATTTAATGTAATCAGCTTTGATTTTGTTATATACAGTTTCATCAAAATCAACAATATCCATTTTATTGATTGCAACAATAAATTGTTTAATGCCTAAAGAATCACAAATAAAGCTATGACGTTTAGTTTGTACTTGCACACCGTAACGGGCATCAACCAAAATAATGGCAACATCACTCGTTGAAGCACCAGTTACCATGTTACGTGTATATTGTTCATGGCCTGGAGTATCAGCAATGATAAATTTACGTTTTTTAGTCGAAAAATAACGATAAGCAACATCAATTGTGATGCCTTGTTCTCGTTCAGCTTGTAAGCCATCAACTAATAACGCTAAATCAAGCTCTTCGCCGGCATTACCTACTTTTTCATTATCAGAATGAAGTGCAGCTAGTTGGTCTTCATAAATTTGGTGGCTATCATGTAATAAGCGACCGATTAAAGTTGATTTACCATCATCTACGCTACCACATGTAAGCATACGTAATAGGCTTTTATTTTGATGAGTCTCAAGGTAGGTATCAATACCTAATTCTTTTACTTCATTCACTGTTGCTGACATTAAATCAGTCATTTAAAAATACCCCTCACGTTTTTTCTTTTCCATTGAACCAGCTGAATCTTTATCAATTGCACGCCCTTCACGCTCTGATGAAGTACATAGCAACATTTCTTCTATAATGCCTGGTAAAGTGTCTGCATCAGATTCAACAGCACCCGTTAATGGGTAACAGCCTAACGTTCTGAAACGAATAGACTTCATTTGTGGTACTTCACCTTCTTCAAGTGGCATACGCTCATCATCAACCATGACCAGCATGCCATCTCTTTCAACAACTGGGCGTTCTTGTGATAAGTATAAAGAAACAATATCGATATTTTCTTGATGAATATATTGCCAAATATCAAGTTCAGTCCAGTTTGATAAAGGGAATACACGGATGCTTTCGCCTTGATTTATTTGACCGTTGTAGTTATCCCATAACTCAGGGCGTTGATTTTTAGGGTCCCAACGATGGTTTTTATCACGGAATGAATAAACACGTTCTTTAGCGCGAGATTTTTCTTCATCACGACGTGCGCCGCCAAAAGCAGCATCAAAACCATATTTATTTAGCGCTTGTTTTAAGCCTTGGGTTTTCATGATATCAGTATGTTTACTTGAACCATGTGTAAAAGGGCTTATTTCCATATCTAAACCATCAGGGTTTTTATGCACTAATAAGTCAAAGTCGTATTCTTCGGCGATTCTGTCACGAAATTCAATCATTTCTTTAAACTTCCAGTTGGTATCAACATGAAGTAAAGGGAATGGAATTTTACCTGGATAAAATGCTTTACGTGCTAAATGCAATAAAACAGATGAATCTTTACCGATAGAGTAAAGCATTACTGGGTTTTCAAACTCAGCAGCGACCTCTCGGAATATTTGAATACTTTCAGCTTCTAGTTGCTGAAGATGTGTTAAAGCCATGATTTTGAGCCTTTTACAAAAAATTATAAAATTTTAAACTTCAGTCTAAGCGACTAAAAGTGAGTTATTCAGTTGTTCTAAATTAGGTTTGTTAAACCAGTCTAATTGCTCATGCAATTGTGCGACTTCACCAATAATTAATAATGCAGGTGATTGAACAGCTTCTTTTTCTATTAGAGCCGCAAGTTCAGATAAAGTGCCCGTGATCACCCGTTGATTGTGTCTTGTGCCATTTTCAACAATGGCAATAGGTGTTGTTTCTTCACGACCATGCTCTATAAGTTTAGCTTGAATATAAGGCGATTTTATCACACCCATATAAACAGCTAAAGTTTGATTCTTTTTAGCTAAAGAAGACCAATTTAAATCTTTACCGTCTTTTTGACAGTGCCCAGTAACAAATACTATCGCTTGAGAATGATCTCTATGTGTTAAAGGTATGCCTGCATAAGCAGCACAGCCCGCAGCGGCTGTAATGCCTGGTACTATTTGAAACTTAATATTGTTTTGTGCAAGTAGCTGAGCTTCTTCACCACCACGACCATAAATAAATGGGTCGCCGCCTTTTAATCGACAAACAGTTTTACCAGAAAGCGCCAAATCAACTAAAATTTGGTTTGTTTGTTCTTGAGGAACACTGTGATTGCCTAAGCGTTTACCAACACAAATCAGCTCAACTGTATTTGGGATTAATGCCATAATGTCTTGTGAAACTAAATAGTCATAAACAACAACATCGGATTGCTGCATGGACTTTAAAGCTTTTAGAGTGAGTAGCTCAGGATCACCTGGACCTGCACCGACCATGAATACTTCACCTGATATGCTTGATGTACTATTCAACATTATTTAATCCCAAACCAACTTTACTTAATTGCTAAGTAGCATAAGTGGGCTTTAACGAATAAAAAAATAATAAAAACAGGTTTAATATATCAAAATGTTATAAAGAGAGTGTTTTTTAGCTTAAATTGAGTCTTTTCAAGGACAGACGCTAAAGTTAGCGTCTGTATAGCATTTAGTTATGAGGTATATCTTAGCAGTGATTTAGACAACAATTTATCTAAAGTGACTTAACTGATTTAAGTTGGCTTAAATGTTATGCAAATTCTAAGTCTATATCTGTACAGCCTTTAGCGCAGCGAGCCCCAGGTTTGACTTTATCTTCAGGTAAATATAATTTGATAGCTTGTTTACAGTGAGGGCAGTTTACCAATTGACCTTTCATTAATTGTTTAAGTAGGTTTTTTTGTTTATGAAAAGATTGTGATGATTGCTTATTTAAATTTGAAAAATCCATACTTAACCTTGCTAATTAGCGATTATTTTAACTTGTTGTTCTATTATTTGACAGACTTGACGTAAATCATTGCCTTGAAAATATAAATTTAAATCATTATTTACGCAAAATCGTGTATTAAATGCCCTAAGCTTTGTATTTGTTTTTGTATGCGTATCTACATAAGTACTTTGTGCTGATGTCAGCTGGAGTTTATGTTTGATACGGTCATTTGCTGTTTTTGCTGCTGAGTCTTTTGTCGTTTTCATTGAACCGCTTAAAAAATCAGTAATGAAACCAAAAAACTCTTCTCTAGGTTCTTTTATTATTTTGTGGTCAATAGAAAAGAAAGCGAGTATTAAAATGACTAATAAGAAGAAATTTTTCATAAGTTTATATAATTCTTTTAAAAATAATCAGATATTTGATTTATTTCACAACATTAAGGCCATTAGTGTAATAAAATGTACCGGTAAATAGCAAGTATACTGTAAGTAGTCGTCCAGCTGGTGTTGAGGAACTTCAATGGAAAAGAAAATCAAAGTCAAAAATATTCCGGTTGATGTAAAAATACATAAACCCGATCCCGACAAATTTGACCGATTTAATCCAAGAAATAGAATTTATGTGCGTGCGGTTAAGGGGCTTTATCAAGTTCTAAGGCAGCGACTTAATATTATTGCCATGTTGGCTTTTTTATTATTGCCTTGGCTTAATTTTAATGGTCAGCAAGCTGTACTTTTTGACTTGATAGAACAAAAATATAATATTTTTGGCGTGACCCTTTGGCCACAAGATTTAACCATTTTAGCTTGGATTTTAATGGTCTCAGCTTTTGCATTGTTCCTGGTGACGACATTTTATGGTCGGGTTTGGTGTGGTTTCATGTGTCCGCAAACTGTTTGGACTTTTATTTTTATTTGGTTTGAAGAAAAATTTGAAGGCACTGCAAATCAGCGTAAAAAATTAGATCAAAGAGAGTTGGATTTTGAAAAGTTCTGGCGAAAATCGGGCAAGCATTTAGGCTGGATTTTGGTATCACTGCTTACCGCAATGACCTTTGTGGGTTATTTCACTCCTATAAGAACGTTATTTATTGATTTCTTTATATTTGATGCGGATTACTATTCGTATTGGAGTATTTTAGTTTTTACAATATGTACATATGGTAATGCAGGTTGGATGCGTGAAATTATGTGTTTGCATATATGTCCATATTCTCGTTTTCAATCAGCGATGTTTGATCAAGATACCTTTACAGTAAGTTATGACGCTAAACGTGGTGAAGGACGAGGCCCTAGAGGGCGTAAACAGGATCACAAAGCACTCGGTTTAGGTGATTGTATTGATTGTAACTTGTGTGTACAGGTGTGCCCGACAGGGATAGATATCCGTAATGGCCTGCAATACGAATGCATTAACTGTGGTGCATGTGTTGATGCGTGTGACGGGGTGATGGAGAAAATGAACTATCCCAAAAAACTGATTTCCTATACTACAGAGCGTAATTTAAAAACTGACAATAAAACCAAAGCAATCAGACCTAAGTTGATAGGTTATTCAATAGCCTTAATTGTAATGACAGCGATTTTAGCTGTTGATATTTTCACACGTATACCGATGGATTTAGATATCATTCGCGATCGAAATCAATTGTTTAGAATGAGCAATGAAGGGTTAGTTGAAAATACTTATACCTTAAAAATATTAAATAAATCTCAAATTGATAAACATTATAAAATTGATGTCACGGGTTTATCTCATTTTAACTATATTGGTAAAAATGAGATTAACATCAAAGCTGGCGAGTCTTATAGTTTACCGCTTTCAATTGCGATAGACCCGTATGATTTGAAAAAGCCTGTGACGGAATTTAGTTTTGTTGTTACTGACAGTGCTGAGCCGGATGTAACGTTATCGCAAAAGAGTAACTTCTTTAAAGGTCGATAATATGGATTGAGTTAACATATCAAAGGTTCTGAGATATTAAAGTCATTTTATGGCATTATCTTAAAATCATATTTATTACTAAATAAAAAAAGGCATTAATTATTAATGCCTTTTGTTTATATTAAATTAAAAGTGAAATAATGAATCAATTTAGCTTTGCCGATCTAACACCCGATTTTATTTTGGATGCGATTGAAAGTATCGGAATATACCCTGAATCAGGGTTATTACCGCTTAATAGTTTTGAAAATCGTGTATACCAGTTTAAGGGGGATGATGGTTTAAGGTATGTTGTCAAATTCTACCGCCCGCAAAGGTGGAATAGTGATGAGATTCAAGAAGAACATGACTTCACCTTTGAGTTAGCTGATGCTGAAGTACCTGCTGTTGCGCCCTTAAAGCGTGATGGTAAGAGCTTATTTGAATATAAAGGATATTTATTTACACTATTTCCGAGTGTAGGTGGTCGTATATTTGAAGTTGATAACTTAGATCAACTGGAAGTTTTAGGTCGGTTTATCGGTCGACTACATCAAACGGCAAAAGCAAAACCTTTTGAGCACAGGCGTGAAATAAATACACAAGAATATCTACTAGATGCAAAACAGCATTTGTTAGATAGCGGGTTAATATCGCGCTCATTAGAAACCGCTTTTATGACAATATTAGATCAAGTTATTGAGCTCGTTACAAATAGATATCATACAACTAACGCAATTCGCTTGCATGGTGATTGCCATGCAGGCAATATTCTGATGACACAGCAAGGTTTAATGTTTGTCGATTTAGATGACAGTCGTATGGGGCCTGCAATTCAAGATTTATGGATGATGTTAAGTGGTGATAGGCAAGAGCAAGTATTGCAGTTAGATACTATGATTGGCGCTTATGAAGAATTTTGTGAATTTGATCATAATGAATTGTCCTTAATTGAACCATTAAGAGCCATGCGCATGATACATTATATGGGTTGGTTGGCTAAACGCTGGCAAGATCCTGCATTTCCACGGAACTTTTCATGGTTTGCAGAGGACAAATACTGGGAGCAGCAAATATTAGCACTAAAAGAGCAATTTTCAGCGCTACAAGAGCCACCGCTTGCTTTATTACCTAATTTTTAGAAAAAGAGAACATGATGATAAAAAAACTAAAACTTGGTTTATTAATTTTATGCATGCCTGTAATGGCTTTTGCATCACAGTTTCAAAATGGTGTTCAATATACCGAATTACAAACAGAAAAAACGGCGAAACCACAAGTAACTGAATTCTTTTCATACTTTTGTGGGCACTGTTATAAAATGGAGCCAATTGCAAAAGGCATTGAAATAAGTTTACCGGCAGGCGTACCATTTATAAAAAGCCATGTGAATTTTTTAGGTGGTAAATCACCTACTGATCAAAGTAATTTATCTTATGCATATTTAATTGCTAAACAACAAGCAAAAGAACATCAAGTATCAGATGCCATTTTCAACTATATTCATCGCCAACGCGCTACTTTTTCAAATATGAAAGATGTGAGAAACTTGCTGGCTTTAAATGGTGTCTCTAAAGAAGATTTTGATTCTCTATTATCTAGCATGCCGGTTATTCTAGGCGAAAAGAAAATGGTTGAAGCGCAAAATAAATATTCAAAAATGGGGGCATTAACCGGTGTGCCAACATTTATCGTAAATGGTAAATATAAAATCAATGTGAATAAGCTTAAAAGCCAAGCTGAATTAGATTCTTTAATCACATTCTTATTAAATAAATAGAAATAAAATTTTTAGATTTTGGAGTAATAAATGAAAACAATAATTAAAGCTGCATTGGTATCTTT
Source organism: Pseudoalteromonas sp. C2R02 (assembly GCF_018860845.1). Taxonomy (NCBI): domain Bacteria; kingdom Pseudomonadati; phylum Pseudomonadota; class Gammaproteobacteria; order Alteromonadales; family Pseudoalteromonadaceae; genus Pseudoalteromonas; species Pseudoalteromonas sp. C2R02. The sequence goes on along the minus strand of NZ_JAHKQC010000009.1, from coordinate 102,656 downwards.
ATTTTTACCGATTATGGCTAATGCTGCCGGTCCTGCTCAATATAAAGAAGGTGTGCATTATGAGGTAGTATCCGATCGTGCTTCAACAAAACCAGAAGTTAAAGAGTTTTTCTCTTTTTACTGTCCAGCATGTAATAACTTTGAACCTTTATTAGCTGATTTAAAGCCTATGTTAGGTAAAGACATTAAATTTAAAAAAAGCCATGTAGATTTTATGGGTGGTCGTACTAAAGAAAATCAGCAAATGTTATCGCAAGCATTGGCAACAGCGGGAACTTTACCGCAAAAAGATAAAATTATTGGTGCTTTGTTTAGTCATTACCATACAAAGCGTAATAAGTTTAATAGCGTAGCAGACATAAAAGATATTTTTGTAGCGCAAGGTGTTGATGGTGCTAAATTTGATAAGTTATATAAAAGTTTTTCTGTTCGTACTATGACTTCAAAAATGAAAAAAGACCAAGCGTATTTTCAAAATAAAGGCGGCTTAAATAGCGTACCTACTTTTATTGTAAATGGTAAATATAAATTAATCTTAGGTAAAAAATCGGGTGTTAGCTCAGCTGAAACGATGAATGACTTAATTACTTACTTAACTAAAAAGTAAGTGAATTAAAAATATAATAATAAGCCTCGCATTAGCGGGGCTTTTTATTTGGATAATTGGTGGAATCGATAATGTTTAAAGTTTTAGTTTCTAGTTGTTTATTAGGTGAGCCGGTACGTTACGATGGTAAAAGTAAAGGGGTTTCACATCAAATACTTGATAAATGGCAATCTCAAGGTCGCATAGTTTCATTTTGTCCTGAAGTTGCTGGTGGTTTGCCTACGCCTAGACCTGCTGCTGAAATAAGCCATTCGGGAAGAGTATTAACAATTGATTCAATTGATGTCACAGACGCTTTCTTATTAGGTGCGCAAAAAGCCTTATCTTTATGTTTAAAAAACAAGATTAAATTTGCCATATTAAAGGAGGGGAGCCCTTCTTGTGGCCGTAATGAAATTTATGATGGTTCACATCAAAACAGAAAAATATCGGGTATGGGCCTAACGGCTGAACTACTGGAAAGAAATGGTATTAAAGTTTTTTCTGAGTTTCAAATAGAGGTTATGGATTTAATCGTAAATAAAAGCTCATAAACTGGAAAACAATTTAATTTATGCTATCCATATAAGAGGTGTATCTAAAAGTTATAGGTTAAAGTTATATGGAATTAACTTCGCAAATCCAAAGTGTCATATTATTAGATAGTGATGATAAAAGTCGTTCAACTGCACATAAGTGTATTCAATATTTATGGGCTGGTCATATAGATGTATGCCAATCAACTGAGGAAGTTCAAGCTAAGCTAAGTGATGAAGAGCATTCATTTAATTTATTTATATTATCGCTATCCGATTTTGAAGATATTGACTTAGCCAGTTGGTTACTGGGTTTAGGTTTTAAAGGTCAGGTTGTATTAATGCTTGAAGATGATGAAAAAGCACCTAACTTTATACCTTGTGATTTGCTTGCGACCTTAAAAAAACCAGTTAAATTACATGATTTTAATAGTATCTTTAGTCTTAATATAGATACTTTTTCTGAACGTTTATTAGATCTGAAGTTCATTATAGAATTGTTAAATCGCAGAGATGCACTTTCCATTGAGTTTCAGCCGCAATACATTGCCAAAACAGAGGTTTTATGGGGCTTTGAATGCTTAGTCAGATTTCAGCATAAAGGTATTCGTTTAGATACATTGACTGTGATTAAAGCAATTGAAAAATTTACTATGATGGAGGTATTCAGTAATGTATTTTTTAAACGATTAGCTGAATTACTTCCGGCCTTTGAAAGTTACCGATTATCTATTAACCTTTCCCTTTATAGTATTGAAAAATACGACTTGTTTTATTTATTAACCGAATTTGTCAGTAAAGGCAATTTAAAGCCCAATAATTTTACTTTAGAATTCTCAAATGAAGCATATTTCTCTTCATCGGTAGAGGCGATTGAGCTGTTATGTAAATTTAAAGCATATGGCTTTCAATTAGCAATAGATGGGTATCATGGCGATTTAAAGTCACTAAAAGGGTTACCCTTACTTATTGATGAAGTTAAGTTTAGCGTTTTAGGCCGTTCAGATGATGAGATTAATTTAAGTCCTAATAATCAAATATTAATTAAACCATTGTCTAAAAACCTAAATACCCGAATTGTATTTTCTGGTGTAGAGTCTTATCAGCAAGTAATACAGGCACAAAAAATAGCACCAAATAGTGTGATACAAGGTTATTATTTAGCGCCACCAGTCAGTATAAATGATGCTATCTCGTTACAAAAAAAATAAAAAACACAAGATACTAACTCTCTTCCATTTCTATATTTCATCAATAATTGTTCTGATTAATAACTTAACTAATGATAAAGTAAGCCTTATAAGCTGTTTATCTAGTTAGGTTAATAATGCGTCAAACATATATTTTAGTTGTTGATGATCGTCCAGAGATACGACTCAGTGCAAGTTTTGTTTTAGAAGATAATGGGTATCAAGTATTAGAAGCAGATAGCCCCTATCAAGCAAAAGAGTTAATTCAAAACAATAAAATAGATTTGATCCTACTTGATATGAATTACTCACTCGATACCACATCAGGTGAAGAGGGCTTAGAATTATTAGCTTGGATCCAAAAATCAGAATTAAATATTCCGGCTGTTGCTATGACTGCTTGGTCAAATGTGGCTTTAGCCGTTAAGGCAATGCAACTAGGTGCTGGTGACTTTATTGAAAAACCTTGGAAAAACCAACGGTTATTGCAAATCATAGAGCATCAGCTTTCTATGGCTGGTTTAAAAGTACAAAATCAAAAGTTACAGCAAAGGTTGGAGCCAATAAAGCAAGATGAGTATGTTTGGCGTTCCGCTTGTATGCAGCAATTAATGATGCAAATTCAAAGTGTCGCAACAACAGATGTCGCTATTTTACTGACTGGTGATAATGGCACAGGTAAAAGCCAATTAGCCAGAAAAGTTCATGATTTATCTTCCCGCCAATCTGGACCCTTTATTGGTGTTAATATGGGTGCGATTTCAGAATCATTATTTGAAAGTGAAATGTTTGGCCATAAAAAGGGCGCGTTTACCGACGCTAAATCTAGTCGGATAGGGCGTTTTGAATTAGCTAAGCAAGGTACGTTATTTTTAGATGAAATTGCAAATATCCCAATGTCTCAACAAGCTAAATTATTAAGAGTGGTAGAGTCTGGTGAGTATGAGGTATTAGGTTCAAGTCAAACAGAGCAAACCAATATTCGCATTATCAGTGCCTCAAACGGTAATTTCGAAAAGTTAATATCAGAAGAACGTTTTCGAGAAGATCTGTTTTATCGTTTAAATACGTTAGAATTTAGAGTGCCTTCATTAAATGAAAGGCTTGATGATATTGTGCCTTTAGCTGAGTATTTTATTGAACATTATGCAACTAAATATAATAAAGCTCAGCCCGCGCTAAGCGATTGCGCACAACAAGCATTATTAGAATATAGATGGCCAGGAAATATTCGTGAACTAAGTCATCTAATGGAGCGTGCGGTATTATTGTTTATTGCAGATCCTCAAGTTGCGGCAAGTGATTTAAAACTTACAGCAAATGAACTACCTCTATCAGCGAGTAAAGGAGAGCAAACTTTACCATTGATGACTTTAGAAAAAGCAGAAATAAAACTCATTAAACAAGCGCTCGGTATTACCAATTCAAGTGTGCCACAAGCTGCAAAATTATTAGGTTTAACAAAATCATCTTTATATCGCCGCTTGGAAAAGTATGAGCATGAATTTCCTAAAAAGTAAGTCATTAGAAAGCTATATTATTCGTAGATTAGCCGCTTTTTTGATATTGGTTGTTGGCTTGTTTAGTTATATTTTAACTGAACATCATTGGGCTACGTGGGATATCGTCATAGTGTCAGGTTTGCTGTTACTTGTTTTAGGTTTCAGTGCTTATAGATTTATGTATCGAATAATGGCGGCATTTGAAAGAGGTTTATTGCAAATAGAAGCCGTGCGAATGGAAGACTATAATCAATATGCAAAACCTGAATTTAGTAAAGGCCAAGTGGGTGGTTTTCATCAGGAGCTTAAAGTTTTAAGTGAGCAATTACTCACTCAAAAGTCACGGTATGATCAACATGCCTTTTTGGTTTATCAACTAATAGATCAGTTAAATACGCCGATTTTGGTCTTTAATCAAAAAAATCAATTAACTTATGCTAATGGTGCATTTACCTTGTTATTTGATCAACCTTGGCAAATGTACCGTCATGGTTCACCTAAGTTATTAGGTTTAGTTAAGCAAGATGATAGTTGGCAATTTGAAACCAGTGCCGCTGCTACAAATCAGCAATGGCAAATAAGTCAAAGTGAGTTTATTGATAACTCTGAAGCTAATTTATTGTTGGTATTTACGAATATTGGATCAGCATTACGTTCAAGTCAACAAAATGCATGGCAGCAGATTATAAGAGTAATGGGTCATGAAATTCGAAATTCACTGACACCCGTATCCTCTTTAGCTGAGAGCTTATCTTCTCGAACAGAATCATCTAGAGATCAAAAAGCTTTAGCTGTAATAGCTGAGCGTTGCCATCATCTGCAAGACTTTATCAGTCGTTATTCATCACTTTCGCAAAAACTCAATTTAAATTCTCAGAAGATCAGCGTAAATAAGCTTATAGAAAGATTAAAGGGCTTATTTACTAGTTTTGAATTAACTATCTCTGTGGCGGTAGAGTGTCTCTGGGCAGATCAGGCTTTTTTAGAGCAAGTGCTTATCAACTTAATTAAAAATGCCAATGAAGCTGGGGCTGATAAAATAACGCTCTCAATCAGTGAAATAAAAGGGCAACATCTTATACAGGTAATTGATAATGGACATGGTTTTGCTAATTTAGAAAATTTATTTGTGCCCTTATTTACCACTAAACAAGCAGGTCAAGGCATAGGGTTAAGTTTCTGTAGAAATATTATAGAGCAGCATGAAGGCAGTATTGAGCTTGCTAACAATACAGATGCAGGCGTTACTGTTTCAATCAACCTCCCAATAAAATAACTTCCTTAAAAACTTTTCGATACTGGACTTAGCGAGTCCGGTATCGGACTGGTTATAGTCCATAATATATAGCTTGAACTCTAAGTTATTGTAATTAAATATAAAATAACTTTGGCACAATCCTTGTTATATCTAGGTATGAAAATATTACCGAGAGCGAAAATAAATGGATGTCGTAAAAACAAAAAAGAAAAGTAACCCGCTACTAAATTCTAAGTATCAAATTGCATTAGCTATTTTTACTAGCCTTGTTTTTTTAGCGCTTTGGGCAAACCAATCAGTTGGTTCAATTTCTGTTGAACGTAATGATATTTTGGTAGAAAAAGTACATAAAGGCGATTTAGAGGTGAGCATTGAAGGTTATGGTAGCTTAAAGTCAGATAAGCAGCAGCTGATCACTACATTAACCCGCGCAACGGTAAAGGAAATTATTTTAAAGCCTGGCGCAAGCGTAAAAGCTGATAGTGTGATTGTGAGACTTGAAAATCCAGAGCTTCAGCAGTTAGTCGATAATGCGCAGCAGGAATTAGCACAAACAACTGCAAATTTACGTCAACTTAAACTAAATAATCAACGTGAAACTTTAAATGAAAGTGCTACTTTAGCGCAAATTACAGCAAGTTTTGAAACCGCTACTTTAAAACGCATTGCTGAAGAACAGTTAGTGAAAAAAGGTATCGTGACCAAGCTGACTTTTCAACAAACAGTATTAAATGAAAAGCAGCTTGAGAAACGCATTGAAATATTAAAGCAGCGTATGGCGCAACTCACTTTAGTACACGCCGAAGCCGTTAACATCCAGCAAGAACGTATTAAACAGCAGCAAGGTCAGCTAAATATAGCGCAAGCACGATTAGATAGACTAACAGTAACAGCTGGCTTTGATGGTGTGTTACAGCGTTTATCAGTGGAGTTAGGACAAAGCTTAGCGGCAGGTCAAGAAATCGCGCTAATTGGAAGCGTTACAGATTTAATTGCATTAATTCGTGTACCGCAAAGTCAAGCGCAACAGATTGAAATTGGTCAGCGTGTGATCATAGATACACGTAGAGACAAAATCGAAGGAAAAGTTGCTCGTATAGACCCGATTGTTGAAAATAATACAGTAAATATTGAAGTATCTTTACCACAAAATCTACCAGCTAGCGCAAGACCACAACTTAATGTTGATGGGGTTGTGATCGCTGAAACATTAAAGCAAGTGACTTATATAAAGCGCCCTGCAAATGCAAAATCAAGCACACAAGTTAGTTTATATCGTCTAGATGAAAATGGAAAAGACGCACAGTTACACAAAGTGAAACTAGGCCGTCAAGCAGGTCGATTTATTGAAGTGACATCGGGTGCTAAACCGAATGATGAATTCATTATTTCTGACTTATCTAATTTAAAAACCAGCTCAGATACATTAACCATAAACTATTAATAACCAAATTATTTTAGCGGGCTCTCTGTGAAATAAATACAGGCCTGTAATTAATCAATAAAAGGAATAGAAACATGAGCCAAGCAACAGCAAATATAAATACAAAAATAAAAATGACGAATATTTCTAAAATCTTTGAAACACAAGAACTAGAAACACACGCGCTAAGAAGTATCGACTTAGAAATCAATGCAGGAGATTATGTCTCTATCTCTGGCCCGTCAGGTTGTGGTAAATCAACATTATTATCAATTTTAGGTTTGTTAGATATGCCTTCAGGTGGTGAGTTTTACATCGAAGGCATTAATGTAACTGATTTATCTTTAGATGAAGCAGCAGAAATTAGAAATAGCAAGATTGGTTTTATATTCCAATCATTTAACTTAATTGATGAGCTTTCTGTATTTGATAATGTGGCATTGCCTTTACGTTATAGCAAAGACAAGTTACCTGATGAAGCAATCAAAAAACGTGTCAATGAATGTTTAGAGCTCGTTGCTATGTCACACCGTGTAAGTCATAAGCCTAATCAGTTATCAGGTGGTCAGCAGCAACGTATTGCAATTGCACGTGCATTAGTGGCAAACCCTGCAATCTTGCTAGTGGATGAGCCGACAGGTAACTTAGATTCTAAAAGTGGCGACCAAGTAATGGATGTACTTGAAAAGCTAAATGAAAATGGCACAACGATTTGTATGGTAACCCATGATCCGCGTTATGCAGATATGGCACGCACGCAACTTAAATTACTTGATGGTTCAATTTTAACCACTCCAGAGTTAAAGGCGGCTGTATGAGTCAATTTATCTATCAACAAAAACAAGCTTGGGTGAGCTTGAAAAAGAATCCCGGTTTTGTAGCTACGGTACTTGCCACTATGGGCACTACTTTAGGTGCTTTACTCTGTATTTTAACTTTAGCGTATGTGCTAATTGCTAAACCATTACCTTACCCAGATCAAGATAACTTGCATCTTGTTGTGCATCATATTGGTGATAGCAAAGGTGAGACTAATGCTTCTTCATTTACTTACCCTGGTTTAATTCATTTATATAAAAACCAGACCGTTTATGACAAAAGTGCGTTGATTTACTTCGACCAAGATGTATTAACGTCTGTTGATTCTCAGCCAACATTAAATACCTTGTATGTGACGCCTCAATGGTTTTCTTTGTTAGATGCAAGTGTACATATAGGCCGTGAATTTGAAGCAACTGAAGCGCTAGATACAAATAATCCTGTAGCGATATTAACTTATGATACCTGGCTGAATGAGTTTGGCTCAGACTCTGATATTTTAAATAAAAAAGTCACATTTAAAGGTGTCAGTTTTAATGTAGTCGGAGTGTTAAACCCATCATTTATTGAACCTGCTTTATCAACAACAGGCTTAAAATCTCAAGTAATTTTACCTTGGGATTACAATGGCATGAATGAAAGTGGAAGAGATAATTGGGGTAATATTAGCTCAAGCCAAAAATTTATTGGCAAAATTTCTTCAGGCGCATCTTTAGAGCAAATATCTCAAACATTAACTCCTTTGATACACGATACATGGCGAGAAAAAGTCGCTGGAGTAGAGTTTTTTAATGGCTGGAAAATAAATATGGAAGCCGTACCATTTAAAAAGCAAATCTTAGGTGATAGTACTAATACCGTTTATCTACTATTAGCGGGTGTTATTGGTTTAGTATTAATTGCTTGTGCTAATATCTCAAACTTGTTTATATCTCGCACAGCAGAGCAACAGCGTCAATTATCAATTCACGCAGCAGTCGGTGCAACCAAAGGTAAGCTATTTAAAACCATATTTGCAGAAACAGGTTTGTTAATGTTTTTCTCTGTGGTAATTGCGTTAGTGATTGCCACCGTGGGATTTTTTGTGATGCAGGAGTTTTTATCTCAACGCTTGCCAAGAGTTGATGAATTGATGATTAATTGGGTGACATTAACTTCTGCCATTATGATTAGCTTGTTATTTGCATTATTTTTCGCAGGCTTAAGTAGCCGAATGATTAACTATCGCGCGCTTAATTTAACATTGCAATCGAGTGGTAAAGGGACTGGTATTCAAGTATCTAAGAATATTCGTAAACTCTTAATTATCAGTCAAGTTGCTGTAGTGACAAGTTTAGTATTTGTAAATATCAGCTTGTTTAAAGACTCAGTAAATACGATTAATCAAGATATTGGTTTTCATACAGATAACTTAATGTATACCACTTTCTCAAGTGCCGGAGCGACACGACCTGAGCGTGATATGCGTAAGCAGTTGATGAATGAAGTGCGTGAAAAGTTAACAGCATTACCTCAAGTTGAGCAAGTTGTTCAAGCAAGCTCACCTTTAAATGGCTTTAACCTTTGGGCAACCACTGTTGTAGCTACTAATGAACGTTTTACACCTGAAGCAAAACATATCGATCAAAATTATTTTAATATGATAGGTCAAACTCTAATTGAGGGAGATTTATTTACTGCGGCAGATGTGAAAGATGAAAATCGCGTTGCGATAGTCAATGAAGCTTTTGCAAATAGAATTTCACCTACTGAAAGTGCAATAGGTAAACAACTGAGTTTTGGTGGCAATGATAATACTAAGGTGATAGGTATCGTAAAATCGGTACATATACCTGGCGACACTGAAGAAGAGATATTAAGAGCTTATGTACCTACATCTTTAGCTGAAAACTCGATGATAATAAAATTAAAACCTGACACTGTGATCACGAGAGAGCAAGTTGTATCGGTACTGACAAGTGTTACCAGTCAGTATAATATTTTTGAATTAGAATCATTAGATGCCCAAAAATCACAATTATTATTTACCCAATATACTACGGCGATTACCAGTGCTGTTTTAGCTGTCATTACTTTCTTTTTAGCTGCGATTGGTCTGTACGGTATTTTGAGTTACAGCACGCAAATGCGACGTTTTGAAATCGGCACGCGATTAGCTATTGGTGCAAAACGTTCTGACTTAATCGGGTTAATTATAAACGATAACCTATCGTCAGTTATTTTAGGCATGATATTGAGTATATTCGTTTTAGCAGGTCTATATTTAGGCTTCTCAGAAGCGTTAGCTGATTATATAAACCTAATGTTACTGACCGTATTTATCATCACAATAAGTCTAATAAGTTTAATTTCTTTATTTGCTTGTTATTGGCCATTACGTCCTTTTATCAATCGTCCTGCAATTCATTCACTTCGCGGAAGTGACTAACCACCATATGATAAAAGCCTATATGCCGAATGCATATAGGTTTTTTTAAATAGAGAATTATCGTTATGAATCAATTTTTTATCAGTAAAAGCAATAATCTGTTTTTGTGAACGGTGCACACAATAATACGCAATAGATCAAAAGCTAGCACTGAATTGTAAGCTATAGTACCCAGATACACGCTACTAGCCGTATAGAACTTAAATCAATCATTCGCTTTTCATGTGTTTAAGGCTATGAGTAAGTATTTTCAATATTTGATTTTATTGATTTCAAGGAAAAGAGTTTTTTATGAATCATCTTAAGTATTTAATTAAGCAAGCTTGGCAAAGCCTAAAAAAAACACCGGGTTTTATTGTCAGCGTTACCACAACTATGGGTTTAACTTTAGGCGCACTTTTATGTGTTTTAACACTTGCATATGTGATGTTAATGAAGCCTTTGCCTTATCCTGAACAAGAAAAACTATATAGAGTAATACAAAGTCAGATAATGCAAAATGGCCAAGTAGATAATGATTATTTTACTTATCCTGGGCTTATTCATTTTTATAAAAACCAAACGCATTTTAGTGAAGCTGCGCTAATTCATTATGATGATAATATTTTAACTAGCTCTGCTAAACAGCCTAGTTTAAAAATGGGTTATGTCACGCCGCAGTGGTTCACTATGTTAGATGTACCTATGGCTCAAGGTCGCCAATTTGAGCAAACTGAGGAACTTGATACCCATAATCCAGTTGCAGTTATTAGCTATGATACTTGGCAAAATGAATTTAATCGTGATGCGGATATTCTATCGCAAAAAATAGAATTCAGTGGTGTAACTTTTTCGATTGTAGGTGTGGTTTCTGAAGATTTTGTAGAACCAGAAATTCATCAAAGAGGGCTTAAAACACAAATATGGTTACCGTGGGATTATAACTTAGACTCTGAGATGACAGAGCGATGGGGTAATATCATACCATTAGCAGCATTTGTAGGTAAGTTAGATTCAGAGCAAACCATTCCACAAATTGAACAGGAAATTACGCCCGCAGAAAATCAAATTTGGCGAGATAATGTTGGTGGTGTGACATTTTTAAATGATTGGACTTTGCAAATGAAGCTGCATAGTTTTAATAGTTTAGTGCTAGGTGATAGTCATAAAATAATCTACTTCCTGATTGCAGGTGTATTTGGTTTAGTAATAATCGCCAGTGCGAATATTGCTAACTTATTTATATCTCGTATCGCACAACAACAGCATAGTATGGCCATTCGAGCTGCAATGGGCGCTAATAAAAAGCAATTGTTCAATGCGTCATTAGTGGAGTCGGGGATTTTGATGTTGCTATCAATTGGCTTGGCGCTAGTGATTGCTGTTTTAGGGTTTTATATTCTACAACATTATTTAAGCGATGTTTTACCTCGTGTGGCAGAACTAACATTAAATGGTTTTTCTTTTATATCTGCAATTGTGATTGTGATGATCTTGGCTTATTTTTTTGCCAAAGTAAGTGCTAAAACAATTCGTTATAAAGCTTTAAATCAGAGTTTGCAATCCAGTGGCAAAGGCAATAGTGCACAGGTCTCTAAAAAAACACGACAAGTATTAGTGATCACACAAGTGGCTATTGCAGCAGCTTTAATATTTGTTAATACTAATATATTTAAACATTCACTTGATTCTTTAAATGAAGATGTAGGGTTTAAAACGAATAATTTGTCTTATTTAAATTTAATTTATTCGGGCATGGAATGGCCAGAATATGAAGCTTTTGGGCCAATAATGACCGATATACAAGCGCAAATAGCTGCGCGTCCAGAAGTTGAATCATTAAGCCATTCAAGTTCACCTTTAAGCCGATTTTGGCAATGGCCAATTAATGATTTAGTACGTAAAGAACGTTACACCATATTTATCAAAAGCATTGCAGATGATTATTTTAGTTTATTAGATCAACCATTAATTGATGGTGAAAACTTCTCAAAAGCAGACATGAAAGATGGTAATAACGTATGGATTATTAATGAGGCATTAGCAAATTACTTAGCACCAAATGGTAGTGCGGTTGGCATAAATGTCAATCCGGGCAACGATCAGGTTTATACCATAAAAGGCGTGGTTAAAAATATCAAACAGCCTAATCAAGTTGATCAACCATTTCGAGTTTATGGCCCAAGTAGTGCACCACAACGCAGTATGTTAATTAAATTTAAGCCAAAGCAAAGTCTATCGCGAGAACAGTTAGTTGAAGTCATTCAGCAAAGCCATAAGTCTATGGTAATTGAAAAATATGAATCATTAGAACAAACCCAAAGCACGGGGCTATTCACTCAAAAGGCTACTGCAATTACTACCGCTATTTTAGCTAGTTTAACTTTCTTTTTAGCAAGCTTAGGGCTTTATGGTGTAATGAGTTACAGCACGCAAATTCGTCGTTTTGAAATAGGTACTCGTATGGCTATTGGGGCTAAACGAAAAGATTTAATTGTCATGATTTTAAAAGATAACAGCTTTTCAGTGATTATGGGTTTAATTGTGGGTATTTTACTTTTACTTGGAATGACTATTAGTTTCAGTTCTGCTTTAGCAAGTTACATTAACTGGCAGTTATTACCTCAAGCGCTAGTGACATTAAGTTTAATTTCTTTGATCACCTTTTTAGCCTGTTACATGCCTTTAAGATCTTTAATTAATCGACCAGCGGTTCATGCTTTAAAAAGCAGTGAATAAGAGGTTTAAGAAATAAAAATGCTTATTGGGGGATATATCAATAAGCATTTTGTGTTACTGGGGATGTGTGTATTAACACCTTTTAGCTAATCGAGAACCGGTTCTTTCACCTGCAATGCAAGTTTTCTTCTTTTTAGGCTTGGCTTCTTGCTCTGCTGTTAAATTATTTGATTCTGTTGTTGATGAGCAAGCTGTCAGTGCAAAACAAGTTAAGAGTGTGATCAGTGAAAGTGCTTTTTTTGATGTTTTCATTTATCCATTTCCTTTGGTGATTATATTTTTAAGTACGTTTTTTATCGTACATAAGTACGGATGATATCGTAGTTAACAAGTTAAATGAAATAAATATGTAAATGAGTGTAAATATATTGTTTTTAAATTTGGGTTTACTGATTAATACTGAGCTTTAAATCGTTGATAAGTTGCAAGGATTAAGAGTTTTATAGCACAACGCACATTTTAATTAAGTTAATGTTGCTCTAACCACTTGGGTAACTCCAGTCGCTGGAAAGTATTTTAGTTGCCAGTTTTCTGCGCCTTTCTGCCGATTATCTGATATATAGTTAAAATAGCAGTGTGCTGTATCAGAGAGTGATATTTCAGTGTACCAATAAATAATATCTGTATTATTACCAAAACTAGATGCGCCTGAATGATTTTCTAGAACAAAATCATCGCCTGCTAATAATCCACTCCATACATCTTTGCAATATGAGCCTTTTAAGTCTTTTCCTTGTTTAGCTGATTCTGTCGTTATACCTAAAGGAAAACCTGTATAGCTAGAGTCTAAATCGCCATCACCGTAACAGTTAAGATCTTGCATGTAACCTGAGCCGCCTTTTACTTGCCAGCAACCATGGTACATACTCACTGCAGAGCTAAAGCTTGCGAATATCGCTTTTGCCCTGGCATCGTGGGCATCTTGGCCCATATTCAAAAACTTTGGTAGGGCAGTGACGGATAAAATGCCTAAAATAACAATGACAATAATCAGCTCAATTATTGTGAAACCTAGGTTATTTTTAATTTTCATGTAATTACTTCTTAAACTACTATTACACCTCTAATTGCATGCAATATACACTTTTATGTTGATGATTTCATGAGTTATTAATACCATTTCTCAATAAATTATTAGCCCCTAGGCAAAGGAAGGAAATTAATACTAATTTAATCAATCATTTGCTCTGCTAGCTTTTTATTACCCTTTAATTTCAGTTGATTTGAAATTTGTTGTTTAACAGCTGTAGATTTGTTTTGACTCAGCTTAAATTGCCCGTTTATTTCATCGATTGATACTTTAAAAATGGTAATTGCTTTCAGCATTTGTTCAATCGCTTTGCTAGGTGCTGAATCTAATAACCAAGGTTCAGTTTGTTCTTTCTCAAAGTACTGTGTGGTGATATCCATTTGTTTATATTTTTCATTGCTATCGGTTATTATTTTAGCCTTGCCTATTATTTGTACTTTGCTGTAATTCCAAGTTGGCACAGGTTGCCCTTCACTATAATTAGGTGAAATATAACCTTGTTCTCCATGAAATATCAAAATGATATCTTCAACTTGGTTTTGTTTTAATCTTTTAGCTAAAGGGTGTTGATTACTTGTATGACCAACTAATGATGTTTGGTTGTCATCAAAGTGAAAAGGGATATGACTTACATGTGGTAATTCCCTCTCTTTATTGATAATTAAAGTAGCTAATGGATTATTGGTTACTAATTCAATTAACTTCACTTGTTCTATTTTGTCTTCTGAATTTGTTTGATAATGCTTAGGCGGATACATAATTATTTCCTTTAGGAATGTCTAACATTAATATTCAAATTCTTGTTTTTGTTTTGCTGTTTTTAATAACTTCTCTTTTACTTTTGGCCATTCATCATCTGTGATGCTAAACATGGCAGTATTACGGTAATCGCCATTGGGTGATCTTCGGTGTTTTCTTAATATGCCTTCAAAATGACCGCCAATTCGACTAATTGCGTTACGAGATTGTTGATTTGTTTCGTTAGTGCAAATCTCGACTCTTACCATATTTAAAGTTTCAAATGCGTATTGCAGCATTAAAAATTTTGCGTGTGAATTGACGTAGCTTCGTTGGAATTCAGGCGTAATAAACGTATGACCAATTTCAAGGGATTTATCTTTATCGTTTAATCTAAATAGTCTAGTTGAGCCAATCACTTGATTATTTTTTTTATTAACAGTAACGAATGCTATTTGTTCACCGTGTGCCATTTCATTTATGGCTTCTTTCATCCAAGCCGTAGCAATTTCTATTGTTTCACAACGATTCATTGGCATATGCTGCCATACCTCTGGGAAATTACCTGCTGCGCGGTAAGCGTCTAAATGGCCCATATTCATAGGCACTAACTTAATTAATTGGCTTTGTAGTATTTGTGGTTTAAGCATTATCTTCTCCTAAAGATCCCCGATAAAACAATTCGGGAATGACGGTTTCTTATTGAGTTCATTTATGTGTTGCTAGACATTTGAGCCATCTAAGTAAGCATCTATTTCTATTATGAGTTTTTCTGGTATAAACTCTATAACCAGAATTAAACTATTAGGTATACCAGTTTGAAGGCGCTTTCACTTAATTTAGAGTCCAGCTCAAAAGCTAAATATGTTGTGATAGCTGATGCGATCCGACAGGCTATTAAGCAAGGACAGGTTGCACCCGCTGAGGCTTTACCTTCAGCACGTAAACTCGCAGAGCAGTTAAATACCAATAGGCACACAATCATGGCGGCTTTTGCTGAATTAGTTGCTGAAGGTTGGGTGGAGGCAAAACAAAGGTCTGGTTATACGGTGGTGGCTTCTTTGCCAATTCAATCGAGTCAAAATATCAATAAAGTTGATACTAAACAAACACAATTTAAATGGCAGTTTGTTCGTAAAGGCATAATGCAAAATCCGATTAAAGCCTCTGAGTTTAAATATAACTTTGCTGGTGGTCAGCCTGATTTAAGACTATTTCCGTTCGATGAATTTAGAGGATATTTCTCTCAATCTTGTCAAAGGCCACAATTTGATGATTTGAGCTATGGTGATAGCAGAGGTTTGCCTGAATTAATTAATCAGGTGTCTACTTATTTGCGTAGAATGCGTTCTATCACTGATAAAGAAATCATGATTTGTAATGGTTCTCAAGAAGCTTTGTATATGGTATCGCAGTTATTGTTGCAAGCCGGTGAGAAAGTGGCGGTAGAGCAATTAGGTTACCCGCCAGCTTGGGCGGCATTTAAAAGTTCAGGTGCTCAGTTAATTCCAATCAATCAAGATGAAAAAGGTATTATTCCTGAGCATCTAGAGATGCAACTAAAAACAAATTCAATTAAATTACTTTATTTAACGCCGCTACATCAGTACCCAACAACTGTGACTCTAGATGCTGAGCGACGTATGAAAATATATCAGTTAGCGGCTAAATATAGCGTGGCGATTGTTGAAGATGATTACGATCATGAGTTTCATTATAAATGCCAACCTATCGCGCCTATGGCTGCTGATGACCCTTTAGGTTTAGTGATATATATATCTACATTTTCAAAATTAATGTTTGGCAGTGCACGAATTGGTTATGTGGCGGCAAATCAGGATTTAATACAGGCCTTAGCTGAATACAAAACTTTGATGAACCACAAAAATAATGTGCTGATCCAGCAAACTGTTTCAAGGTGGATGAAAGAGGGCGGTTTTGAATGTCATTTACGTCGTATGACACGTATTTATCAAAAACGCAGAGATATCACGGTCAATATTTTAAATCATTATCAAAACTTAGGTTTACCTATTAAGTTTAAAAATCCAGATGGTGGTATGGCTATTTGGCTTGATATGGGAAAATCTATTTTTGGATTAAAAGAAAAACTCTATGCTAAGCAGGTTTATCTACAAACGCAGTTAGAGTTTGATTTAAATCATAAAAATAACAAACAGGAAAATAGTGCTTTTAATTTTATTAGAGTTGGTTTTGCATCAATGGAAGAACATGAATTAAAACAAGGGCTAAAGTTGATTTTTTCTGAGGTTTATGGAGCTGAATTGCAGGAAAGGTTATAGAATTTAAAATTATTTTTTTGATTTTATTATTTCAGGTCAAAGTTATAAAAATTCAAAGGTCTATTATTTGTTTATTGAAATAATGGAGTTAATAACATGAGTTCTATTCCTGATTATATGACAGTAAAACATAGAGAATGTGATGATGTTTTTGCAGAAGCGGAGTCTGCTGTAGCTAAATCGGATTGGCCGTTAGCTGATGTAAAATGGCAGTTATTTACAACAGAACTAGATTTGCATTTAGAAGCTGAAGAAACAATTTTATTTCCACAATTTGAGCAAGCAACAGGGATAACTGCAGGGCCAACTCAGGTGATGCGAAGTGAACATGAGCAAATGCGTGCATTAGTACAAGATATAAATAAAGCATTAAGTACTCAAGATAAAGATGCATTTTTAGGTTTATCTGAAACATTAATGGTTTTAATGCAGCAGCATAATATGAAAGAAGAAATGATGCTTTACCCTATGAGTCAGCAACATATTCCAATAGAGCTGGGTGTATTGAGTCAATTAAAATCGCATTGTGAGCCTGTGCCGAGCTAAACCTATTAAATAGCAGTTAGAAAGAGTCAAAATGAAATTAATCACAATTGATGTGAGCGAATTACAGCCTCCTGAACCTATGACAGAAATACTGACATCATTATCAAACTTAGCACCTTTGCAGTGTTTGAAAGTGATACATAGTAGGGAGCCATTCCCTTTATATCAAAAATTATCAAAGGCTGGCTGGGGGCATTTTTGCCAAATGTTACCATCGAATAAAGGAGAGTTTAAAAGTTGCCATATTTTCATATTTAAAGAGTCTGACAGCGCTCACTTCAAAGCATATTTTCAAAATTTAAAATCAGTTTAAATCAGAACGCTTATGAACATGTCAGGTTTATCGTTTGATGCATTGCCACCCATTAATATTCCTTTTCGCTATTTTTTAATCGCACCCGTATTTTTAATTTTGATCGCTATATTTATTTTATATTTAGGACCTGAAATTTGGTTTAGTCGATGGCATCCTGCCATGTTAACGATTACTCATGGCCTCACCTTAGGTTTTATGGCGAGTGTGATGATGGGGGCGTTATTTCAAGTATTTCCCGTAGTGGGTGGAATCGGTTTTCCTAAAGTAAGGTTAGTCGCTAATATCAGTTTTGTTGGTCATGTACTGGGCACTAGCTGTTTAATGTTAGGTTTTGTTTGGCCTAGTGAATTAATTAAAGTGTTATCGGTTTTACTTTTAGGTTTGAGTTTTACCACTTATTTAATTGCGATTAGTTGGGTATTAAGCAAAAAACTGAGCCAAGGCGTGGTTATAAATGGTATTAGGTTAGCTGTATTTGCTTTATTTGTTACGGTTTTATTAGGTATAGGATTATTGTTTGGCTTTTTTAAAGGCGATAAGTTTTTTACTAATTTGCATGCTTTATGGGGGGGATTAGGTTGGGGCGGATTATTAATTATTGCAGTGAGCTTTCAAATTATTCCGATGTTTCATGTTGCTCCACAATTCAACAAAATGATTTCAAAATACATTCCTATCGTTATTCTCAGTTTGATATTGCTGATGATTTTACTGAGAGAGTACACAACAACATTGATTGTTTCTTTATTAATAATTAATAGTCTTTATTCAATCAGCGTTTTATATGTGATTCATAATCGAAAGCGAAAAATACCAGATACGACAATTAAATATTGGCAGTTAGCATCAGTTAGCATGTTTGTGTTGTTGATCTTTTTTATATTGTCAGAATATGTTTTTTCAGGGACTTTAAACCATAAGCAAACACTATTAATGGCAGCGATTTTTATTTATTTTTATGTGATATCTATTATTCAAGGGATGTTGCTTAAAATTATTCCTTTTTTAAGTTACACCCATTTACAGCAAAAATGTTTAATGAACTTTGATGCTATGAGTTTATTACCTAATATGCATGGTTTTTTAAATAAAAAACCTGCAAATTTATTATTCATACTTCATATTTTTTCTGGATTATCATTAGTATTTACCATACTTTATCCTGCGTTTTATTGGTTGTTTGGTATTTTATTGTTATTAGAATTCACTGGGTTATTATTTTTAATGGTAACGGCGATATGTGTATATCAAGTCTGTAATCATAAAATTAATCACTTATTACAGTTAAGTCAGGTAAAATAGCAACTTTATATAAATGATTTAGCGAGTAACTAAAGTTGTTAAACATCACGCTTTTTGATCAAGAACTGAAACTTGAAATGGATGAATCCGGCTTGCAAAGCCTTTATTGGGCAGATCAACTGGTAAGCCAAGTTAATTTGGCTGGTAATCGTGTCACTGAGGTTGTGCATAGATTTCAGCTGCAACAAAATAAAGAAAAAGTAGAAATCAGCCTTAACCTACAAGCACAAGATCAAACCGTTGATTATCAATTATGGATAGATCAAAAACAGCAAGTTTCAGGTGATTTTCAATTACCCGATACTGGTCACTTAGCTAAATCAGAACGCAAAACAGGTTGGTTAGGCCTAGCTGCATTAGGTTTTAAATTACTTAAAAGTGCAAAAGTTATCAAAGCGGTATTAGCGGGCGCTTCAGTTGCGGGTTATGCTTGGTTATTTTCAATTGAATTTGCTTTAGTGTTAGTGGCGTGTTTAGTGGCACATGAATATGGTCATGTGAGAGCCATGAAATATTTTGGCATTAAAACTAAGGGCATATATTTAATTCCTTTTGTAGGCGGTTTAGCGGTTTCAGACGATAAAATAAATACCCGATGGCAAGACGTAGTAATTTCAATCATGGGACCCTGTTTTGGTTTATTGATGTCGTTTGCGTGTTTAATTTTGTATTACGCTACAGACTTGGAGTTATTTGCAGGTGCGGCAGTGATCAGCGCCTTACTCAATTTATTTAACCTTTTACCTATATTGCCATTAGACGGTGGTCATGTTCTTAAGAGCATTAGTTTTTCGATGCGCTCTTGGATTGGATTATCTGTGTGTATGTCAGGCATCGCTCTAGGCGCTTGGGTTGCTTATACATTTGGTTTAGTGCTATTGGTATTCTTCTTATTTATCGGCTCAATAGAGGTGATTTTTGAATGGCGACAACGCCATTACTCACACTTAGTGCCTTTAGATAAATATGGGCAAATATTTTCAACTGTGTGGTTTTTATTAGTCGCAGTTGGGCATATATGGGTAATCGTTAACTTTGCAGATTCAGATAATCCGATATTAAGTTTACCAATGAAAATTTTGAGTAGTTAAGGTAATTGAAAATTGACTTTTACGTGCCGATAGTAAACACAAGCTTGATATAAAACAATATGAAATATTGCGCTTGAATTAAACTTTACATATCGGCAAGGAAGTTATTTCTGTATCAATTTGGATTGATTTCATTGTTTTATAGCAGAGGTTACGTATGTTTGATCATAAACGTATTGCTATCGGTTTTATTTCTATTGTACTGCTTGTTGTAGGGTTATCTTCTACATCCATTATACAGCTTGCTAGTATCACTAAAGATATGGATCAGCTTTATCAGCATCCATTTTCTGTTTCTAATGCAGCTAAAAGCATTAATTTCCACCTTGTTTCTATGCATCGGCATATGAAAGATGTTGTCTTGGCAAAAAATAATAAAGAGTTAAATTATGCAGTTAAGCAGGTGAGTTCTCACGAGCACTTAGCCCAGAAAAATTTTGATATTATATTCGAACGTTATTTAGGTGATAAATCTGATATTAATAGTGCTTATCGATTATTTATTAATTGGAAACCTATTAGGGATGAGGTTATTCAATTAATTCAGCAAAATAATATTCAAGCAGCTTCAAAAATCACTTTAGATAAGGGCGCTAAGCATGTGGGGAAATTAAACATTCAGGTGGATAAGTTTGTTAAATTTGCATTTGAAAAAGCCGAGGCTTTACATGTGAGAGCGCAGAAAAAAGAACGGTTTGCATTAATTGGTAGCATTGCTTTATCTTTTTTAGTTATTTCATTAGTAACCGGGTTTTTAGTATATTTATGGCGTAACCTAATTAAAGTGCAAAAAGAAAAAGCCCATAAAAATCATTTAATAGATCAGCATATTATGATTGCAACCTTAGATTTAGATGCAAATATAATAGATGCGAGCAATGCGCTTTGTCGATTTTTAGGCTGTACGCAAAAAGATTTAATAGGGCAACCTAGTCACTTCTTTGATAACTCAGTTGATGCAACTGAACAAGAATCAGCAATTTTTCAAGTTATCAAAACAGGTAAGCGTTGGCGGGGTGAAATACAACATCAAGTTGATAAGCATATTAGTTGGGCGAGTTCTTCAATTATCCCTAATAATGATGAGAATTATAATTTAATCGGTTTCACTAATATATTAACAGATGTGACAAATAAAAAATTATCAATAGAAGATCAGCTTACAACATTACTCAATAGGAGGCGTTATGGTGAGATTATAACAAGAGAAATGAAGCTTGCTCGGCGACAAAGTTATAATTTAACATTGGCTATTATAGATATCGATTTCTTTAAAAAATATAATGACTTATATGGCCATCCAAATGGAGATGTTGCATTAACTAAGGTTGCTCATACACTCAAAACGGCGATGCATAGACCTAACGATTACGCTTTTAGAATTGGTGGTGAGGAGTTTGCGTTACTATTTTCTGAGACTAATAAAGAAGATAGTGGGATATTTTTAAACAATATTAGAAAGGAAGTTGAGGCATTACATATTTCACATGCAGATAGCACTGTATGCGAATGGTTAACGATTTCTATTGGTGCGCAAATTATTCACTCAAATAATCAAATATCACCAGAACAGGCCTATATATTAGCCGACAAAGCGCTTTATAATGCTAAGGATAAGCGAAATAGAGTTGTAATAAATGACTAATAAACTTTTAACCAAGTTTTAGTGGTTTTAGCGAATTTAATATAGCGAAAAAAACCTAAGTTTAATTATGTTACTGATAAATAATAGAAATTAATTTTGGCATGACCCTTGTATTATTCATTATACAAGTAACTATTTGATATCAACGTATTATCAATTTATGATTTAAACTATTGATATCTGAGTTTAGAAGTAAAAGAGGACTATTTATGTCAGAGCAAGGTTCAGGCGGTAACGTAATTGCTGCAATTTGTAATGTTTTTTTCCCAGGTTTAGGCCAGTTAGTACAAGGTCGTATTATGTCGGCTTTAATTTTTGCAATTGTTGTATTTGGTGGATACGCATTATGGTTTTTAGTAGTGCCAGCAATCATAGGTGGTATCGCACATTTATGGGCAATCATAGATGCGGCTAAATTTGATAATCGTAGACACTAACTGATTTTACCTCACCTAAAGTAATACACTTAACCAAAAACTAAAGCTGATCAGTGACAGTACCGTTGACAATACAACGGTGCTGGCTAAAGTGGATTGATACTGCTTTAGCTGCACTGCAATCAAGTAGGCGTTAACACCGAGAGGGGACGCACTTAACAATACTGTCACAGCGAGTAATTCTTCATCTAATACTACAACGTATTTTCCTAATCCATAAACCAGAGCCGGCAATAATATTAGCTTTAAAGCACTCGCTAGCGCGCTCATTTGCCAGTCTTTACTTACCTTATAAAAACTTAAATTTGCACCTAACACAAATAATGCCCCTGTTAATGCAGGTTGTGATAATAATTCAAGTGCGCTATTTAATTGTGTCGGAATTTCAATTTTTAAGGCGTTAAAAATTAAACCTAAAGAAATACTTGAAACGACAGGGTTAAATAGTACGTTTTTAAAGAAACCTCGCCAATTAAAGCGACTGTTTTGATTGTTAATTTGGCTCAATAAAAAAGTAAGGGTAAACAATAAAGCACTGTGAAAGGTAATAATGAAAAACACACTGCCCATAACGTGTGCGCCAATGGCTGACATGATGATAGGCAAACCAACCAATACAGTATTGGAATAGCTGCTACATAAAGCGTAGGTTGCAGATGCGCTAAAATTTGAATTATTTTTCTGTGCTATGTATTTATTTAAAATAAAACCCAATGCAAAAATGGTTAAAACAGGAATATAAAAAACAATTAAAGCATCGGTATTTAAGCTTGTTTTTAAAGGGGCTTTATACATATTTAAAAATAAGAAAACAGGAATGCATAAATTAAAGATAAATTTACTGATCCCACCTATTTGATCTTTATTAAAAACTTTAAAGTGCGTGGCAAAAAAACCTGTAGACACTAAAAATAATAATGGAAAAATAATTGAAAAAGTTGTCATAAATGCACCTTATAAATATGCGGGCATTATGCCGTTAAAGCTGAGGTTGGCATAGATAATAAATACAAAAAATGATATTTGTGTATAATGCGCGACTCTTAAACGCAAGCAATATGATAGGTGGTTACATGGAATATGAATTTATTAGAGATCCTGATTTAGATGTTGTTGGCAAAGGATTTCAAGTTGAATTCTCTCATGAGCATCGCATTGTTGGCCGTTGGTTAATGGAAGAGTTTGGCACTGATTTAGACGAGTTACAAAAAGTCTTTGATTTTATGTCTGAAATTGAAGCTGCAAAAATTACTGAACAGTTTGTTTTAGGAAAAGAAATCAGTTTAAAGCTAAACCGTTATGAAGCCTTAATTGAAGCGAATGCACTGCATCAGCAAGAGCATGATTTATCTATTTATGAAGATGATGCATTAGAGCTTGATGA
The DNA here is from genome assembly GCF_018860845.1 of Pseudoalteromonas sp. C2R02. Lineage (NCBI taxonomy): Bacteria > Pseudomonadati > Pseudomonadota > Gammaproteobacteria > Alteromonadales > Pseudoalteromonadaceae > Pseudoalteromonas > Pseudoalteromonas sp. C2R02. The sequence continues at coordinate 79,404 of NZ_JAHKQC010000009.1, read as the reverse complement.
AAATGGTTTATCTGCTGGTTGTGGTTTTGAAGATTTTTTAGATATGCTTGAAGCGTGGCGTGATTTTGTAATTGATAATAATCGTAAACGCCGTCGCTAATTTGTTTCTAGAGGCGTATAAAAAGTCATTTATAAACTAATCTAAATGACTTTTATATTTTATGATTCAAAGTCCGGTAGTTGATATTCTTTTTCTTTTACTATGATTTTATAACTCATATCTTCTTTTTGTTCGATCAAGCCTGTTTCTTTATTTAGCTCCCAGACTAATTCTGGTTGTGCCTCAACGGTATAATCAGGGTATTGTGTATCTACTGTCACTTCACAGCCGCTTAAGCCAATGAGTGCACTTGCTGCTAATAATATATGTAAGTTTTTCATAAGTTTCTCTGTTTAGTTCCAGTTATTTGATAACTGAATAATAGAGAAATTTTTACACTTTAAATGTTCGCCAGTGATGAAAGGTAAAATTAAATGTTTAATGGTTGCTGATTACAGTAATCAGCAATTCAAGTGCAGTTTCAGTTAATGCATTTTCTTTAGTATCTAACTCTATCGCTTTATCAACCTCATTTAATGCGAGGCAATTTTTAATATCTGAATTGTCTGGTGGAATAGCGCTATCTTCTAGTGCACTCACATGCATTAAACAGTTATTAATTTTGGTATTTCGAATATGAGATGGCGATGTGCTAAGGCAACCTGAAATCATAAAGGCGCTTATTAAAATCACTGGTTTTATTAAGTGCAAATTCATTTTGTTGCCTCCTACTCATTATTCTAAATTATAGTTGTTTTTTAGCTTTCTTTTTTAATTTCTTATCGGTGGCATTGTTATATGCCCATTTAAATAAAGTTTCAGCTTCATCTTGTTGTTGGTTAAATTTATATAGCTGAGCTAAACGAAAATGTGCCCATTGATAACGCTCATCCTTAGGGTTGTTGACTTGTTCAATGTAATCTTTAAGTGCCTTTATACCTATATCTAAGTGCTCTTTTGTTTCATTGGCTATTCGACCTGTGTAATAGAGTGACTCTAAATGATTGTCTATTTCATATTGCTCTATTTTATTGGTTTTAGCATTTTTTTGGAGCGGTAATTTGCTGGCTTTAATAAAAAACTCTTGAGCTTTAGTCAGTTTTTCATCATTCCAATAGGCATGACCGATCGTTGTATGAACAGCGATATCTTTTGGAAACTGCTTTTGACCTTCGGCTATTATTTTCTTCAGGGCTGTATCGTTATCGTCTTGCATATAGTAGGAAAATTTGGCGTAAAAACCTTCTTTTTTATCAAGGGCATTAATTTTATCTACTAGTAATAGTCCTTGTTCCATATCACCTCCTGCGATTGAAGGGGCATTGATATAAAATTGCATTAACGCAGATAGATAATTTAGATTGTTTGGTTCAATATCTACTGCTTTTTTAAATCCATCTAGTGCTTTTCCTGCATAGCTTAATGCGCTAAAAATAGATGATTGTGCTTGCGCTGCCATAACGCTAGCGTAGACATAATTCGTTTTTGCGTGTTCAGCATTATTTTTTAATAAAGGTGAAATGATTTCTTCGGCATTGTCAAATTCTCTGATGCGATATAAGCTCTGAGTTAAGAATAATGACTCTTCAAATGAAGGCGATTTTTTAGCTTCGATTTGACTAATGATTTTATGATATTGTTTTTTTTCAAAAGCTTGCTCTAGAGATTTTAACTGTATAGTACCATTTGGCTCATTAGCTAATAAACAAGTTGAAAATAGCAGTATTGTTAAACTTAAAATTTTATTATTCATCAAGATAATCCATTATTTTTATATAGCATATCATCAACTGGTGGAAGAGTTGTTAAAAAGTGTACAAGTAAAATGATTTTAGTTATGACTGTTTTTTTTCTAATAACCGGCTTAATTGTTCAATGCGTTCACTCATACCTAAAATGATTTTATCTTTCATTTTTTCTCGGATCACTGCGGGTAATCGAGTAAGTGATTGTGGTGTGATGGCTAATAAGATGGAGTCTTCTAAAGCGCGCGCATTTATGCTGCGACTACTTTGGTTTATGAAGCCGCCTTCGCCTACAAACTCTCCTGGTAATACAGTTGCAAGCTCTACCATGTCGTTTTGGCGATACATAGTTAAGCTACCACTCAAAATAATATACAGGTTTTTATCATTATCGAATTGTTTAAATACAAAACGCTTTTGTTGCACTAAATAGAGCTTTGAAAAAGATTCTAATAAAATTTGTCGTTCGGCTAAATTTAAACTGTTAAAAAATCCCAGCCTGTTAGTGATTTCCATTTGTTTTATCAAAGGGATATGTTCAATAAGCTTCATGTATATATATTCTTTTTAAGGGCGGTTGTTCAAACAAGGAAAATTAACTAGTTTTAACATTATGGCAGATTTCTTTGGCTGTTAAACGAAATATTCCCGATATAAAGTATCGGGAATATAGAAGTAGATTTTAAAGAGCTGGATTAATCTCTTATTTAAGAAATATTTTGCTCTTTTAATTTTCGCGTTAAGGTATTGCGTCCCCAACCAATTTTAATGGCTGCATCTTGCTTATGGCCGTTACAATTAGCTAATGCGCTTTTAATTAAGCGTTCTTCTAATTGTGTTTGAATTTGTGGCCAAATATTTTCTTTACCCTGCTTTAACTCACTTTCAAGCCAAGTTTGAAATTCGTCTAACCAACTTGCTTTTGCTATGATGGCTTGTTCATCGGTTATTTCTTCTGGAAGGTCATCTATAGCGATAAGCTGCCCAGGCGCCATAACTGTAAGCCAGCGACACGAGTTTTCTAATTGCCTTACATTGCCAGGCCAATTAAATGATTGCAGCTTTTTACTTGCTTCTGGGCTAAGCACTTTGCATTCAACTTTTAAGTCTTTAGCACTTTTTCTTAAAAAGGTTTGCGCTAATATTTCAATATCTTCAGGGCGTTCACGTAATGGTGGTAGCTTTAATCTAACAACATTTAAACGGTGAAATAAATCATCTCTAAATTGCCCTTTTAGTACTAGATCTTCTAAATTTTGATGAGTCGCGGCAATAATACGCACATCTACTTTAATGCTTTGATGACCACCTACGCGATAAAATTCACCATCTGAAAGCACTCTTAATAAACGGGTTTGCACATCAAGTGGCATATCACCTATTTCATCTAAAAACAGTGTGCCACCATTAGCTTGTTCAAAACGGCCTTTACGTACGCTATCGGCACCTGTAAATGCGCCTTTTTCATGACCAAAAAGCTCTGACTCAACCAGCTCTTTAGGAATAGCGGCCATATTTAAAGCGATAAACTCTTTTTCACGACGCGGGCTGTGATTATGTAATGCTCCAGCGACGAGCTCTTTACCTGTACCTGACTCACCATTAATAAGTACACTCATACTAGATGCTGATAGTTTTCCGATAGCACGAAAAACTTCTTGCATAGCAGGTGCTTCACCTATGATGTCGGGGGTTTTTTTAGGTTCTTTTTTGACTTTTACTTTAATACGGCTATTTGCCCTATAGGCACTTTCTACTAATGCGATTGCTTCATTTAAGTCAAAAGGTTTTGCTAAGTACTCAAAAGCGCCTTTTTGAAATGCTTGCACTGCTGAATCTAGATCAGAGTGCGCAGTCATGATGATCACAGGTAGTCCCGGATTATCTTGCACTATACCCTCTAATAATGTCATACCATCCATGCCAGGCATGCGCACATCAGAAACCAATACGGTAGGCTGACTATATTCTAAGGCTTGTAAAACATCTTCTGCATTAGAAAAACTCTCAGCATGAAATCCTGCACGGGTTAATGCTTTTTCTAATACAAACCGAATAGATGCATCGTCGTCAACGAGCCAAACTGTTTTCATCTTTATTTCCTTTTTGTAGCTAGGAATTTATTTGTTTATTATTTTTATAATATGTATGCGCTTACAAGCTTAAAGGCAAATATATATTAAACTCTGTATGTCCAGGCCAACTTTCACAATCTATGTAACCATTGTGTTGGTCAATTAATGTTTGTGCAATCGATAACCCTAGGCCTGAACCGCCTTCTTTATTGGTCACCATAGGAAAAAATATTGTTTCTATTAGATTTTGATCTATCCCAGGACCATTATCTAATATTTGTATCTGTAATGCGTTTTTCATTGATTTGTTATGAACACGCATTTGATGGCGGATACGTGTTTTAATACGAATTCTACCTGGTTCACTATTAAGGGTTTCATTGCTAAGTATGGCCTGTTGCGCATTACGAACAATATTTAAAACCACTTGTTGCATTTTTCCTTCATCAATATTGATATCAGGAATACTCGGATCATAATCTTTGATTAATTTAATATGATTATGATTTTCTAACATGGCTAACTTAATAACAGATTCTAAAGTTTGATGAATATTACAATCTGTTTTTTTCAGTAATTGATTTGGTCCTAATAATCGATCGACCAATTCTGTTAACCTATCAGTTTGCTCTATGATGAGATTGGTACATTCATCACGTTCACTCTGATAAGTTTCATACTGCAATAACTGCGCCGCTCCACGAATACCACCTAAAGGGTTTTTGATTTCATGGGCTAATCCTCTAATTAAGGTACGCGCTGCAATATGTTGATGCATCTGATGCGACGCTTGATCGTGTTTTATTTCTTCATCTAATCGACGACACTCTAATAAAATGAGACTTTGATCATCATCGGTAATTAATCGAGAACTTAACGCAATTTTTGCATGGCGAGAATCTATAAAAACCACGTCAGCTCTATGTTGATGGCAATCTATACCTTGCTCTAATGTATGGCTGCATATTCTTGATACATCAATTGTATGGTGGCTAAATAAGGCGTTAAATTCTTGTCCTATAAATCGCTTTTCGCCTAAAGCAAATAGCTCTTTTGCACTTTCATTGGCGTAAATGACGATTAAATCTTGGTTGAGCAAAATGACAGAGGTCGTTAAATTTTTCCAAGCAGAATGTAATAATTCAGAAGAATGTATATTTTTATTATTAATTGCATCATTAGAGAACATGTTTGCACCAATTTAGTGCGTAAGTATTTTGATGAATAAAAACACGATACTTAAGCGGGTTTAGTTTTATACCAGTTCTATTAAGTTAGTGAGCAAATATAAATTTAGGATATTTAGATTGGTCATATATTTATTGGAATTGGTATCAATATAATACAGTTTAATTTACCTTAAGTAGCGCTGAATACGTAGTCATTTTAGAGCTGAATTTTAGAAGATTTTTACAGTGATTGGTATTTAGAAAATTCAAGAACCTGATATAACAGAACGACGATGTAAGAATAGGGTAATGCTTTTGCTTTTGGCGAGCGACTTGCCTTTGTCATCAATAAGTCCAAGTTGAAGTTGATGCTCGCCACGGTCGATATTTCGAATTACAAATAAGATAGAAGCTTGTGGGTGCCCGTATTTCGCGCCATCTAAATAGAGTTGGACTTTATGCCCAGGAATAAATCGAGGTTCTATTCGTCCGCTTATATGGATCGAGCCAGTATTATCTCTTATTGTTTCTTCATGAATAGGGCTTGTAATGTCGATGGTGTACTTAATCGCTTTATTTTTTTTATCGCCATATAAAATACTAGTATCAACCGATTTCATTTCAATGGCTTTACTATTAAGTTTTATTTCTTCTGCGTCAACTTCGGGTTGTGGAGTATCAGAGAAAACAAGTACGCCTTTCGCGTCTCGCCAAACATAGATTTTTTTAGGCGCAGCAAAGCTTTGATGTGTAAAAACACACAAAAAAATACTCAGCAGCATCGCTGTAAAACCCATTTTTAAACCCACTTTGGCATCCTTGTTATTTTTATTTTGGTTATGCGAATAAAGCCCTAGCTTAAAACTATAGCAAAAAATTAACATAACTGCGCTAACTCTAACCGATAACAGGAATTTTTTCCATAAAAAAAGCCTGCATAAGCAGGCTTTTGGAACACACATTAAAATAGTTTTTTAAGCTAGGCTTAAAATAAGCTGCAAATTAACAGCTGTAGTACATTTCAAACTCAACTGGATGAGTTGTACTGTTTAATTTTTCAATCTCTTGATTCTTAAGATCAATATAAGCATCAATTAAGTCGTCAGTGAATACACCACCTTGTGTTAAGAATTCACGGTCAGCATCTAGTGCTGCTAACGCTTCTTCTAAAGAACCTGCAACTGTTGGGATTTCAGCTGCTTCTTCAGCAGGTAGGTCGTATAAATCTTTGTCCATAGCATCGCCAGGGTGGATCTTGTTTTTAATTCCGTCAAGACCAGCCATTAACATAGATGAGAATGCTAAGTATGGGTTACCTGTTGGATCTGGGAAGCGAACTTCAATACGACGTGCTTTAGCTGAAGGTACCACTGGAATACGGATTGAAGCTGAACGGTTACGTGCTGAGTAAGCAAGCATAACTGGTGCTTCGAAACCTGGTACTAGGCGTTTATACGAGTTAGTTGATGCATTTGCAAATGCATTGATTGCACGAGCATGCTTGATGATACCGCCAATGTAGTAAAGTGCATCTTCAGAAAGACCACCGTATTTATCACCTGCGAATAAGTTAACACCGTCTTTAGCTAATGACTGGTGACAATGCATACCAGAACCGTTATCACCTACAACAGGCTTAGGCATAAATGTTGCTGTTTTACCGTATAAATGCGCCATGTTATGGATAACATATTTCATTTCTTGGATTTCATCAGCTTTAATTACCATAGTATTAAAGCGAGTAGCTATTTCGTTTTGACCTGCAGTTGCTACTTCGTGGTGATGTGCTTCAACTACTTGACCCATTTCTTCAAGTACTAAACACGTAGCTGAACGCCAATCTTGGAATGCGTCAACTGGAGCAACTGGAAAGTAACCACCTTTAACACCAGGACGATGACCTGTATTGCCGCCTTCGTAATCTTTATCTGAATTCCAAGCAGCTTGCTCAGAATCAATTTTGTACATAGAACCTGACATATCAGTTTTGTATTTAACGTCATCAAATACGAAAAATTCTGGCTCAGGACCAAATAAAACAGTGTCTGCAATACCTGTTGAGCGCATGTAATCTTCAGCACGTTTAGCAACAGAGCGAGGATCACGTTCGTAACCTTGTAAGTCAGAAGGCTCTACAACGTCACAACGAATGATTAAAGTTGTTTCTTCTGTGAAAGGGTCTAATTTTGCAGAGTCTGCGTCAGGTAGTAATACCATGTCTGATTCGTTGATACCTTTCCAACCAGCAATTGAAGAACCATCAAACATTTTACCGTCTTCAAAAAACTCTTCATCTACTTGATGATGTGGGATAGATACGTGCTGTTCTTTACCTTTAGTATCAGTGAAACGTAAGTCAATAAACTTAACATCGTTTTCCTTGATAAGTTCTAAAACCGAATGTGACATGTGTGTCCTCCAACGTGATTTGGGTTACTTTTATATTTGATTTTTTTTACTTGAACTCATTAAGCTTTTTTTGTGCCAGTTTTGTAACTTAATGATATCTAGAAGTATTGTTTGTTTTTTTATATTAAGAAATCATACGGTTGCACTAATATGATCACCTACTGCACATTATTGGTGCAATAAAATATAAGCCATAGAGTATAGCGAGTTATTTAGACTATTGTTTGATTTGAATGTTTTTTTATAAATAGATGCTTAAAAATCAACCAGTAATGATTTAATTTAAATTATTTTTAATTTTTACATTGGATAAACTTTCATCCGTGCCATTATTAGGGGATAATATGCGACCAATTTTTATCTCTATGCTGAGAAGCGTCATCTTATTTTAATATTGTTAAAGTAAGGTAACGGCAAATAGCGTAGGTCTTTTTAGGATCAGCGAGATTAAATTCTCTGAGACAATTTTATGAGCATCGAACAGTTACGTAATATAGCCATCATCGCGCACGTTGACCACGGTAAAACAACTTTGGTTGATAAACTACTTGAGCAATCAGGTACTTTAGAAACACGTGGCGGTAATGAAGAACGTGTAATGGACTCTAATGATATTGAAAAAGAACGTGGTATCACAATTCTTGCAAAAAATACTGCAATCGAATGGAAAGATTACCACATCAACATCATAGATACTCCTGGACACGCCGATTTTGGTGGTGAGGTTGAACGTGTACTTTCAATGGCAGATTCTGTATTGCTATTAGTAGATGCTCAAGAAGGTCCAATGCCACAAACGCGTTTTGTTACACAAAAAGCATTCGCACAGGGTCTTAAGCCTATCGTTGTTATCAACAAAATCGATAAGCCTGGCGCACGTCCTGATTGGGTTATGGATCAAATCTTTGATTTATTCGATAACTTAGGCGCTACAGATGACCAGTTAGACTTCCAAGTAGTTTACGCTTCAGCTATCAACGGTTGGGCAACTATGGATTTAGACGATAAATCTGACAACATGGAACCTTTATTCCAAGCTGTTGTTGATAACGTAGCACCACCAGTAGTTGATTTAGATGGTGCATTCCAAATGCAAATATCTCAACTTGATTACAACTCATATGTTGGTGTAATCGGTGTTGGTCGTATCAAGCGTGGTAATGTTAAGCCTAACCAAGCTGTTACTATCATCGGTGAAGATGGTTCTACACGTAATGCTAAAATTGGTACAGTTCAAAGCTACTTAGGTCTTGAGCGTATCGAAACTGATGAAGCATTCGCAGGTAACATTGTAACTATCACTGGTTGTGGTGAACTTAAGATTTCAGATACTGTTTGTTGTCCAAATGAAGTTGAAGCATTACCACCGCTAAGTGTTGATGAGCCAACTGTAACAATGACTTTCTCTGTAAATAACTCTCCTTTCTGTGGTAAAGAAGGTAAGTTTGTTACTTCACGTAACATCCTTGAGCGTTTAGAAAAAGAATTAGTTCATAACGTAGCACTACGTGTTGAAGAAACTGAAAACCCAGATAGCTTCCGCGTTTCGGGTCGTGGTGAATTACACTTAGGTATCTTAATTGAAAACATGCGTCGTGAAGGTTTTGAGCTTGCAGTATCACGTCCACAAGTAATCATTAAAGACATCGACGGTGTTAAATCTGAACCTTTCGAAACAGTAACAATTGACTGTGAAGAAGAGCATCAAGGTTCTATCATGGAGCAATTAGGTTTACGTAAAGGTGAACTTACTGATATGGCACCAGATGGTAAAGGTCGTATGCGTATGGACTTTATGATCCCAAGCCGTGGCTTAATCGGTTTCCAAACTGATTTCATGACGCTTACTTCAGGTTCAGGTCTTATGTACCATACATTCGATCATTACGGTCCTCATAAAGGTGGTGAAATCGGTCTTCGTAAGAACGGTGTAATCATTGCAAATGCAACGGGTAAAGCACTTACAAATGCATTATTCAACCTACAGCAACGTGGTAAATTATTCATCGGTCACGGTGTAGAAGTTTACGAAGGTATGGTTATCGGTATTCATAGCCGTGATAACGACCTTACAGTTAACGCGCTTAAAGGTAAGCAGTTAACTAACGTTCGTGCATCAGGTACTGATGAAGCGCAAACACTTACTCCGCCAATCTTATTGACTCTTGAGCAAGCGCTTGAGTTCATCGATGATAACGAGTTAGTAGAAGTAACGCCTGAAAACATCCGTATCCGTAAGCGTCACCTTACTGAAGGTGAGCGTAAGCGTGTAGGTCGTGCTAACAAAGATTAATTTTTAATTAAATGCTGTGAAGTTTAGCTTCACGCTTTAATTTAAAATTAAAAAAACCCGCTAATTTAGCGGGTTTTTTGTTGGTTTTTTAGTGTGTTTTTCTTTTGTTTAAAGTTAAAAATCCCAGCAATAATAAAGTAAAAAAGAGACTTCCTCCTGATGATTTATTATTAGCTTGCTTTGCTTGAGCGGGGTTGCTTGGGGTTGTTGCTACAGGTTCTTCGGTAAATGTTGCTGTGACAGTTATATCTGCTTCAGTTGAAATAATACAATCTTTATAGCTTATTGTAGGGAAGTAATAAAATATTTTACTATTAAATTCACCTGTTGCCACATCAATATAACCATCTTGATTATAATCTCCAAATGTCGTGGCTGTTACGCCTTCACTTGGACTGATAATTATATGAGGCGAAGAAAACTGATCGTTACTTTTACCATATAATACGTTTAATCTTGATGGTCTATAATGTGCTGCTAATACATCAATGAAACCATCATTATCTATATCGCCAAATGCAGCACCATATGTACCACCCCCTATATCAACAACAGTTCTTTTTCCTGATTTATAAAGTGCAACCTCACCATTTTCAATTTCAGCTGAAATAATCGATATTTGGTCATTTTCCTTATGGATATCTATTGTCATTGCTGCATGATTAGATACTTTATTTTCTGCAAAAAATTGATCTCCTGTATTTATATGCCATTGTGTAATAGGTGAAGCAATACTAGTTACTAATGTGGATAAATCACCCGATATATCTGCTGTAAATGAAGAGATTAAGAAATCGGCTAAATCATCATTATTTTTATCAGCGATAGCAAATGCATAAGGTCTTGCATTATTAAAGCTAAAATTTCTATTAAATGAAAAATCGCCATTACCATCATTCACATACATTTTTATAAAGCCACTACCATATTCAGCGACAAATATATCTAAGTCGCCATCCGCATCCCAATCAAATAAATCAAGCGCTGTGGGGTAATTTAGATCATTTACTACATTTCTTGTATCAAAGGCGTTGCCGCCTTCATTGATTTTTACAGTCACTTGCCCATTGAATAAGCTAATTGTGACTAAATCATCTAAATTATCATTGTTGAGATCCCCGGTGAGTAATGTTTTTGCACCACCAGATGCGGTTCCTAGGGTCTTATAGCTTTTACTGATAACAGCCTCTGAACCTGAATCACATTTTTGGTCACTCCATCCAGAAAAATCCCAACCTGAATTAGCTGAAGCAACAAGGGTATTTTTAGATAAATCGTTGGTCACTACACAATTTTCAGTGCAATTAATATTGGCTTCTTGTGCTACGACTTCTCCTTTGCCTTCTAAATTAATCGTAATATTTGCAGCTTGGATTTCGTGCGGAATCATTACAAAAGTAGCGGTTAATATGCATGATTTTAGGTATGTTTTTGTCATCTTTCATCACAAGTTAATAAAAAGTTAATCTTTTATATACGGATTAACTATTAAAGCTATAATCTTGATATAATGTATTTATTATGGATTTATTTTTATTTAATATCAGTATCTTAGCTAGGTGGTGTCAGTTTTGAAAAGTTATAAATTAGGAGCGTATTTAGTACAACCAAAGCATAATAAGCTTAAATTAAATGAAACTGAATTTAAAATTGAACCAAAAATAATGCAGGTGTTATGCTTTTTAGTACAACATAAACAAGAGGTGCTGAGTCGTACTGAAATAGCGCAAGCCTTATGGCCTGAAACTGTAACAGGTCCTGAAGTTGTAACGCGTGCCATTTTTGAGTTGAGAAAAGTCTTAAACGATGATCCTAAAAATCCTATTTATATAGAAACAATCGCTCGTAAAGGGTACTGCTTTATTTTTGATATTGCGCCAGATGCTGTTGAGGGCGATACTAAAAAGAAGCTAATACCTGCAAAAAATCACCTCATATTACTGTTATTGTTAACACTGGGCTTTATGTTTATTGGTTCATTAATGTATCAGCAAGATGTAAAAAAAATCAAAATGAAACCATCTATACTGACTAATGATAGTTTTTATTCTGATATGCCTGCTATTTCCCCTATGGGTGATCAAGTATTGTTTACAAGAAAAGCTAATTCTACAGAACAATATAATCAGTTAGTGATTATGGATTTATCAACGTATCAAGAAATAGAAATAACCCAAACAGATGCTGAATATAAAAAGCCAATTTGGTCACCAAATAGTAAATATTGGTTTTATATAAAATGCAAAGAACGAAATCTATGTTCTATTATCAAACATGACATAGCCAGCAATATCACCGAAATTATCTCATCTAAAAAGCATAATATATTTCATTTTTCAGCTTCTGATAATGGCAATTATTTTGTTTTATCTGTGATGAAAAATAGTTTAATGCAGTTGGTTTTACTTAACATTAATGAAAATACTAAGCTTACTTTAATCGAAACAAGGGATAAGCTTATTAGCTTGCCGACTTTTAATTTTGATAATAAATCATTTTTTTACGTATCTACTGTAAGGGGTGGCGTATCAACTATTTATCAATATGATATTTTGAAAAATGATTCTTCTGAAGTATTGTCAGGTTTTAGTCGCATAACGGGTTTATCTTTAAAAGATGAACAAACTATGTGGGTATCTGGCAATATAAAAGAGAAAAAAGGAATATGGGAACTTGATTTAAATAGTGGTGAATTATTATCTATTTATGAAACTTTTCCTGGATATACACCGACTTTAGTAACCAGTAAACCAGGTTTTAATTCTTTAATTTTTAAGAACTTTACTAAAAATATAGCACTGCATAAATCTGACAGTAAGACATTTACAATAGATAAGAATGTCAATAGTACTATGATTGATATCAATGGTGTTTATGCCAGTAAAACTAATTCGTTATATTTTGTTTCGAATCGAAATGGGTTTTACGATATTTGGCGCTCTCGTTATAATGAAGTTCAAAAAATCTCTAATATAAAGGCCAATATGATTGAACGGCCTATCTTAAATCTACAGCAAAATAAACTTGCAACAGTGTTTAGGAAAGACCTTAAATCTGAGATTATGGTATTAGATTTAACAAACAATTTGGAAATTGGCCATATAAATATTCCAAAACATATATTTTTGTTATCTTGGTCGAATGATCAAAAGTATCTTTATTTTAGTAAGCGCGAAAATGGTCAGTACAATATATATAAGTTACATGTTCAAACTGGAGATTATAAAAAGATCTTAGTGGATGCTGGTGCAATTATGCAAGAAAGCAAAAGTGGAGGCTCACTCTATTATGGTGATATGGAGCACAAGCAACTTGTAGAAAAAACATCATCAGGTGAAGTCAAAGTTATTTTTAAGTTGCCTGAAAATGAAAGAGGATTAGTACCTCACAAAATTAAACTAGTGGAAAATGGTCTGTTTTATATATCAAAGCAGCAAGATAAAACTATCTTGAAATATTATTCATTTCAAGATAGTACTTTGATCGATTATATGGAGTTACCATTAGACGCGTATGTAACAGATATTGTATATGATGGTGAAGTGTCAGTAATATATGATCTATTTAGCAATATGAATGCTAACTTGATTCAGTTGACTGAGATTGAAGAAGGTGAGTAACCCAATTATGGGCTGTTTTTTGATTGAATTTTGTTGGTGATACTGTGATTCAAGTGTGTGATTTTGTAGCTGGACTTTAGTCTTGCATCTTTTAAATAATGTAGAGCTGCTGAACTTCTGTGTGTCTTTTCAGATCTAAAATCTAGGCACAAAAAAGGCTTCATTAAGAAGCCTTTTGTGTTCATTAAACAGCTTAAACTTAACCTTGGTTCATTTGCTCTATAAATTTATTTGAATCTAAAATTGAGCTGTTCATATCTTTGATTAATGATTGAATATCACGTTTTAAATTAGTGAACTCACCTTTGATTGCGCTAATAGCTTGTGCGTTAAGGTTATGTTTTAAATATAAGGTATTGTCTTTCAGCGCAGCTAAAACTGGTGCCATTTTAGTTTCTGACTTACGCATAGAACGTAGTAGTTTACTAAACTGTCTTTGCGTCGCGCTTAGCTTTTTTTGGCTTTCACGTTTAAGGGTTGCGCTTTGGTATTGCTCAAGTTCAGTTTCCCATTCATCAAATAATGCGGTTGCGACGTCTTCAACTTTGTTGATCCTGTTAGATACATCTTTGGCTGCAGATTCGCTAGCGATGTAATCATCATTTAATTGCTCATATACGCTTTGTAATTCGCCGCCGTCAAAGTTAATTAATGTACTTAAATGTTCTAAAGATGATTGAAATTGTTTTTGTGATTCTTCTTGAGATTCTTTAGCTGCTTCCACTCTATCAACTAAAATATCTCTTTTATGAACACCTACTTTTTCCATGGCAGAATAATAAGCAGTTTGACATGCAGTTAATAAAAGCAATGTAGTGCCTATTAATAATATTTTTTTCATTTGAATAATATCCTTGAATTTTAATCACACTTAATAATGCTATTATAGAGTATCAGACAACTAACTAATAATAAAAAATGCAACAGAAACTAGACCTTACAATTGATAAGTTTAAATTATTTTTGCACCAGCAATCTATATGGTGGAAAGCCTATTTTTCAAGGTGTCAGCAAGATCAAATTACCGTTAATGCTGGATATTTGGCTTATGTGACCTTATTGTCTTTAGTGCCTATGATAGCTGTGGGAGTAGCAATTTTTTCAGCTTTTCCGGTATTTGAGTCTTTTCGAACCGGCATTGAAAATTTTATTTTTAATAATTTTGTACCAACTTCAAGCGATGCGATTAAAGAACATATTAGTGCTTTTGCGGGTAATGCCAGCCAAATGACGAGTGTGGGTATCGGTTTTTTAGTGGTGGTTGCATTATTTTTGATCCGAAATATAGATCTGACACTAAATAAAATCTGGCGAGTAAGAACTAAGCGCAAAGCTATTTTTTCATTTGCGATTTATTGGATGGTGTTAACTTTAGGACCTGTTATTTTGGGGGCAAGCTTAGGTGTGACTTCATATTTAGTTTCCCTTGCGAGTATTGCAGATCAAGAAATTCCAGGTTTTAGTGGTTTTTTATTGAAGTTATTACCATACATGATCTCAATGGCTGGGTTTATTCTGCTTTATACCTTAGTACCTAACGCTGATGTGCCTTTAAAATGTGCTTTTCCGGGAGCATTATTTGCTGCTGTTTTATTTGAATCAAGTAAAACTGGATTTGCTTTATATATGAGCCATTTTCCATCTTATGAAGTAATTTATGGTGCATTAGCAACTGTGCCTATTTTATTTGTATGGGTTTATTTGTCTTGGATTGTGGTGCTTCTAGGTGCTGAGTTTACTGCTTCTCTTCAAGAGCAGAAAAAAGAGCAGCATTTAAAAAGGGCTTTATTAGAAGAAACTACATTAGACTAACCTTGGTTTTATGATCTATAGCTATACTCTTTGTATTGGATTAAAAAGTTACAATACAAAGGGAAAGCAATGCCGCAATTATATGGTGTAGAAAAAGCCCGCAGAAGCTATCATTTGGCTGTTGGCGAGGGTCATCAAATTCATGTAGAAGAATATGGCTTAGAAGATGGTATTCCTGTTCTGGTATGCCATGGAGGCCCTGGTAGTGGTTTAAATCCACTGAGTTGCCGCTATTATAACCCTGAGCATTACCGCTTGATTCTTTTCAGTCAAAGAGGTTGTGGTTTATCAACTCCGCATTTCAAGTTACAAGCTAATACAACCGCACACTTAATTGCTGATATTGAACTACTAAGAACCTCTTTAGATATAGCGCACTGGATGATCACCGGAGAGTCTTGGGGCGCAACGCTTGCATTATTATATGCCATTGAATATCCAGATAAGGTATTGGGCTTATTGTTGAGGAGTACTTTTTTAGCACGTAAACAAGATTTACATTGGCTATTTGGTGAATTAGGCGCACCTGCGCAAGCATTTCCTGAGCAGTTTGAAAGCTTTAGAGCGAGCCATCATAATGTAGCCGCTACTTTAGAGTATTATAAACATCAACTAAATATGGATGATGAATTAGCCTGTATTAAAGCTGCTAAAGCATGGTGTGAATGGGAGTCGGTATTATCAGGCATGTATCCAAATCATAATGCAGACTTACATTTAGTGAATAAAGAAAAAGTATTAGATGTATCGCGCCTAGAGAATCATTATTTTACCCATGACTTTTTTATCGAAGATGATTTTATTTCAAATAACATAGATAAATTACAACATATTCCAATGTGGTTTTTACATGGTCGCCAAGATTTAATTTCGCCTTTTGCAGGCATATACCATCTGACAAAAAAATTATCGCACAATCCAAATATTAAATTGGATATATTAAATGATGTGGGGCATAGTTCAGAAAATATAAATTATGCCAATGCAATTAGAATTGCATCTGACATGTTTTATTGTCTAATGATAAAGCGATTTAAAAAAGGTAATTAAATACAGTGCAGGCGTTAATTCAAAGAGTATCAGAAGCTAAAGTAGTTGTAGATGGACAAACAATCGGAGAAATAGAGCAAGGTATTTTGGTTTTATTAGGTGTTGAAAAAGAAGATGATGAGCAAAAAGCCGATAAGCTTTTAAATAAAGTATCTGGTTATCGTATTTTCCCTGATGATGAAGGAAAAATGAATTTAAGCCTTAAAGATATTAAAGGCCAGTTATTGGTTGTATCTCAATTTACTCTCGCTGCCGACACCAAAAAAGGTATGCGCCCAAGCTTTTCGTCAGCAGCAATTCCGAGTGAAGCAGAGCGTTTATATGAATATTTTGTAAGTCAGTCAAAAAAACTTGAGCCTTTAACCAAAGTGGCAACGGGTGAATTTGGTGCAGATATGAAAGTGTCTTTGATTAACGATGGTCCAGTTACTTTTCGCCTAGAAACCTAATTATTCTTCATCCTTACAATTACTGCTTTGTTAGCTGCGAATGCTCACCCCTATCACTTAGTCTACTAAGCTCAAGGGGATTCGCATTCTTGCCGCCTTGCAGTAATCGCAATGATTTTGAATAATACTTTTGCTAAATTACACTTACTCGCCCGAATTACTTATAAACCATAAGCTCAGCGGGTCGCGTAAGTTTATCGCCTTGATACAATTTCAATTATTTAGAGGATTCATAGAAAGTATAAAGCTTTGTTAACTGCGAATGCTCACCCCATCACTTAGTCTTTCTTTGCTTTTATTTAGTAACCTAATTGAGCATCAATTAAATTAATTAAAGATTCACCTTTTGCCATGAGTCCATAGTTTGTTGATATTTGTTCAACTATGGTATTGATACTTGTAAGGGCTGAGGTATGCGGTGTGCAAATAATGCGAGGATGCAACCAAAACTTATGATCTTGTGGTAAAGGCTCGGTTTGAAATACATCTAAAATAGCGCCTAAAATTTCATTATTATCTAACGCTTTTAATAAGTCTTTTTCGATTAAGTGCTCACCTCGTGCAACATTTATTATGCAGGCGTGATTTGGTAAATGTTGAAAAAGGTCATAGTTTAAAATGCCTTTTGTTTGCGCTGTAAGTGGTAATAAACAGATTAAATAATCAGATGATTTTGCCATTTCAGTTAAGCCATCATCACCATGGTAGCAATTAATGTTCTTAATATTTTTTTCAGAGCGAGACCAACCTGACACTTCAAAGCCATTTATATTTAAAAGTTCTGCTGTTTGCTGACCTAATTGGCCTAAACCTAAAATTCCGACTTTTGATGTTTGGTGCGCTCTTCTTGGCTGCCATAGTTTTTGTTGTTGTTTAACCTGAAACTCATTGAGTCTCAGTTTGAAATTAAGCACTTGGCCAAGTACATACAGTGCCATATCATTAGCGAGTTTTGGGTCTACTATTCTAGCGACAGGTACATTTGGTAGTGGCTCATGTTTAATTAAGCCATCGACACCGGCACCAAAAGAAGAAACCGCTTTGATATTTGGTAAATTACACCATAAATTTTTAGGCGGATTCCAAGCTAAAACAAACTCGACCTTTAAAGGGTCTTGAATGTTAGGCCAAACTTCAATTGTAATTTCAGGAAGGGCATCAGATAACAAGGCTTGTAACTTTGTCATATCTCTATTTGGTACAACAATCAGTAAACTCATTTTTAATTCTTTATTGTTTCAGCTAATATTTATCATACCTTCTAGCTATTTTTTAACAATAAAGTTTTAAACTTGAAGCCATAATAAATGATTACTATATCCAGGTACCATTATATGGTCAGCGGATGTTTTAAATACATTTTTGAGTGTTTTTTTTAGTTGAATTAATTGAGATTCATGCTCAGCAACAAAGTTAATAAATAGCCAGCCATTTGAATTGAGCACATGATAAATATCTTCGTAAAAATCTTGCTTGAATAAAAAAATGGGCGGATCAACTTTACAAAATAAATCAACAATTATCCAATCAAAAGTTTGTTTGCCTTTAAGCTCAACGGTAGCATCTTCACAATGTAAATTTGAAGCTGCAAAACCACCAAAATACTTTTTGTAACAATGTATTATTTCTGAGTCTTTTTCTACTGTAATGATATTGGCTTTAGGATAATGGAGATGTAAATAATTTCGGATAGCACCTGCACCTAAACCGAGTTCTAGCACTGACTGTGGTTCTGCTAATGGTTGCCATATTTCAGAGAGTGTTTTTAAATGAGGGAAAAGCAGATGTTCTGGATTATCTTTTTCTATAACTGATTGTAATGTTTGATCTATTAGTAGCCACCTTAATTGTTTATGTTGCCTCACTTGTATACTTTGACCATATTGTTTATGCCAATAAATAACATGACCAATATCATTACAATGTTTTATAAAGTTGCTACTGATCACGCCTGTTTTGGCTTTAATATAATCCATACATTCCTAGGTAATTGATTTCTTATAATTAAAAATTCAAGGATTGACTTAGGAGCATAGTCAAGCTTTAGCAATCATGCCAATGATGTATTTTATCTTCAGGTTTTTTGTTGTATGGTATTTTGCAAATAAAACCGCTTCAACAGGAATTTTTATGTTTAAGGTGACAACACCCAACAGTAGCCAAGACTGGCAGGATTATTATCAATTACGTTGGCAAGTTTTACGTGCTCCTTGGGATCAACCTAGGGGATCAGAGCAAGATGATTTAGAACAAGACTCTGAACATAGATTTATTAAAAATGATAAAGGTGATGTTTTAGGCGTAGCAAGATTACACTTTAATAGCCATGTTCAAGCGCAGGTTCGCTATATGGCAGTATCTGATGAACATAGAGGCCAGCATTTAGGTAGTCGATTATTAAATGAATTAGAGTTGCTAGCTTGGGAGCAAGATGTTGATGAGCTAGTGCTATTTGCAAGAGAACGCGCGCTTAATTTTTATCAAAGTCATGGTTATGAAATAAAAGAAAAAGCACACTTAGCATATGGTGATATTCAGCATTATCGTATGGTAAAAAAACGCCCATCTCAACCTGGCTGGTTTAGGCATCCTGATTGGGCTCAGGTATTACAAAATACTTGGCGTGAATCAATTCCTATCTCTGATGCGATGGGCATAAAAGTCGAAAGTTACACCGATTGGCAATTTACCACTCGTGCTGACTTTGGTGCGAATGTAAATCTTCATGGCTCTATGTTTGCAGGATCGATTTATAGTTTGGCAACTTTAACTGGTTGGGGTGCAACATACTTAGCCCTTAAAGAGCAAGATCTTGAAGGTGAGATTGTATTAGCTGATGCCAATATTAAATACTTAAAACCGTTAAAAACACAGCCAAAAGCAAGTGTTAAATTAAGTGACTGTGAAGGTAAACTCGCCAAACTATCTAGTGGTGATAAAGCTAAATTTATCGTACCGGTTATTGTATATGATGGCGAAGAAGCCGTTGCAGAGTTTGAAGGTATTTTTGTGGTATTGCCTAAAAGCTAAAAAATAAAGAGGCTAATTCATAATCAAATTAAATTAGCCTCTTAAGCTTAAAATACAATCGATAATTGTAAGCCACTATATAAATGTTCTTTTGACTCCCAGTTATTACCATCTATTTGTCGTAATCTTGTAAATACATCTATTTTGATTGGTTTGAGATCAAATCCAATGCCTACACCTATATACCCATCAATATCATCATCTTGGCGTTCTGTATCAAAATAATCATATTCTTCATTTTCGTAATAATAAGTGCGTTCATCTTCATCTTTGTCATTTAAATCGTCCCAAATAAGCTCAAATAAATCTAAACCTACTTCGCCATAAATTGATATATCAGAAAAGTAGCCAAATTTAAAACCTGTATCCCATGTAAGATAATCATTGCTATTGCCTGTTTTATCAGTGATATCAGCATAGCCAATTGCTGAGGTCATATAGGCACCAAAATGAGAGTGAGGATCACCAAAGGGGATTTCTATACCGATACTTGAGATCGAATCTGTATTATGGCTTTCATTTTTTGCAAAAATTGCAGGGGAGAAGTTATTAGCACTAACCAAACATGGCATAAAACTAAATAAAGTAATACTAATTAATAAAAGTGAGATTTTTTTCATGCATGAAAATCCTTTTAGTGTCAGTAAGAAATTACTAACGAATAGTTTAAAGCT
Source organism: Pseudoalteromonas sp. C2R02 (assembly GCF_018860845.1). Classification (NCBI taxonomy): domain Bacteria; kingdom Pseudomonadati; phylum Pseudomonadota; class Gammaproteobacteria; order Alteromonadales; family Pseudoalteromonadaceae; genus Pseudoalteromonas; species Pseudoalteromonas sp. C2R02. The sequence continues at coordinate 59,038 of NZ_JAHKQC010000009.1, read as the reverse complement.
TATCTGTTTTGAGTTTGTGAGAAATTGTCTTAAATCCTGTGAAAAATTGTAAGGTAACCAAAGGGTTTGATAAAAAATGAACAATTGATATTTTAAATTTATGAGTTTTGTGTATTATTATAGGTACTTGATTGACAATTAACTTATATGGATTTTGGTGTGAACGACTATAAACAGTCTATAACGAATATGTCTTGGTGTGGTCTGGTGTCTTTGGCGATTGCGCAAGAAAATGGCGAGTGTGGTTTTAATGCGATGCATGAAAATCGATTTTTAAGTAAATGGTTAGATGTTGCTTATAAACAAAAAAGATTTTCGAAAACGATTGCTGTTGATTTAGAGCATTTGATTAGAATTGCAAAAAGTAAGGGACAATTTGCTAAGCTTAAAGAATTGTTAATTGAGTTGTATCAGCAGCCATAAATTAGTTAAGGTGGCTAGATTAACCACCTTAAGCATAAACTTATGACTTTATAGTAAGTCACTTAATAATATACCAACCCCAAAACGTTCTACTGAAGCATTGTAATCTATTAAACTCTCGCCATAGCCATTAAAGTATTGCGCGTATCCGCGTAATCGACCCCAAAGTGGAAATGACCAATCTAGCTGTAATGCACCACGGTTATCACTACTTAAGTTATTACGACTCATAAAGCCAAATTCGTGTTCTTTGTAACGATAAGCTCCAGAAAACTCGTAATACCCCATATACTTATGAATATCCGGATTATCATCACCTTCTGGTTGAGTAGGAGCTTCTTTTTCATCTTCTGGTAATCTGTACCAAGGTTTAAAGCTGAAAACGAAACCACTTTGCTCCCAAATTAAATTTGCATAAATTCGATTCCAAGAACGTGAAAGCGCAGTACTTTTACCATTAGATTGATGTTCAGCACCTAAAACCACTACCATTTCATCACCCCAAAGGGTATTTTCTTTATCGAGAATATTAGCCCAATAGATTTCTGGTTGGTAGTTAGTTTCTCTAAATGGCGCTGAAATTTCGGAATTATATACTTGCCAATATGATTGCATTGTAAAAGCAAAATATACAGCTTGATCGTCATCAGAAAAATTATCAAAGACAGGTACTTTTAATGATAATTGGAACTTAGCTTCAAAGTTATCGAGGACTTCTTCATCGTCTTCTAGTCCTTCAGAGTCAATAATTGGAATATTGTTAGGACTATTCATATACGTGACTGGCAGCATATAATTACGTTTATGCGGCGTGATCACATTAGGATTACTCTGAGATACTAACTCCCTTGAAACGCGTTTATCAATTGCAGTAAATTGTTTTTCTTCAGCGAGCTCTTTACATTTATTTTTTAAATCAGCGATAGTTTGTGAGTCATCGCCAGATAATAATTCATTTAAAACACATTGTTTTACTTGAGCATGTTGTTCTTTTTGTGGCTCAACCTCTTGCTCTGCAACACTGACAAAGCTGACGCTCAGTAATGACACGCTAATAAATTTAGTAAACAAATCCATGATGAAGTTTTTGGGTAGGTTAATTTGTAGCTAGTATACTGAATTTAATTGTAATCTAAAAAGAAAAAGGCAAACGATTTTCACCGTTTGCCTTGAGTAGTCATAAATTTATGATCCATGACTCTCACGCAATATTGTTTGAACTCACTAATTTGCTAGGTGAGCTTTTGGTAATTGGTAAAAAATTTATAAAGTTCAGTACCTTGATTAACACTTGCCGATGCAAAATGTAAAATTGTTATTGCATCTTGATCTAAACAAATAGATTGCAAAGGTTGCTCTGATAAATATCTTTCCATACGTAGTATGTTAGCTATTGGTTCACCTGCTTTTATATGGCTCCCAAGCGGCGCTAAGTACTCAACCATGCCGCCCATAGGCGCATAAAATGCGATGTAATCTTTTAATTCACATACATATCGCGGCATTGTTTTAGGTTGATATTGTGAGTCTGTAAAAGCTTCTTTATAAGTTAAATAACTTAAAATACTGTTAGCATCGTGCTTCGCTTCTTTCAGATCAATTAGCTCTTGAGAACCCAATTCAACTGTAAAAGCTTCTACTGCAACTGGGAAATCTTTCCCTAAAGTTGCAAATGTTTCTGTTAGGTTCCACCAAGGGCAAAAGTTTGCTTCATCCATTGCACCATCAAAATCATTAGGGATCATAAGTACATGTGGAATATCAAAATAGCTTGCACTAGATTTTGCATATTCAGGACAATATAAATGTTTACTTGAGATTGGCCCTGTATGTAAATCAAGTACGATATCAGCTTGATGCGCTAATTTTTGTAAGTTTAATGCAATGCGTTTACCTGTAGTAATGGCATAAGCAGGACCATCTAATATTTTATCTACTTCAGATATCAGTGATTGTCTAAATTCGCTTTTAATAGTTTCGATATCACTATCTAAGTGTTTATTTGCAAACTCATTTACTAAATGGCTATTGTCTTGGTACATGCGGTTCCAATTAGTACCAGTGATAGGATCAAAGCGACCCAAAGTGAATTCACCTGACTTTTGATTACAGCCAATTGGATTTGCATAAGGCACTAAAGTGATATCAGCTGTTAAATGCAACTGTTTTAACTGCTCAAGTAACTGATAAATTACAGCATTACCTTGTACTTCTGCACCGTGCATATTGGCTTGAATATACACTTTTGGGCCTGTGCCATCGCCTTTAATACGATAAACAGGGATCGTTAAAGGTAATCCATTAGCAATTTCACCAACTTGAATATCTTCTTGTGTGATTTGGTTTGTTAATTGTGTTGTCATAACCAATTACCTTAATACAAATAGCTTTGAGCGGGTTGAGCTGGGCGAATACAATGAGTTTGATTATTTTCAATCACATATTCTGCAGCAAGTTCATGGCATAAAAAATAAGGCATGCTTTCAGTAAAACCGTAAGCACCACATTGATTGAATACCAGCCAGTCATTTTCATTTATATCACTTGCGAAAGTATGCTCACCTAAGCTATCTAGTGCGGTACATAAGGGTCCATGCACATTAAATGATTTACTAGGCGCATTAGATTCCCTTAATAATAATGCCGGGAAATCTTGAGATGTCACTGCTGGACGTAAAATGTGGTTAATACCGCCAGCCATAATGAGTTGGTCTACACCGTAGTTTTGCTTTTGCTCGACCACAGGATTAGTGTAATAGCCGTATTCACCCACTGCATAACGACCAAGCTCCATCCAAAGTTGTTCAACACCAGCATTTTTTTTGATAAGGCACAGCGCTTCGATTAACTCAGGCCAATGCAGTTGTTTATCTTCTTCGGTATAAGGGATGCCTAAACCACCGCCTAAATCGAGCGTTTTTAATTCAAAACCTAAATCTGTAGCTAATTGCTGTAAAGGTGCAACCATTTGCGACCATAAATCAGCGAGTTTTTCAGTGCTGAGCATATTGCCCCACTGAAAAATATGTAAACCAGTAAAGTTCAGCTGTGCGTAATCAGCAATATTAAGTGCTTGCCATTGCTCACACCCTAAACCAAATGGTGTTAAGCTATCGCCACCTAATGGATTTTTTTCACCTTCAGGCCAGCGTAGCTGTACTCTTAATAATATGTTTAGCTCAACTTCTTGTGCTGTAGCTTCTTCATTCAACCAAGCTACTTGGTTAAGGCTCTCAGCAACAAATGTGCGCACGCCTAAATTAATAAACTCATTAATTTGGCGTTTGCTTTTGGCTGGGCCAGTATTAAGAACACGATTAGGATCTATACCTTGTTTGAGCACTTGTTTTAATTCACCACTGCTTGCAACATCAAAATTAAAACCAGACTTATCTATAGTTTTAATGATAGAAGAAAGCGGGTTAGCTTTAACTGCATACCATAACTTAATACCTGCATCACTGACCGATGAAGTTAGGTTTTGTAAATGTTCAGCTAAACCATCTAAATCATAAGTAAAAAATGGGTAAGGCTCATTTTTACTGATGGTATCGATATGTTGGCGAATATGCGTGCTCAAAAAACTCATAATGATCCTAATTTCATTTATCTTAAAATATCTTCTAACTCTAAAGATGCGTCGCTTTGCTCATCGCGGTATTTCACGATTAATGCACATGACATGCTTAAACCTTGTGCTTTACCCCATTCGCTAGAAGATGGACGAGAACCTGGAATTACAATTGCATTTTCAGGAATGGCTTCGCCTTTATCTAATACACGCTCATTAACACAGTCATAAACTGGAATAGTCGCTGAAAGGCGAACACCTGGCGCTAATACAGCACCTTTCTTAACTACAACACCTTCAACTAAAACACAGCCAGCACCAATAAATGCATCGTCTTCAACAACCACAGGGCTTGCTCCAATTGGCTCTAATACGCCACCAATTTGCACAGCTGCACTTAAATGTACGTTTTCGCCTATTTGTGCACACGAACCAACTAGTACGTTACTATCAACCATAGTGCCCGCACCAACATAAGCACCAATATTCACATAGGCTGGTGGCATGATGATAGTACCTGATGCAACATGAGCACCACGGCGTACACTTGAACCACCAGGAACCATACGTACATTATCTTGCGCTGAAAAACCACGTGGTGCTAAGTTATCTTTATCTACAAAGCCACCTGGAAATTCAATGTTAGAGCCATTTTTAAAAGCTTCTAAAATACCTTTTTTAACTTCAACATTGGCATGCCATTGACCATTTTCGTCTTGAGATGCCGCGCGTACAGTGCCGTTTTCTAAATTATTTAAAAGTTCTAACCAGTTCATTTTTATATACCTATTCTTTAAATCTAAAATTCTGTTATTGCCAAGATAAAATTGTTGAGTTTGCGTGTTCTATTGCTGAAAAGTCGGTTAATTCAAGATGTGTTAATGGCGGTCTTAAATCAGCTAAAGGTAACCGACCTTGCTGTTGCATTAATACTTTTACGGGAATTGGATTGGCGACAGCAAATAAGCTATTTACGGATTGAGTCCATGTTTGGAAAAGGTTAGGGCATGTACCTAACAATGCGCGACGAACAAATTCAGCCGTTTGTTCAGGCCAAGCATTTGCTGCAACTGATACTAACCCTTTAGCGCCAGCTTGAGCGAAATAAGGTAGTAGGGCGTCATCACCGCTAAAAATAGATAATTCTGGAGCCGCAGTTCTAAAACTTTCAAATTTGCTAATGTCACCACTGGCTTCTTTCATAGCCCATAAGTTTTTGTGATGAGATAAGTTTTGAATCACTTCAGGCTCTATTTCAACAGCACTTCGACCTGGTACGTTATAGATCATACAAGGGAAATCAGCAGTCGATAATAAAGCATCAAACCATTGAGTTTGGCCTACAATGCCGGGTTTAGCGTAAAGTGGAGAACCGAGTAAATATGAATCAATTGATAGTTGATTACAGTATGAAACCCATTCTTGTTGTTGTTTTAAGTTACTGCCACCGACTGCGACCATTAAAGGCACATTTGGTTGTAATTGACATACAAATTCAACAATAGATTTATGTTCGTCTAAAGTAAGTGCTAGGCCTTCACCTGTACTGCCTAATAATAGAATGCCATTATTTGCAGCAACCTGATCAGCAACTAAATTTTCTAATGTTGCAAAATCAATATTATCTTGAGCATCAAAAGGCGTGACTAGCGCAGTCCATAAAGGATAGTCATTTAAGTTATATTTTTGGTTCATCTCTACCGAACTCATATCATATTCGAGTGGTAGTTTTGGAGGAGAGCCCGTAATTACCAATCGAACATATTAAATTCGAAGAGCAATGGGCTTAAGAAGAAAAAGGCTAATAGCCTAAATTCTTTAAGACCAGAAGCTCTCCACCATTAGGTGACAGTCAATTAGGATTCAACCCAATCGCCCGAAATTTTATTAAAGCAAATAATAAAAATCTCTCGGCGTTAATTCCCATCACAAGTTCTCATCGGAGTTTGCTCTCCTAAAACTTGTTACCTGAATAACGCACCTCTTCCAGCCCTATCATTTATCGTAAAGTGAAAGCTCACTTAACAATAAACTTATGAATAGGGGAATTAATGATTAATTAAATAATCAGTAATTGCGTGAATTGAAACATTTTAGACGTCTACATGTCAATGAGGTTTTTTGTTATTTGTTATAACAAATTTTTAAATCGGTGATAAATAAGGAGAGAAACGGAAGATTTTAGGTATAAAAAAACGCCCAACTAAAATAAGTTGGACGCTTTCGGTGAAAATACCTTTAGGGGAAAGTTATTTTATTAAAAGTTAACAGTTACTTCTGCAGAACAGTTATCGCTACCTTGGTCACATACTTTGTAAGTGAATGAACCTGAAGTTTTGAAGCTATCAGTAAATGAACCGTCATTTGCAGTTGTTGTTCTTAATGCATCGTTACGGTAAATTTCAACACTTGAAGTAGAAGCGCCAGTCCACGATAAGTTTACGTTATTCTTACCTTTAGAGCGTGAAGTAGTTGCACTTGCTGTGATATCGCCACCAGTTGGTGGCGTTACATCACCACCACAACCATTTGCAGTTAAATATGCATCAGCTGATGCAATTTTTACGATACCGTAACCAAAGTATACATCTTTACCTGAAGCGCCACTGTCTTGTGCTGTTGCTTTTAATGCATCGCGAATTTCAGTACCAGTACACTCAGTATGGTTTGACCATAATAATGCAGCCATACCAGATACTGCAGGAGTAGCCATTGAAGTACCGCTCATAAAGCCGTAATCAGAAGTACCAATTGTGATATCTGCATTTGTAGAACCAACAATTGCCGCGCGGTCTTCAAATGCAGCACCTACAGCTGGAATTGATGTTGCGTTAGTATCACCTAATGTAGCGTATAACATGCCAGCTTCATTATTTATAATGATCGCGCCTACAGCACCTGAGTTTTCACAGTTTTGTACTTTGTCATGGAAAGAAATATTACCACGGTCAATCACACACACATTACCGTTAGCACCAGAATCAGTGGCTTCAGCTGTGCCCATGTAATACGTATTACCGTAAATGCTACCAGAGTTTTCCATTGATGACGTTGCCATTGCAGTACCATCAATACTTAAAGAAGCACTTGTAGCCATGCCAGCAGGGTATGTTGAAAGCGTATCTACACCGCCAGCTGTTACTTCAACACACACTGTTTCATCAGTTATCGTCGTTGCACGACGACCTTTACCTGTTGTTACATCACAGCTTGGGAATTGTGAGAAATCAGCAATATTATTATCAGCATCGTTTGCGCCGATCATCATTACTGAAGGGTAACCTGCTGGGTATGAACGAACTGAGTTACCATCGTTACCGGCAGCTGCAACAACTAAACCACCTGCTGCTGTGAATGCTTTAAATGCGTTTTCTTCAGTGCTGTTAGCACCACCACCACCTAAGCTCATGCTGATGATGTTTGCGCCAGCACCTGAACACTGATCAGCAGCATGCGCTAAGTCAGAAGAGTAACCCCAGCCTTCAGCGTTAAATACTTTAACAATATGCATATCAACGCCAGGTGCCATGCCTACTACACCAACATTGTTATCAGCTGCACCAATTGTTCCTGCAACATGAGTACCGTGTGGACCGCCGTGCTCATCCCAATTACCAGTGCCAGAATCGTTCGAACCTGTAATGTTGCCCCAAACAAAATCTTGGTTCGAACGATCTAAACCTGAATCGATAACACATACTTTCATGCCAGCATTTGAATTAAATGCAACTTGGTTAGCTTGAGATTGGTATACAGCATATGGCGTAAGCTGTTGTGTCATAGCATTACCCATATCATCGCTATAGATAGATAAAGGCATACGGCGTGCATCTTCTTCTATTAACTCAATATGTGGGTTGTTTAATAACCCTTTAACTTGAGATAAATCTTTACCAGTAAAAGTAGCAGCAACAAAACCGTTACCGTCTAGCTTTAGTTCACCGCCCATTTGTTTTGCAAGTGCTTTTACAACACCTTTTTTGCTGTTATCTACTTTGATGATGAAACGGTCGTCAGCTGCTTGTGCACTGAAAGCCGCTGTTACTGCTAATGCTAATACTGATGTAGTGAATTTAGAAATTTTCATGTTAACTCCGAATAAGGTCGTTATTATTTTTATAAACTATGTTGTCGTTGTTCTTTCGTATTGGTGAGCCCTAATGAGCTTCTTATAATAGTGCTTTTATTATTGACTTTATCCGTAGTCAGCTATCCGTGGTCAGCACTTATTGATGTATCGATACTAACAATTAAAAATTTACCGGCTAGTAAATTACCGACAGGTTTTCGTACAAAAACGACGCAATAAAGGCCTTCTTTTTAAAATCAACAAGTTAAGAGTTAGCAAAAAAGTAACAAAAAAACCTTTTTTGTTACTTTTTTTGTGAAAGACGTAATTTAATGAGGAGTTATTACTCTAATACTTAGTGGCGTTTAGCAGGAAAGTATTGCAATTACTGGGTTGTTACAGCATTATCAGTTTTAGGTGTGTAAGCAAAATGTTATTTTTTTGACTTGTTCTAGTATTGCTTTGAACTATAGGTTTTTTGAAAAATCACTGATTTATAGTGTAAATGTTAATCAAAAATCTTACTTTTTAGTACAAAAACGACTTTTATTCGTCATTTTGCGACATATGAAGTTCCAAAGCAGAAACATAATCTTAGTTAGGTTAAATTTGGTGCAATTATTAAGCTAAATCTAGTTAGCACTTGATAAACAATAAATTTAAAGTGCGCATTTATTAACATTCTTGAATTTAAAGAATAAGTAAAAATGTGAAGACCTTTAAGATTAAAAGTAACCAGGGGTGAAATATGCGGGTACAACCTTTAAAAGCAAAGTCGATTTTAGCGACAGGGCTATTATCTTTGTTAATTGGCACTGTTGTTAGTTATACAAATAACGATACCAATCTAGGTATTAAAAATGAACAACAAGCGTCATATTTATTACAAGCTAAAAATATGGATGTTTTACACAATGCATTAAAAAAAGTGCGTATAACTCCTAGCCACGAACTATCTATCATTAATTCATATGCTGTCACAGTTTCAGATTCACAATTAAAAGCTTTAAAAGAGTATGGTGATTTTAAAGTTACTAAAAATAGTGCTGTAAAGCTTAGTGGCTCGATTGCCTCAGCTTCTTTAGAGCAAGTTTCTGTTGTAAATAAAATTGTTAATGCAACAAGCGTGCACCAAACGAGTAATTATGGTGCTGGCATCACAATGGCGTTTTTAGATACAGGGTTACGCCAAATGAATGGTTTGAGATCTGATGTATATGGTTTACAGAAAACTTACGGTACTTATGATGCTATTAATAACAAACCTTTAAATAATGATAATGAAATAAACGGTCACGGCACACATGTATCAAGTATCGCTGGTAATAGTGAATTAGATATCCATGGCAAACCTATGGGTGTAGCACCAAATGCGCGTATGGTTGGTATTAAAGCATTCGACTTTGAAGGTAAGGGCACTTATGCAGATATTATTCGTGGTATAGATTGGGCTTTACAATACAAGGACAGATTGAATATTCGAGTATTGAATATGTCATTTAGTGGTCCACCACGTTCTTACTACTGGGATGACCCATTAAATCAAGCGGTAATGAAAGCATGGCAAAATGGTATCGTTGTTGTCGCTTCTGCAGGTAATAAAGGGCCGGATCCTATGTCAATTGGTGTGCCGGGCAATAACCCATATATTATTACTGTGGGCGCTATGACTGATAACTACACACCTGATGATAGGAGTGATGATAAACTAACGAGCTTCTCTTCTGCTGGGCCTACAGTTGAAGGCTTTGTAAAGCCTGATTTAGTTGCCCCCGGTGGTCATATGAGAGGGCTTTTGCCTGCAAACACTCGTTTGGCAAGATCCCATCCTGAAGCGCATGATGGAGATAAATACTTTACAATGTCGGGTACTTCTCAAGCGACAGCAGTTGTTACTGGTGTAGTCGCCTTGATGTTAAGTAATGATCCAACATTAACGCCTGATGATGTGAAATGTAGATTAGTCACTACTGCGCAACCAGCGGTTTTAAAGGACGGTACCCCGGCATATAGCGTTTTTCAACAAGGTGCTGGTTTAGTTAATGCGCAGTCAGCTTTAAAGAGTCAGCAAACGCAATGTGCGAATCAGGCGTTAGATATTCAAAAAGATTTAACGGGAGAACAGCATTTTGGTGGCCCGGCAGCTATGAGTGAAAATGGAGAGTTTTACATTGTAGACGAAAATGGCGTAATGCTTAATGATGGTGGCTTTATATGGCGTGATGGCGGTTTTATATGGCGCGATGGTGGTTTTATTTGGCGTGATAACTTTGCATGGGGTGATGGCGGGTTTATCTGGCGTGATGGTGGTTTTATATGGCGTGATAGTGCCTATTCATGGAATGATGGTGGCTTTATTTGGCGAGATGGTTTCTCTAATACTGATGGTGGATTTATTTGGAGAGATGGGGGGTTCATTTGGCGAGATTCTATCGAAAGTGAGGTTGCTGTAAACCGTTGGGTGTCTCAAGAATAAAGTATTAATTCTGCTTCTAAGGCTGAACTTTAAAAGACAGCCTTTTTTTTATATTGTTTTTAGTTAAGATAGTTTTATTACTTATCATAGTTGTTATTTATGAATTCGAAATTCAAACTTTTTGCTAGTTTTATTTTTCTCTTCTTTTTTGTTTGTAATTTAGCTGCGTTTGAACCTGATTTTTTTAAAAAGCTACCGACAAATTTAGATGTTTCTCATCAATCAATTCGTGCGATAACACAAGATCAAGATGGGTTTATTTGGCTTGGGACTCATGAAAGTTTAAGTCGTTTTGATGGTTATCAATTAGTTTCATACCACCATAATCCAGATGAAAAAAACTCTTTAAGTCATAACATCATAAGCTCCTTATTAACTGATTCTCAAGGTCAGCTTTGGATTGGTACACGAGGAGGGGGGCTTAACTTATTTCAACCTAACAGTAATAGTTTTGCGCGTTTTGTAGAGCATACTAAACAAAACTCCCTTAGTAATAATAATGTCACTTTACTCTTTGAGGACTCACAGAGTGACCTTTGGATTGGCACTGAAAAAGGGTTAAATAAGTTAATTCATGGTACTGAAGTTATTAAAAACATTGCCAGTGAATTGACTGATGTGAGTGTAAGAGCATTAATTGAAGTGAATAATCAACTATGGGTTGGTACAGAAAACGAAGGTATATATGTTTATTCTTTATCAGGGAAGTTAATCTCTAAATTAGTTCATAATAATGAAAATCCACATAGCATTCCAAGTAATATAATCAGAGCTTTATTACATGATATTGATGGTAATATTTGGATTGGAACAGTCGAGGGAGGATTAAGCCGTTACCAGCCATTAAATGGAACATTTACCCACTTTAAACATAATTCTAATGTAGATAATTCATTAGCAAGTAATATAGTAACCACCTTATTTCAGGATAGTGATAATCGTATTTGGGTTGGGACTGATAAAGGTTTGAATTTATATAATGCGCAAACACAAGGGTTTCAAAGTTTTATTCATGCTAATAACGATATTAACAGTTTATCTAACAATACCATTCTTAATATTTTTGAAGATAAAGGGAAAATGATTTGGTTGGGCACGTTTTCAGGCCTTAATAGGTGGGATCCTAATGTTGCAACATTTAAACAGTTCACCTTACAAAATAAAAGTGGTTTAAATAATAACAGCATTCATAAATTTGCTCAGTTAAACAGTAATCAAGTGCTCATAGCAACATATGGAGGTGGTGTGAATGTGCTTGATTTAAGGACATTGAACGTTGAACAGCCAAAGTATAACCAGTATTTGAATGACAAAAGGATAATGGCAATTTTGAATCATGGGAGTTATATTTGGCTAGGTACACGTGCATCAGGTATTTTTCGCATAAATAAACAAACGGAGCAAATAACTCACTATCAGCAAAATGATAATAACCCAAGATCATTATCTGCAAACAGTATTACAGATATTAAAGTTGATAACCAAGGTGTAATTTGGGTCTCAACCTATCATGGGGGGTTAAATCGCTTCGAAGATGAAGGGTTTAGTCATTATCGAGCAAGTAAAGGTTCACACTCTATAGCACTGAGTACTGACCGTATATTACAAATTCTACCTGATAAGAATCATATATTATGGTTAGCAACTGATGGTGGAGGCTTGAATAAACTGAATACTAAAACTGGAGATATTCAGGTTTTTAAACATGATCACAAGAATAAGAATACTTTAAGTAGTGATGTTGCTTGGACATTGTTTTTAGATAGCAAAGAGAACTTATGGATAGGCACGGAAGCCAATGGTTTGAATTTATTAGTTGCTGAAAATAAAATAAAAAATACTGCTGAATTTAAGCATATTAATATTAATCATGGCATGAAAACGAGTACTGTGTTTGGTTTGACAGAGGATGATAGTGGGTCATTATGGATGATTACCAATAAAGGCGTTTCACGATATTTTGTGGATGAAAAACGTTTTGTTCACTTTAATATTAGTCATGGTTTACTTGATTTAGAATATAACTTTCAGGCAATATTGCAAACTAAAAACAATCAATTATTATTTGGCAGTGCAAAAGGATTTAACATGCTTGATCCTGATATGTTGCTTTCAAACCAACATGCTCCGCAAGTACAGCTAACAGATATCTATTCTCTCAATACTAAACTTAAATTTAATAAACCTTTATCTCAATTAGAAAAAATAGAATTTGATTATACTGATAAGTTAATTGCATTCGAATATACAGGATTAGACTTTGCGTCACCTGAATCAAATCAATTTAAATATAGATTACAAGGGTTTGATAAGCAGTGGATTGAAGCAGGTAAATTAAGACGTGCAACTTACACCAATTTAGCTGCGGGTGAATATCAATTACAAATACGTGCGGCAAATAACTTTGGTGTATGGGGTGAAGCGGATGTTAATTTGAAAATAAAAGTGCATCCAGCTCCTTGGAATACTTGGTGGGCGTATGTGTTATATGCCAGCTTACTTGCGCTTTTATTACTAATGTACTCACGAATAATGACACGAAAATTAGTTGTTGAGCAGCAGCAAAGGCTCAAGCTTAAAAGTGAGGTTTATGAAAAAACCCAAGAGTTTAAAAATCAAAATATTGAACTGGTCGCACTAAATCAAAAGCTAGAAGCATCAGCGATATCAGATAAATTAACGGGTGCAAAAAGTCGCCGTTATTTAGATATTTATATTGAACAAACATCACGATTAATGACGCAAATACATCAAAATATTAGCCCAGCACAGCAGTCTTTATTACCTAGACTGTTTTTAATGTTAATTAATGTTAAATCAGAATCTAACCCATCTGATCGCGTACTTGTTAATGTGGCTGAATACTTAGGTTACAAATGTGCTGAAGATGATTTAGTTGTACGTTGGTCTGATGATATTTTTGCCATTATAGGATCTGAAAAAGATAATAATGTGAGCTTACTTGCGCAAAATTTAGCAGGCAAGCAAGATAATATTGCCTTAGAGAATGCCAGTTTAACTGTTGGTTATTCTTTCTTTCCATTTAATCGAGAGCGCCCACAGGAGCTTAGTTGGGATCATACGAGCATTATTGCTGAAGTTGCCCTTAATAATGTTCAAAATAGCCAGTGGCTGGGGATCTATCAGCCAATTGAGTATCCATTTAATTATAACCAGCTGGTGGCTGTAGAGGATATTACACAAATAAAACAGCTAGTGACTGTGAAACATCAATGATTTTCTATCAATCTAATTTTAAAGAGGATTATATCTTAAAGAGTATATTTATTTAGTTCTATCAATAAATTGATAACAACATGTGACACTGATATTCTGCAGGTAATTATATGAATCATAGGTAAAGTGATTTTTTCATTTAAATATTAATTATGAACAGGATTTCTATATGAATATGACAAAAAAAACTAAAAAGAAAATGGCATTAGGGTCTGAACCTATACTTATAGGTGTATGTGACGGAATCGCAAAATACTTCTCTACTGATGCAACACTTGTGAGAATTGTATTTGTTGCATCAACTATATTTGGGGTAGTGGTCTATTAATTTATCTAATCTGTTACTTTTTAATGCCTTGGTACAAAAATAAAGGAGAAATTAAAAAGGAAAATCTAAAATAGAGTGATAATAACCATTTTTACTCACTATTTTGCTTTTGATATTGCTTAGGCGTGCAGTCAAAACTTTCTTTAAAACAACGTCCAAAATAGGTCTGAGAAGTAAAACCAACTGCGAGTGCAACTTGACCTATTTGTTCTCCGTTAACTAATCTTTCTTTGGCTTTCTCTAATCTAAACTCTTTGATGTAATTATTTGGACTAATATCCAGTAAGGTTTTTAGTTTCCTTTGAAGTTGGCGTTCACTTACGGCTAGTTCTTTAGCAAGCAAGTGAATGTCTAAATCCATATTGGTATATAGCTGGCTAGTGACTTCTGCTAGTTTTATTAAAAACTTATCTGTTTGTGTTTCGCAAATATCAACCTCAGCTGATAGTTCAATGGCCGTTTCTAATGTGTCTTTTTTGTTATTGTTTTGCAGATCTTTTTTAGCATGAGCCTGATGTATTGTTTTAAGCTGTTTACGGTTTTCTATTAAGCTATTAATGCGTACTAACAATTCTTGCTGATTAAATGGTTTACTGAGATATTCATCGGCTTTAAGCTCAAATCCTGAAATCCGACTATCTAAATCTCCTCTAGCAGTGAGCATAACAACAGGAATATGATTAGTGAGCTCATGCTCTTTTAATGCGCTCAAGGTAGCAAAACCATCAATGCCAGGCAGCATTAAATCACATACTATAATGTCAGGAATGGTAGAAAGGGCGAGTTCAATGCCGCTTTCACCGCTATCAGCCAAAATACAATGATGTTGTTGCTCTATGACACGTTTAATATGTGTTTGCATATCGGCATTATCTTCAATAACCAGTACAACTTGTTGTGAGTTTTTATTTTTTGTTATTTGCTCTTTAGGTTGTTGCACAATTAAAGAGCCCACTTCTTGTTCTGAAAAGCTATGTGGTATATCTGTTTGAGCACCTTTTTGTTGGCTTGTGGGAATAACTAAAGTAAAGCGGCTACCAGCACCTTCTTCACTGATCAAATTAAGTCGCCAACCATGCGCTTTAACTAATTCATTAACGAGTGATAATCCGATACCAACACCAAAAGTGGATTTATTCATCACTTCATCTGCACGATGAAAACGTTGGAATATTTTATCGTGTAAATTGGCATTAATGCCTATACCTGTATCTATGATATTGATAAATACTTCGTTGTTTTCACTATATACACTGACTTTAACTGAGCCACCTTTAGGTGTGTATTTAATCGCATTAGCTAATAGGTTAAAGAGGATTTTTTCAAAGCTTTGGGCGTCACATTCAATATAAGTATCATCACAAATATCAAATTCAAACTCTAAACCACTTTGTTTAGCTAAACGTGAAAATGACTGAAGTGGCATTTGCATTAAGGGCTTTAATGAATATGCTAATTTTTCTAAAGGCGGTGTATCAGCTAACCTTGAAAGTTCAAGTAGTTGTTCAACCATACGAACTAACCTGAGTCCGTTACGTTTGGCTGTGGTGAGTTCGGTTACTTCGTTTTGATTTTGGCTACCTTCCAATTGATGATCGATAATGCCATTGATAATCGTCAGTGGTGTTCTGAGCTCATGAGAGATATTGGCTATAAAATTGTCTTTTGATTCTAGATTTTTTTGCTCAGCTAGCTTACGGGAAGTTAAATCAATAAAGGTTAATACTACTAAGGGTTGTTCAGCACGTTCAGCCCATTGAAATGCTGCATTTGCGGGGAATTGATGTTGATCTGATCGCAGTGCAATACACTCTTTTGAAATACCTTGCGTGTTTCTTTGTAGTGTATGTAAGTTACTCTGAAAGTTAAAAAATAATTTTATTTCATCATTTGGTGCAAATAAAATATCAGCATGGGATTGTAGTAATTCATCCTCAAGCCGCTGAAATAATTGTACTGCAGCAGGGTTTGCGCTCAGAATTTTTCCTGAGATATTACAGGTTAAAATGGCATTATTTGATGAACTCACTATGGCTTTTTCTTCACTGTAAGTAATTTCATCGCTCAAACGAGAGATTTCAGAAATTAAATGCTGATTTATTTCTTGTTGCTGGTTTAACTGTTTATTGGTTTTTATCTGTGTATTTTGTTGTGATTTAATAGCGCTATATAGCCAACAAAATGCAGCTATGGTTAATAAAATGACTAAGATGCTTTGCCCTATATTATCAACAATAAAGCTGGGTTTTATATCTATAGCAATAAGATGGGTAAGCGGTAAAGCAATAAAAAAGACTAGATTATAAAATGGAAAAGCAGTCGATTTATTACTTTTAATATTTCTTTGATAATGTTCTTTAGATAATAAACACCCAGCTAAAATCCAAATTAAGCTCATTACTATCAATAAATACTGCCAAGTTAATATTTCGGCTGGGGTTGCATCAAGTCGTTTATAAAGCCCTAATCCATGACTCATACTTAATGATGTTATTGCTAAAGTAAAACATGCATACACCCAACGCCAATATTGATTAAGCGCATACTTTAAGTTGTAAATAAGCTGGGCTAACAGCAAACAATCAACTAATAAATAAAAATAGTGAGAAGGCAAATAAGTTAAATAGGCTGATTGTGAAAAGTTGGCTGGCAAGATAATAAAGTAACTAAAACTGACTACGACAAATATGCTTCTAGGTAGTAAACCAATTGCAATTTTAGAGACCGGTACTAAGCCTAAATTGGGATTAATTTCAATTGCGATTAAAGCAAACAAATAAAATACTAAATATAAATAATCAGTTACTAAAAGCTGATTTTTAGGTGAAAAGCTTTCTGTTGGTATAAAAGTTAACAGTAAACTACTACCCATAGCTAATAAACAAAATTGCCAAAACATTTTTTCAGACTTTGAAAAGTTAAGCCTTAATAAGTTTAATAAAGCTAAGCTACAACCAAACGTTAAAGCTTGAATCGCAGTTATAAAAATAGAGATAGCTTGTGGCTGTGCTAATACTTGGCTTAATACACCTAAAGACATGCAGCTAATTAAAATAACAATTAATAATTTTGAAATGGTGATTGGCAATATAACCTCAGCATGGCATTTTTATCTAGCTAGAGTTGCTAGCATATCAATAGAATCTTTAACATCAAGTTAACAATGTTTGAAACGCGTATATTTGAATAATTTATTTGAAAAGTCGTTTAATGACGAATAATTGTCGTTTATTTACTAGGGGGATTTTTAATTTACGCCCATGATAAAACTGTAATTTGCAATGGAGCAGTAATAATTGCAACTAGAACTTATCAATAATAAATAAAAATAGGGCAAGATATGAAATTTCAAATAAAACACTTAGCAGCAAGCATATTAGTTTTATGCGCGGGCTCTGCAGTAGCAGCAAATAACAATACTAAATTAGATGTGATTGTAAAATTAAAATCTGATTTAGCAGTTGCAGGACATCAAGCAAATAAAAGCAATGCAAAAAACCTAGCTGCGGGTATGGGCGTGGGTGCTGTAAAGCATGCTTATGGTAGTGCATTTTTTGGCTTTTCGGCCTCAGTAACACAAGGTCGCTTAGATGCATTACGCAATAACCCTCATGTTGCTTCAGTAGAGTTTGATGGCGAAAAAACAATAAATAGAGGTAAACCTGGTGGTGGTACGACTCCGGCTGCTCAAGTAATGCCTTGGGGTATTGCACGTACTGGCGCAGATGCTAATTCAAATGAAGGCGCTGGAGTACATGTTTATGTACTTGATACCGGCTTAGATTCTGACCATAGTGATTTGATTGCCAATATGGGCAATGGTATGGCGTTTGAACAATGTAAAGGTAAAGGGTGTAATGAATCATGGGATGACGACCATGGTCATGGTACACATGTAGGTGGCACAATCGGCGCTGTAGATAACGATATTGATGTTGTTGGTATGGCATCTCAAGTCACTTTACATGCAGGTAAAATATGTACTAGTCGAGGTTCATGTCCTAACTCTAGTACCATAGCTGCACTGGATTGGGTAACTTCTGAGGTTCAAGCTCGTGGTGAAGCTGCTGTTGTTAATATGTCTATTGGTGGTAGCGGTAGTGTATCTGGTAGTTGTACTAATAATGGTTTTACAGGTAATGACGCATATCATGAAGCAATTTGTAATGCCCGTAATTCAGGTGTGGTAGTAGTTGTTGCAGCTGGTAATGATAGCGACAATGCCGCAAATTATACTCCAGCGGGTTATTCCGATACGGTTATTACTGTGAGTTCAGCAAAAGAAGGTGATGATTGGAATAGTTTTTCGAACTGGGGCTCACAAAGTGCTAGCTGGACAAGTAACAATTCAGCGCCAGTTGCCATTGCAGCACCAGGCGGGACAATACTATCTCTTAAACCAGGCGGTGGTACTGCAACTATGAGCGGTACTTCTATGGCGTCACCTCATGTTGCAGGTGCAGCAGCGCTTTATTTAGCTACGCACCCTCAACAAGCAAACGGTTCAGCATTTATTAATACTCGATCGGCGTTATTGCAAAATGCTGAAAGCACTAATAACTTTAATAATACCAGTGGCGACCCACATTCAGAAGATTTCTTAGATGCATCAAATCTATAAAACAGTCTCTTTGTAAATGTGCAAAGGCTTTGTGTAACAGCAAAGCCTTTTAAATGAGAGGTATAACTTAATCCTACATATAGAAGTGCTTGAACATAAAACTGCGATTGGTTTGTTGTAATTAATAGGTAAAACAGCATTAATAAGTTGATAAAAAACCAGCTTATGCTGGTTTTTTTGATTGGGAGTTTTGGATAACTAGATTTTTGCGTTAAGGGTTAGTTACGTACTTTTACGTCACCTACACCAACTTCTACTTCTATGCGGTATAAGCCTGAGCCTGTGTATGCACTAGAAGAACTTACCATTTGACGCTTTTGACTTGAGTCGCCTGAAAACCCTGAAATGCGAGTATCACCTACACCAGACTCTAAATCGATACGCTTAAAGTCATTAGTATCTGTATCAATGACAACTGAGCCTACACCTACATCAACTTCAACTGAATTTGATAAGTTATCAATTTCAACACTGCCAACACCTAGGTCAATATCAATCTCTGCTGAACGAGGCACTTTAATATGCCACTCTTGGTTTAAATCATCTTCGTCAATTTCTAATGTGACATGTGAGTTACTGATATTTTTATCTAGCTTTATGCTGCTCAAATCTTTATCTGAAGAAAACCAATTATTCCAGTTAGAGTTTTGTGGTTTTAATTCAATTTCTATTTCAAGTTGGTCGCCATCTACAATTTCAATATCAACACTGCCAACGGGAAATTTAATGTCTAAACTTTGATCTGCAGATAAGGTCAGGTTTTCTACAATGCGTTTTTGAGAGTCAGCAAAAGCAGATGTAGCTAATATAGATGCGATGATTCCTGATGCGATAAGTAATTTTTTCATTTTATTATTCCTTTTGCCTAACTTATTTCTGGGCTTTCTAACCGTTTAATAAGTTAGACGCAGGATTTTTAAAAAGGGTTTAAATAAAATTAATTATTTTTTAGTTATTTTATAACCTTGCTTTCTTAATTGTTGAATTAACCCTTGTTCAGAGGCTAAATGTAATGCGCCAACCGCGATAAATAAAGATTCGTTTTTAAATCTAGGTGCTAATTGCTTTAACCAATTTTGGTTTCTATCAACTAACATGACTTTCTCGCCTAATTTACCAAACTCATCTTGAGTGAACACTTCTTGATAGTATTTGTTTAAATCTTCAAGTGACCCATTTTTCCAGCTATTAATTAAGCTTTCAAAGTGAGTGTTCATATCATTTAACTGTTCAAAAGTATCTGAAACCATAACATCGTTATAAGGAGATAATTTACTGAAGATAGATAGTTGCTGTTCTAAAGTTTCAAGTTGCCCTACTTTGATTTTATTTCTATTAGCAAAAGCGATGATTTGTTTATCTATGCCATTATTTTCACTATAACCAGCGTTTTGATATTCCATTTGAGTAATGATTAACATCACAGCCCAAGGTCGCATGGTACTAAATAAGTTTATATCAATAGATTTTTGCTTGAAGTAGCTTTCTATAACTTGATAGTTTTTGGCTTTTAATTCTGATTTTAATGTTTTACCTGCAGGTAACATCATAAATGGCATGGTTTTAGATTGGATTTCGAAAGGTGTGAATTTAGAAATATCCACTTCGACAATCACTTCATCTGTTTCTTTTATGGCTGAAATTACTTTATTTGGTAGTTTTGCCATGCTGGCATCACCCACATGAACAGTGCCAAATATATATGACTGATTAAATGGTGAACCTTCTTTTTCTACTAACCAAAGAGAAGGTGACGCAAATATTGAAGTACTAAACGATATTAAAATTAATAGTGTGAATATATACGTGAGCTTTAATAAAAACTTCATTAAAAGTCCTTTTTGTTATTTTATAATCTAAAAGGTTATTTTTAAGTAAACAGTTCCACATGTCTATTAATAAACTGTATAAATGGAAATTGTTTAGTTATATAAGATTTAGTTATAAGTAAATTTATTAGAACTGAATATGCATTATCTTACGACTATTAAGGTTTATTATTTTTAATACCTTTGTATACAATGGATATTTAATTCTATATTTAAGTTTTAAATCTTATTAGGTGAATTAATTATCCCTTTGGATGTGTAATTTAAAATTATTTATATCTTGACATAAGCACATTAAAAAGTTAAAAATTAGCCAATAAATAAAGTTGAGATGAAAAACTCCTTTATTTTTTAACCGAATTTAAAAGTAAATTTTATAAAAAAGTGATTATTTATTAATGTTTAATACAACTAACTCTCTCGTCAAAATTATTATTATCGTGGTGATTATTATCACCGCGGGGGCGGGTTAGTGCTGTAATTTAAGCAAGAATAACTAAAACCCCTCGCACCTACTGGTTCGAGGGGTTTTTTGTTTTTAGGTTGTAAATTTTTAGTTAGCATTTTTTTAAGTACAGGGTTGGGATTGAGGATGACAGGCGCAGAGTTATTAATTGAGTTACTAGCCAAGCATGGTGTAAAAGACGTATTTGGTTATCCAGGTGGCGCTATTATGCCTATCTACGATGCACTTTACGGTGCGCCGGTTAAGCATTATTTAACACGCCATGAGCAAGCCGCGGGTTTTTCGGCTATTGGTTATACCCGCAGCACAGGTAAACTAGGAGTGTGTTTTGCGACATCAGGCCCTGGCGCTACAAACTTAGTGACTTCAATCGCAGATGCGATGATGGATTCAATTCCATTATTGGCCATCACAGGACAAGTTCCAACTGCTGCGATTGGTTCTGATGCATTTCAAGAAGTTGATGTTTTAGGTGTTTCTTTAGCAATCACTAAACACAGTTATATGGTTGAGCGCGCTGAAGATTTAGCTGAAATATTACAAGAAGCAATTCACGTTGCGACTTCTGGTCGCCCTGGCCCAGTATTAGTTGATATTCCTAAAGATATTCAATTAGCACAAGTTAATTTTAAGCCTTGGTTAGCTGCTGAAGATTATCAGCCTGAAGTTGACTTAAATGAAGTTGCTAAAGCGAATGAGCTACTTAAAAATGCTAAAACTCCAGTTGCTTATGTAGGCGGTGGTGTACATGCTGCAGATGCACAAGATAAATTAATGGCATTTTTAAATGAAACACAGATGCCTGCTGTGTCGACTTTAAAAGCGCTAGGCTCTGTATTACCTGATTACGAATATGATTTAGGCATGCTAGGTATGCATGGCGGACAAGCTGCTAACTTAGCAGTGCAAGAATGTGACTTATTAGTTTGTATTGGCGCGCGTTTTGATGATCGTGTAACTGGTAACTTAAGTAAGTTTGCTTCTAATGCAAAAATAATCCATTTAGATATAGATGCTGCTGAAGTGGGCAAACGTAAACCCGCTGAGGCATCTTTAATTGCAGATTTACATGATTCATTGCCTTTACTAGCGCATCCGCAAACGAATGAATCTTGGTTAATACATATAAAGTCAATGATGGTAAAACACGCTTGGCGCTATGACTACCCTGGCGAAAAGGTTTTTGCACCTTACTTATTAAATAAATTAAGCCAAACAATGCCAAGTAATGGTGTGGTGTGTTGTGATGTAGGTCAGCACCAAATGTGGGTGGCGCAACATATGAAGTTTAATAGTCCTAAAAATCACTTAAGTAGTGGCGGTGCAGGCACTATGGGCTTTGGTTTACCTGCTGCAATAGGTGTGCAAGTTGCTCGTCCTGATGACTTTGTTATCACAGTCTCGGGTGATGGTTCGATCATGATGAACATACAAGAGCTTGCAACGATCCGTCGTAATAACTTACCTGTGAAAATATTAGTAATAGATAACCAAAGATTAGGTATGGTAAGACAGTGGCAGCAAATGTTTTTTGAAGAACGCTATAGTGAGACTATCCTCTCTGATAATCCGGACTTTGTTGCATTAGCGGCTGTATTTGGCATTAAGGGTCAAACAATTACGAAAGCAAGCGAAGTAGATGATGCCGTTCAAGCATTAGTTGATTCAAAAGGTCCTTACATATTACATGCTTGTATCGATGAGCAAGAGAATGTTTGGCCACTAGTTCCACCAGGTGCAGCAAACGATCAAATGGTTACAGAGGTGAAAAAATGAAACATCAATTAAAAGTTGAAGTAAAAAATCAAAGTGTTGCAGTAGAGCGTTTTTTACGTGTTGTACGCCACCGTGGTTTTTCATTATTACAGTTACAGTTAGAAGCGGTTGATGATAAGTATTTTGTAAATATGACAGTGGATAGTGATCGTCCAATCCATTTACTTACATTGCAACTAGCAAAATTAATTGATGTTCATCAAGTAGAGTTAGCTGAACAAGCGCACCAGCAAGCAATTTAATAAATTTAAATATAAAGGGTATTTGTCATGTCAGATTTAATTTGGTTTAACGGTAAAATGGTTCCAGCTGAACAAGCTACAACAAGTGTATTGAGTCATGCTCTACATTACGGTAGTTCAGTATTTGAAGGTGTCAGAGCGTATGATACCCCTAAGGGCCCGGCTATTTTTCGTTTAACTGATCATATTCAACGTTTATATGATTCAGCCAAAATTTATCGCATGGAAATTCCTTATACACTAGAAGAAATTACACAAGCATGTAAAGACGCCGTAAAAGAAAACGGTTTAACAAATGCATATTTACGACCTTTTGCTTATTTAGGTAATGTAGGTTTAGGTTTAAACCCTAAATCGCATCTTGCCGAAGTATCTGTTGCTGCAATGCAGTGGGGTGCGTATTTAGGTGATGAAAGCTTAGAAAATGGCGTAGATGTATGTATTTCATCTTGGAATCGTTTAGCACCTAATACTATGCCAACAGCCGCAAAAGCAGGTGGTAATTACTTATCATCACAACTAATTTCAGGTGAAGCTAAACGTAACGGTTATGTTGAAGGTATTGCACTTGATACTAATGGTAATTTAAGTGAAGGTGCTGGCGAAAATCTTTTTGTTATCAAAAAGGGCATTCTATATACGCCACCAACAACGGCATGTATTTTACCAGGTTTAACTCGTGATACTTTGATGACATTAGCGCGAGAACGTGGTTATGAAGTTCGTGAAGAATCGATCGCTCGAGAAGCATTATATCTAGCTGATGAATTTTTCATGACGGGAACTGCAGCTGAAGTTGTTCCTGTACGTAGTGTCGATCAAATCCAAGTAGGTAGCGGTAAACGTGGGCCTATCACAAAAGAATTACAACAAGCTTATTTTGACTTAGTTAAAGGTCAATCTGAAGATAAGCATGGTTGGTTAGAATATATAAACGAATAAATCTATTACGCATCTTTATAAAAACCACGGCGTGGAAATAAAGAATAGTTTTGGGAATGAGGAAATGTAGCTAAATAGCTGCAGAAATAAATTGAGGTAAATGATGGCTAAATTAAGAAGTGCAACTACAACTGAAGGTCGTAAACGCGCAGGCGCAAGAGCATTATGGCGTGCGACAGGTATGACAGATAAGGATTTTGGTAAACCAATTATTGCGGTTGTAAATTCATTTACCCAATTTGTACCAGGCCACGTACATTTAAATCAGTTAAGTGAGCTAGTAGCTGATGCAATCACTGAAGCGGGTGGTGTACCAAAAGAGTTTAATACTATCGCGATAGATGATGGTATTGCCATGGGTCACAGTGGCATGTTGTATTCTTTACCTTCTAGAGATTTGATTGCAGATTCAGTTGAGTACATGGTAAATGCCCATTGTGCTGATGCTATGGTATGTATTTCAAACTGTGACAAAATCACGCCAGGTATGATGCTTGCTGCATTTAGATTGAATATCCCTGTGATTTTTGTATCAGGTGGACCTATGGAGGCGGGTAAAACTAAGCTTGCATCTATTGATGTGAAATTAGATTTAGTAGATGCTATGGTTCAAGCTGCCGATCCAAATGTAAGCGATGAGCAATCGGAGCAAGTGGAGCGCTCTGCATGTCCTACATGTGGTTCTTGTTCTGGCATGTTTACAGCAAATTCAATGAACTGTTTATTAGAAGGCTTAGGCTTAGCATTGCCAGGAAACGGGACTACTTTAGCAACGCATAAAGATCGTAAGCAGTTATACCTAGATGCATCTGCTCGTATCGTAGATTTATGTCGTGAGTATTATCAAAAAGATAATGAAGCTGTATTACCTCGTAATATTGCCAGTCGAGCTGCATTCGAAAACGCTATGACACTAGATATTGCGATGGGTGGTTCATCAAATACTGTATTACATTTATTAGCAGCCGCACAAGAAGCGGGTGTTGATTTTGATATGACACATATCAATGCGCTTTCTCTTAAAACACCTTATTTATGCAAAGTTGCACCTGCAACACCTGAATACCATATTGAAGATGTGCATCGCGCTGGTGGTATTATGGGTATTTTAAATGAGTTAGGTAAAGCGGGTTTACTTGATTTATCTTGTGAGCATGTTGCTGGTGGTAGCATTGGCGATTTAATCAATAAATGGGATGCAACAAACCCAGATAACGTTAAAGCGCAAAAGTTTTATAAAGCAGGTCCTGCAGGTATTCGTACAACCAAAGGTATGAGCCAAGAATGTCGTTGGCCAGAGCTTGATATCGACCGTGAAAATGGCTGTGTTCGTAGTGTAGAACATGCATTCAGACAAGACGGCGGTTTATGTGCACTTTACGGAAATATTGCTGTTGATGGCTGTATTGTTAAAAGTGCCGGTGTCGTTGATGACATGTTGACTTTTACTGGTCCAGCAAAAGTATATGAATCACAAGATGATGCTGTTGATGGCATTTTAAATGAAGAAGTTAAAGCGGGCGATGTTGTTGTTATTCGCTATGAAGGTCCTAAAGGTGGACCGGGTATGCAAGAAATGCTTTATCCAACAAGTTATTTAAAATCTATGGGCTTAGCTGAAAAATGTGCATTGATCACTGATGGACGTTTCTCTGGCGGTACATCTGGTTTATCAATTGGTCATGCTTCACCAGAAGCTGCTGCTGGTGGCGCAATTGCATTAGTTGAAGACGGCGATTCAATTATTATAGATATCCCTAACCGCGGTATTTCAATAGATCTTTCTGATGCTGAGCTAAAGGCCCGCCGTGAAAAACAAGACGCTAGAGGTAAAGATGCTTATAAGCCAGTTGATAGAAACCGTGTTGTAAGCCCTGCATTAAAAGCGTATTCGCTACTTGTTACAAGTGCAGATAAAGGTGCGGTAAGAGATTTGGCTAAGTTAGACAAGCTTGTCTAGCGAATAGAAAAATAGAATTTAAGTTTGAATGACTCGCGTCATTCAAACTGTAGGAATGTAATATGGTCAGTAAAGAATTAGATTATTTCAGAGCTATCATCCAAGCCAATATGGCGCCATTAGCTAAATTGACTGACGTTAGCCCAGTTACCAGCCTTGAAAAAAAGTTAGAAAACAACATTTGGCTTAAACGTGAAGATCAGCAACCTGTTTATTCATTTAAACTACGTGGTGCTTTTCATAAGCTAAAAAAATTACCTGCTAACTCTAAAGTAGTCACAGCTTCAGCGGGTAATCATGCACAAGGTGTTGCATTAAGTGCAAGTCACTTAGGTCATACCGCGGCGATCGTGATGCCAGATACCACGCCTGATATAAAAGTGAATGCAGTAAGAAGTTTAGGTGGTGAAGTCATTTTACATGGTCATCATTTTGATGCTGCAAATGCTTATGCAAAAGAACTTGCTGAAAAAGAGGGCGCTATCTTTGTTCCACCATTTGATGATCCTGATGTCATCGTAGGACAAGGCACCATTGCACGTGAACTTATGCAGCAATTACCAAACTTAGATGCGGTATTTATTCCGGTTGGTGGCGGTGGTTTATTGGCTGGTATGGCTGTTTATATCAAATCACTTAATCCTGAAATACAGGTAATAGGCGTAGAGTTTCAAGAAAGTGCGTGTTTAGAAGCCGCATTAAAAGCCGGTAAACCAGTAGAACTTGATCGTGTTGGTAGTTTTGCAGATGGTGTCGCAGTAAAGGTGATAGGCACTGAAACATTTAGATTAGCGCAGCAGTTTTGCGATAAAGTTATTACCGTATCAAGTGATGAAATATGTGCAGCGATGCAAGATATTTTTGTATCTACGCGTGCTGTTGCAGAACCATCTGGTGGCTTAGCATTAGCAGGGCTTAAAAAATGGTGTTTAGATACCGGTGTAAAAGGCCAAAATCTAGCAGCAGTGTTATCGGGTGCAAACTTGAACTTTGATCGCTTACGTTATGTTGCTGAACGTACTGCGCTTGGTGAAAAAAATGAAGCACTTTTAGCTGTTACTATTAATGAAGAAAAAGGTAGCTTTAAAAAGTTTTGCCAGGCACTAGATGGCAGAACGATTACTGAGTTTAACTATCGTTATGACAATAGTAATGATGCTGAAATTTATGTAGGCATAGGCCTGAGGAATGGCCAGGATGAACTTGATGAGTTGAAGTCACAATTAGCTTCTAAAGAATATAATTTTATTGACTTGTCTGATAACGAGTTAGCTAAGCTACATATCCGTTATATGGTGGGTGGTAAGCCTTGTAGCCCATTAACTGAAAAGTTATTTAGGTTTGAATTTCCTGAACATCCAGGTGCTTTAGAGCGCTTTTTAGATACGCTGGGTGCTAATTGGAATATCAGCTTATTTCATTATCGAAATCACGGTTCAGCTATAGGTAATGTATTGGCTGCATTTGAAGTTGCAGATCAGGATATGGCCGAATTTAAGCAACACTTAGATAAATTAGCTTATGTTTATCAAGAAGAAACTGATAACCCTTGTTATCAAAGATTTTTAGCTGCAAATCATAAAGCTTAATTTTTATTAAGTATAAAGCTCACGTGATATTTTATCGTGAGCTACCTCTTTTTGAATAACAAACACTTTCTTACAGTAATTTTTATTTGAAGCAGTAGAATCCAAGTTTTTATAATAAGCTAAGGTTATTATGTCTTCTTTTAAACTCAATTTCGCTCTTTTTTGCTCTATACTCGCTTTGGTATTTTCTGGAATGAATTTAATTCAACAAAATTCCATAATAACTGATGTTACAAAAGAACCAACAGGCACATACAGTAATAAACAATCAATCGCTCTGAGTGAACCTGAAGTAAGAAGCAGTGATATTGAGGTTCAATACTTGTTAGAGCGAATAGTTAAATTAGAAACGCGTCTTGGCTCTTTTTCTAGAGAAGACACCATTATGCCTTTGGATCATTCTCAACAAGAATTAGAGACAGTCGTTTTTTCTTTGATTGAAAAGCATAAACAAAAAGAAATGGATACATTGAAGGCTGAAAATCCAGTATATGGGTTTTACGAGGATCTGCCTAAAGACTATGAGCTAAGAATTAAAACGGATTCTGAGTTTGAAAATCAAGTAAGTAATGATTTAAAGCAAAAAATATTAAATGATAATCTACCTGCAGCAGAGCGTTTGGCTGCAATTAGCCAATTACAGATGAATATGTACATTCTTAACAAAAAAAGTCTGGAACAATATGATTATCAGGCTGTTGAAGCCATTTTAGATATGACAAACAATATGCAAGATGAAAATCTGCGGTTGCAAGCGCTAGAACTCGTTTCAAGAGCGCCTTTAGTAGATGAAAGATTGTCACAGTCATTTACAAAAATGCTGGAGCAAGAACCGAATGATTATGTAAAAAACCTTGCTGCTGAGGGGCTAATGTCCCAATACTTCCAATCGGGCTCTAGCCCTAATAAACAAAAGAAAATAGCTCAAAATTTATTGTTTCTATATGAAAATACAGAAGACCCAAAAGTGAAATTGATTCTTGAAAATACAATGGGAGACGAAAGAATGCTAGAGGACCTAAATGCATTATTGAAAGATTAAATCGAAATTTTTCAAGTTGCCCATTTGTAATGGGCTTTATAGATTTTTAGTCATAATTAGAGCGTTTATAATACTAAAAACTAATTTTTCAGTTGGAAACCATCATTTTATAGTGGGCAGAATAAAACATCAGGGATTACATCTGTCAAAACTGTTTACACAAGAAAAATGATATTTAACGGTTATTTATTGTAATATTTATCTCAGATTTAAGAAATCTTTAATTCTTCAAAAATGATCATATGCTTGCTATCGCTGCTATAATTAGGCATCGTTTTTTGTTATGTCGTTTTATGAATTACCTTGCTCATTTTAAACAGTTAGATCAGATTTTAGTTTCAACTCGTCAATATTGGCAGCTACTTGCTTTTTCTCAAAATGCACTGCCATGGCCTCAGTTATTCGATAAGCTTAATGATTTAAGCCCAGAAAAGTTATTAGAACTAGAACAAAACCCTGATTTATCTTACGCATATTTTTCTGATGCGATCCCGCAATTACCTGACCTTAAAAAACTTACCGATACATTTTCAATGGTGACAAAAGAAGTGGAATTTCCATTTTGGTTAGAGGCGGGCATTAAAGGTCGTAAACTTGCCCAGTTAAAATCATTTGTGGCAGCTGTTGATGAAACCGAATTACCTGTGCTTGAATGGTGCGCCGGTAAAGGCCATTTGGGCCGAATGCTGGCTTTTAAAGGGACTAAAAAAGTACATAGCATTGAAATTCAACCGCATTTATGTGAGCAGGGCACTGCCTTGGCAAAAAAACATGATATGAATATCAACTTTACTCAGGCCGATGTTTTACAAGATGACTTATCGCAACAGATTAAACAAAAACAACATGCGGTTGCATTGCATGCTTGTGGTCAATTGCATCAAACCTTGATGAGACAAGCAGTTTCATCACACACTCAAAAACTTTCCCTTTCACCCTGTTGTTATCATTTGATGCAAGACTCCAATGATTATCAGGCAATGAGCGATGAAGCCTTACAGAGTGAAATAAATCTATCTAATTATGATTTAAAACTCGCATTACAAGAAACGGTTACGGCAGCTGATCGGATCACGCAAAAGCGTACCCTTGAGGTAGAGTGGCGTTTAGGTTTTGATCAGTTGATGCGAGATGTGACGGGTACAGACAAATATATTAGCGTACCGTCAGTAAGTAAAAGTATGTTTTCAACTAATTTTGAAGCCTTTTGTACTTGGGCTGCAGAAAAGAAATCTTTAGATTTACCTAATGATATTGATTTTGAAAGTTATTATCAAAAAGGTAAAGCAAGAAAGAAAATAACCGAAAAAATCGAATTGGTACGTCATTTGTTTCGAAGACCAATTGAAATTTGGCTGATTTTAGATCGCGCTTTGTATCTGCAAAATAATGGTTACCAAGTAACAGTAAATGAGTTTTGCGATAAACAAGTGACACCTAGAAACATATTAATTCAAGCGTATAAAATTTAATTATTTTTGTATTACAGGGGATAAAATGAAACATTTAAAAAATTTATTTGATAATAACCGACATTGGGCATGTCAAACGACTCAAGATAATCCTGAGTTTTTTAAAGTTCTGTCAATGCAACAAAATCCAGATTACTTATGGATAGGCTGTTCAGACTCTCGTGTGCCAGCAAATGAAATTGTAGGTCTATTACCAGGTGAACTATTTGTACACAGAAATGTAGCAAATGTAGTTGTTCATACAGATCATAACTGTTTGTCAGTAATGCAATATGCAGTTGAAGTATTAAAAGTTAAGCATATTATGGTTGTTGGTCATTATGCTTGTGGTGGTGTTAAAGCTGCACTAGATGGTGCAAAGTTAGGCTTAATTGATAACTGGTTAAGACATGTTGTAGATGTTAAAGAAAAGCATACTGAGCAATTAAATGCGATTGAAGACTACGAAAAACGTGTAGATACTTTATGTGAGCTAAACGTTATTGAACAAGTTAAAAATGTTAGCCAAACTTCAATTGTGCAAGATGCATGGGATAGAGGCCAAGAATTAACGGTTCACGGTTGGATTTATGGTTTAAAAGATGGTCATTTAAGTGATCTGAACTCTTGTACAACTAATAGTAAAGAGCTTTTAAGTATTTATCAGCAAGCAACAAAAGAAGTATTTGAACGCTAGTTTTAATATTTTGACATAAAAAAAGCCAACCTATGAAGGCTGGCTTAAGGTGCATTCAACAACAAATGCTACAAGGGAATTTGGTTTTCTAAAGTACTCTTTAGAAGATGTGGCTATTATGTCACTCTCAATCTGAATTTAAGCTTAATGCTTTAATAAAAAGCGTTAAGTTTTAAATTTACCTACTAATGCTGTGAGATTTGATGATAAACCCGATAAGTGCTCTGCATTGTCATTTGCAGAGATTGCAACATTGGCAACTTCATCGGCTACATTTTTAATTTCTACTACATTACGACTAATATCCTCAGCGACATGTTGTTGTTCTTCAGCTGCAGTGGCAATTTGCGTATTCATATTGCTTATCATATCAACAGAGCTTGTAATGCTCACAAATGCATCTTTTGCAGCAGTTGTTAGGTCTACTGTTTCATCAGACTTTTCTAAACTATCGTTCATCTCCTTAGATACACTTTGTGTCATATTCCGTAATTTACCAAGCTGTACTGATATTTCTTCGGTTGATTCTGAGGTGCGTTGTGACAAGGCTCTCACTTCATCGGCAACAACCGAAAATCCTCGGCCTTGCTCCCCTGCTCTAGCTGCTTCTATCGCTGCATTGAGTGCAAGTAAATTAGTTTGCTCAGCAATCCCCCTGATAACATCTAATATGGATGTTATGTTTTGGCTTTCTATATCTAGGCGTTGAATGTCATCAGCAGCACTTCTAATGGTTTTACTTAATGAGCTGACACTTGTTACTGACTTTTCAATTATTTTTTTACCATCATCCGCTGCTTGCTTTGACGTATTGGCAGAGTCAGCTGCATTGGCACAACTTGAGGCAACTTCATTTGCTGTTGCTGCCATTTGGTTTACCGCGGTAGCCGCTTGTTCCAATGCTTGTTGTTGTAATTGAATTGAATCATGTAAAGTGAGAGATAAGCTAGAAGACTGATCAGCTGAGCCATTTACATTTTGTGATGTATCATTGATTTCTTTAACTAAATTGGCAATTGAAGTTAAAAATAAATTAAAGCTATGTGCTAGCTTTCCTGTTTCATCTTCTGTACGTATTGTTAGTCTTTGAGTTAAGTCGCCACCACCTTGAGAAATAAGTTCTAAGCCATCGGTTACTTCAATAATAGGCTTAGAGATTAAACGTGCTAAATAAATTGCTCCAGTTGAAAATAAACCAATTAAAATTAAGCTTATCACTATAATAGTTGTCGCCATTTTATTTGCTGAGGCCAATACCTCGCTGGTTTTAAGCAAGCCAATAAATTTCCAACCAAGCTTTTTAGATGTATATATATTTGCTAAATAAGTTTCGCTATCAATCTCAATTTCAACTTGTCCGCTACTGAGCTTTGATAATTGTTTATAAAAACCATTGCTAACTTCATTAAGTGGTTTAAAGTTATTTTTAGTATGTTTAGGATCAACAAGTATGGTGCCGGTATCTTCAACTAGCATTAAGTAACCAGACTCACCTAATTTTATTTTCGAAACCATTTCCGTTAAGCCTTTAAGGCTAACATCCATTCCTGTTACGCCAAATGATTCCCCATTAGCTGATTTAATTGCTTTTACTGTTGATACAATAACGGCATCATCAGGTTCCCAGTAATAAGCTTTTGTTCTCACAGTTGTGCCATCTGCTTGCATGCCCGTTTTAAACCAAGGTCTAGGCCTAGGGTCATAATTAGCGCCAACACTGCCATTAGGCCATTGTGTATATCCACCTTCTAGATTACCCATATAAATATATGAAATACCATCATGAGACTCGCCAAATTCTGTAAATAATTTATATATATCTGCTTCTATTGGATCATTATCTGTTGGGTCCATAGCTGTGGCGTTTGTATTATCTAAATAAGTTTCTATACCTGAGGCACCTGATGTGACATGTGAGTGATGGGATAAGTAATTTACATTTTTTTCAATTTCACTAAAAAACAAATTTATAGCGTTATCAATTTGTGAAACTTCTCTTGTATTCGCATCTTGAATATTCTCATAAGCTTGCTCTCTAGTTTGACTTACCATCAAAATAGAAATAACTAACAAAGGCAGCGTGATTGTTGTAATAAAAGCCGCTATTAGCTTTTGAGAGATAGTCATAAAGGTACTCAGCATAAGTTTAATATTGCAGTAAATATAGATTCTAGAAGAAGAATCATCAACTTGTAGTTATAATTGTTAGATATATTTTGAAGCTATTACTACACTTGCAGTAATTGGTTGCCTGAGGAACAAGTAATGAACAAATATTCGACCATCTTTTTTTTTATAGTACTTATATTGAGCGGGAAATGCTTTGCTTCACCTGCAATATCGGGCGGAGTTTGGTTCAACTATAGTTATATAGAAGATAATGAAAGAGATAAAAAAACAGTAGGGGATATCTCTGATGAAGCGTTAATTTTATATATTGATGGCGAAGCACATGAAGGTAAAGGTAATTGGTCATACTCGGCTGAATTTAGAATTGGTAATGGCGCATTTACAGATTCTGAAAATAATGCTTCTGGAGATAACTCTACATTACACAAAGCTTGGGTTGGTTTTGATTTATCTGAAAATTATAAGCTAATCGTGGGGAAATCTCAGGTACCTTTTGCATGGAAAACTGCCAATTTTTGGCCGGGTGATATGTTTCAAGCTGCCTATGGAGATCAAATGGATGTGGGTTTAAAGTTAATGGCTCAAACCGAACTGTTTGATTACCAACTTGCTTATTTTCATGCTGATGATTGGGGTGAAACATCTACCGATTCAACCGATGATAATAAACATTGGGGTAGTAGTACCACTTACCGTAAGGTGAAAACTTTTGTTGCAGATGTAAAAATTCCAATGACTGAAAGACATATTTTAGGCCTATCTGGTCAAAGTGGTAAGTTGCAGGATTTAATATCTCCTGAAAATGACTTAACGGGCGATCATCAAGCATGGAGTGCTTATTATCATGGAAAATTTGATAACTTTTATATCAAGGCTGAATATATTGATGGTCAAAGAGAGTTACCACAAGCTTATGCTTCGCAAGCAAATTTAGTTGATACTATTGAAAATACGCGTTATGGATTTGAGTTTAGTTATCAAATGAATGAATGGAATTTTATCTTTGATGCGACTTGGGCTAAACCAGATACATTGGGCAATAGTGCAGATACGATAACGGCTTATGCACCAGGTATAAGTTATGATTATGGTCCTGGTTGGATATATTTAGAATACTTAACTCAAGATGGTTGGATAGACAGAGATATGATGATCCATGAAGGTGATTTTGATGCTTGGTATTTAACGATTGATTTTTATTTCTAATTTAATACATTATCTGGGCTAAATTTATAAGTTTAGCCCAGGGAATATATACTATTCTTTTTCAGCTAAGATAGCTTCAAGCTGAGATACTTTTTCTTCAAGTGTTGTTAGTTTTTCACGAGTGCGGAGCAGAACTTGTGTTTGTATTTCAAATTCTTCGCGAGAAACAAAATCCATTTGTGATAGTTTACTCTGTAAAACTTGCTTAGTTTTGCTTTCTACCGTTTCAGCGATATTTTTAACACCTTGAGGCATATTTTCAGTAATTTGCTTGGCAATTTCTTCAATTTTTTTAGGGTTTATCATCTGCTTGAACCTTGAATTATTTTAGTCAGCTAATCTAGCCAATACATATTTTGTTATATGGTACCCATGAGAGCAGTATTTTAATAGTTAATTTGATAAAATCCCGCTTCTTATTTTTTCATTTCTTTTTAGATAATCGTTCAGGAATTTTGTTCACTATGCAAATGAATCCAAAGCAAGATGAAGCTGTAAAATATATTAGTGGACCATGCTTAGTTTTAGCCGGTGCCGGCTCAGGTAAAACACGTGTAATTATAAATAAAATTGCATATTTGATTCAAAAATGTGACTACAAAGCACGAAATATAGCTGCGGTAACTTTTACAAATAAAGCTGCTAAAGAAATGAAGGAAAGGTTAAAACAAACTCTAGGTAAACAAGAGTCTAAAGGCATTTGGATCTCAACCTTTCATACATTAGGTTTAGAGATCATAAAAAAAGAAATTAAAACTTTGGGGTTTAAGCCGGGTTTTTCTTTATTAGATGATCAAGATACCAATCAATTATTAAATGATTTAACTGAAAAAGAGCTTAAAAAAGATAAAGATCAATTAAATCTGCTTAAAATGCAGATCTCAAATTGGAAGAATGAACTTATTATTCCTAAGCAAGCTATCGCTGAAGCAAGGGAGCCGCAAAAAGTATTATTTGCGCAGCTTTACGAGCGTTATCAAATTCAGTTACGTGCTTATAATGCATTAGATTTTGATGATTTGATTATGATCCCAACGTTACTTTTAGCCAAATTTCCTGAAGTAACCTTGCGTTGGCAAAATAGATTTCGCTACTTATTAGTGGATGAGTATCAAGATACTAATACAAGCCAATACCAATTAGTAAAATATTTAGTGGGTGAGCGAGCTCGTTTTACTGTGGTAGGTGATGACGATCAATCTATTTACTCATGGCGTGGTGCTAAACCACAAAATCTTGTTTTATTAAGTAAAGACTTTCCTTCTCTTAGGCTTATCAAGCTTGAGCAAAATTACCGTAGTTATCAGCGTATATTAAAATCAGCCAATATTTTGATTGATAACAACCCGCATGTTTTTGATAAAAAGTTATTTAGTGAGCTGGCATATGGCGAACAAATAAAAGTGATTGGCACCCGTGATGAAGAACATGAAGCAGAGCGTGTTGTAGCTGAAATCATCTCACATAAATTTATGCAGCGTACTAACTATAAAGATTACGCTATTTTATACCGTGGTAATCATCAAGCGCGTATCTTTGAAAAAGGTTTAATGGCTAACCGTATTCCTTACAAAATAAGCGGTGGCATGTCATTTTTTGCACGCGCTGAAATTAAAGATATTATGGCTTATTTAAGGCTTTTGGTTAACCAAGATGATGATAATGCATTTTTACGTATTGTTAATACACCAAGGCGTGAAATTGGTACGGTAACCCTTGAAAAGTTAGGTACTCTGGCAAATGAAAAGCATATCAGCTTATTTGAAGCATGCTTTGATTCTGAGTTAACAAATCGTTTATCTGGCCGTGGTTTTAATGCGTTGCAGGGCTTTGGTCGCTGGGTTGTTGAGTTATCTGATAATGCAGTCAGAGGCGATACCTTAGAAGCAGTAAAAGCCATGATCCATCAGATTGATTATGAAGATTATTTATACGAATCATCACCAAGTGGTAAAGCGGCTGAGATGAGAATGAAGAATGTATCTGAGCTCTACAAATGGATCACAGATATGTTGGTTGGTAATGATGAAAATCCGCCTATGACCTTAGCTGAAGTAGTTACTAAGTTAACCTTAAGGGATATGATGGAGCGTAATGAGGATGAAGAAGAAAGCGATGCAGTACAACTGCTAACTTTACATGCTTCAAAAGGTTTGGAATACCCATATGTGTTTATGGTGGGCATGGAAGAAGGTTTATTACCACACCAAGTAAGTATTGACGAAGAGAATATTGAAGAAGAACGACGTCTAGCTTATGTAGGTATTACACGTGCACAACAGGAACTCATATTTACCTACGCTAAAACACGTCGTCAATATGGTGAAACTTCTACTACAGAGCTAAGTCGTTTTGTACAAGAGTTACCTCAAGATGATTTAGCCTATGAATCTAGAAAGCAGCCAACAACACAATCAGAAAGGATGGAAAAAGGCCAATCTAAAGTTGCAGGCCTCAGAGCTATGCTTAAAAAATAATATTATGAATAGACGTTTTCTATATTTTTAGCTTTATGATGAATATATTCATATTGACTTGAATAGAGAGAAATACCATATTTCTTTAGTGATTTTTGATAATTAAGAATGCTTGGGCCTTTGGCAATAACAGAGGTCTGAGTAAGATTTGCAACAGCTAGCACACCTTGTAATTGCAGCTGGTAACCTTCGTCTTTAATTATTTTTTTACACATTAAAGGGCTGAGTAAAATAAACTCAAATTGATATTGGGTTAAAATACTTAAATCACATCGTGTATGGCCATAATCGTCTAAACCCATTTTTATACCCAAACTTTGTAACTTTGTAATATTATTTTTATTATTGTTACATATGTGGCGTAAATCAGTTTCATTAAATAATAAGCATAATCTATGTGTGATGTTTAACTCTTCAAGTTCAGTGATTAACGCATTGAAATATTCATTATTTAAAAGTTCAATGCTACAGCGTACTAAAATGGCATGTTTACATTGAATAAACTCACTGATTTTGGGTAATAATGAAATTTCAATTTTATGGAAATCAACACTTTTAGGGGTATACTTTTTGATTTGGCCAAATTTCATTTTGCCAAATGTTGGATGAAACCAAAATCTATCGATCAGGCAGGCGATATGGTTTTCAGTGTGAAGATCTATAATCGCACTTGCTTTAAAATAAATTTCACTGGTATCAAATTCGTTTAAACGATAGGATTCTTGTTCGTTATTATTGCTGTGATAACTTTGATAAAAAGCATATCGACCACGACCACTCTTTTTTGATTGATACATGGCGGAATCGGCATTTTTCATTATATCATCGGTATGTTTATATCCTTGATCACTACAGGTTATGCCGATACTGGCACCTGAATTAATAACATTATTATTGTCTTTAAATGGACGAGATAAGGAATCAATGATGCGTTCAGCTACTTCTTGTGCTTCGTGAGCCTGATAAATATGAGTGAGTAAAATTACAAACTCATCACCTCCTAAGCGAGCTAATAAATCATGTTCTCGAATGCAGAACCCTAACGTTTTGGCAATATGAATTAAAAATGCATCGCCAACTTGATGTCCTAAATTATCATTTATTTCTTTAAAGTTATCTAAGTCTATAAATAAAACTGCAAAGCCTGGTTGTGGGTGTCTTAAATGCTGATTAAGTGTTTGTTCAAGTCGAGACATAAATAGGCTTCGGTTAGCTAATCCCGTTAATGGATCATGATGGGCATCATGATATAGCTGTAATTCAATTTTCTTTCTTTCTTCTATCTGTAGCTGTAAAAAATGATTACTACGTTGTAACTCTTGTGTTTTTTGGGTAACACGCAGTTCAAGCTGATCATGACTTAGTTCAAGTTCAGCCATAGTTAAATGTTTTTGCAACACATTTGCGATTTGTTGTGATACAAAATTAATAAGGTCAACATCATCAGCTTTAAATGAATATGTATTACCATAAGATTGGCAAGCAATAATGCCAATCACGCCATTTTCTGAAATGAGTGGGGCACCTAACCATGATGTGGCTTGCGTATTTTTAGATGTACGTTTGATTGCGCCATGTTCGATTAATTTATTTGCTTTAGTACGATTTAATAATTGAGTACTTCCTTGACTGATCACATACTCTGAATAACCCATGGCAAAACTTCTTTTTTCAAAGTTGCCAGCGATGCTATCAACCCAGTATGGAAACGAGAGCATGTTTTCTTTTTGATCATATAAACATATATAAAGGTTTTCAGCATAAGTAATAGATTTCATGATTTCATGTATTTGATAATAAAAGTCATCTAAATCTTTACTTTGTGTTGCTAGCTCAGAAATTTTAAATAAAATCTGCTGCTGTTTGAGTGTTTTTTTTCTATGTTCAATTTCTATTTGAAGTGCATCATTTGTATTTGTTAATTCTGATGTTCTGAACTTTACTTCGCTTTCAAGAGACTCTCTTTGTTTAACACGTTCAATTGCTGTTGAAAGATAAAGTGAGATTATTTCAACTAATTCTATTTGAGCATCTGAATATGATTGTTCTGGAAAATAAGACTGCGTAACCATAACACCAAGAATGGTTTCATCTTTATAAATAGGGATGCCAAGCCAATGTTCGCAAGGAGCGCCCTGAGATTTAAACTTATTAAGTCTTGTATCAATTTCAATTGAATCTTTGGTGTAATATTGTGTTTTACCAGTTTTATAAACATAACCGGTTAAGCCATTGTCAAAATGGTTATCTTCAGTTAAAGGTACCTTGATCCCATCTTTTTCATCAATAAAATAATTTAGTTCTAATTTTTTAGTTTCTTCATTTATGAGAACAACATAGAAATTTTTACTAGGTAAATATGCTACTAAAATTTGATGTATGGCAGGATATAAAAGTGTCAACTCAGACACTGTACTTGCTTGCTCAGAAAGCTGAATAAGCGCATCTTGCATATTATGAAAATGCTGATACTTTTTAAGTAATTTTTTAAGGCGTTGGTTATATTTAGTAACCTTATTTAACGCGATTGTTGAATCTTCCACTGACCCGAACCATTGTTATAATTATCATGGTTAATATTTGTGCAGTATAATTCCATTTTTATTGGGCAAGGTCAAGATAAAAAAACTAAATGAGAAAGAGATCGATTTTTTTATCTTTTGTACCTAATTAGTTTTTTTAACCTAATAAAAACAGTTCATTAGCCGATTCCATATAGAATTTATTATCAATTTGTTTGGCTACTTCAGCCCATTGATAATATACATTTCTATTAATTTTGGCTGTTAAGCCATGGTTTAAGGTTAAATAAGGTAATTTTGCATCTTTATTATTGGTTGAGTTATTAGTTTTTAAAATTAAAGGATGATTTTGACATAAGAGATATTGGCGCCCTAAATTATCTATACAGCATAAAACGTCGCCTTGCTCGCTTTTTTGCCAATTCCAGTTGGTTATTAAAAATGGCGCATCTTCAACTTGAATTTTTATTTTCTCCACCGGAGTTTTTAAGAAGTACTCGTTAGATTCTTGGATTAAAACTGTGGCAAATAACTTAACCATAGATATCCTATTAATTGGGCTGCCCATATAATGCCAAGATCCGTCTTTTTTAATCTCAATTGGCATTTCACCACAATAATCAGGATCCCAAGAGTCTAGAGGAGGTGTACCTGCCTCTAGAAGCTTGCTCAATTCACTTAAGTTCATTAATTAGCTTTATTAAGTTTGAGTACAAAAGAAACTGGAACTGAATGCGTAATTGAAGGCAATTTTGCAAGTTCTTGTAATTTATCAATACCGGTCGTTAAATTATAGTCTGCTGGGTTTATGATCACAGGCATAAATGATGCTACAACAATATCACCATTAGATTGCTGAGTTGCTAATACTTCAAGAGAGATTAGCTTGTTAATTCCATTAAGTGCTAAATCAGCTTGTGTTTTTAAAATAGCACTTTGACCTTTTTTAAGACTTTTAAGCTGCTTAGACAGATCTGATGTCAGGTTTAGTTTAGGAAATACTTTAGTATTAAATAAAAACTTTTGCATTCTTTCGTTACGAATAGGAATTAAAGTTTCAACGCTAGTTAAGTCAATATCAAGGTTAAATTGACCTGCATCATTGATTGAAGCATTTAACTTTTTGAAATAATGGCTTTCACCTATCTCATTTTTTTTTACAGAAACAAAATTAACACGTGATAATTCGTTATTTAAATTCCAATTTGCAAAAGAAGCAGTACTGAATAAGCAAAGCGCTAATCCAGAAAGTGAATATTTAAGCATGACATACCTATATTATTGAGTAATAAATTCTGTTTTTTAGTATAGTTGATTTTACCATAGTGAAAATACTCTATATAAATTAAATTGATAGCTTAAAGTATATAAAATCAGCATTAGATAGGTTTTTTGTTATCAAACATGTCATTTTTTAATCTTTTTATTATTTCCCTCTTAAATTCAATCGCTTTGTTTTAGCCCTTATTTTTTCTGGTCTAACGCGAAGATTTAACTTCTAAGATCGCTTGACAAATATGCTTGTCAAGTCCTAAAATCGTTGTTCGTGGTAAATTGTGGGTAAAAGTGGTCTTTTAAGACTAAAAAATATTAAAAAGGTCCATTTTATGTTCCGTGGGGCACATTCAGTCAGCTTAGATAGTAAGGGGCGCTTGGCAATTCCAACCAAGTATCGCGCTTTGCTGCATGCTGATAATGATGGGCACATGGTATGTACTGTCGATTTACAACAAAGGTGTTTATTACTTTATTCTTTATCTGAATGGCAAGAGATAGAAGCGCGTTTACTCAAGTTATCTAATATGAATGTGAGTGAGCGTCGCGTTCAAAGGGTTTTACTTGGTAATGCTATGGATTGTCAGATAGATAAAAATGGACGTATTTTGCTTTCATCGCCTTTAAGAGAGCACGCAGGTTTAAGTAAAAAAATTATGCTTGTGGGTCAACTCAATAAATTCGAGTTATGGGATGAGCAAACCTGGCATGAACAAATGAAGTTAGATATAGAGCAAGAACAAGCTGGAGATTTTGAGCTCTCCGATGGTTTAAAAGATTTTTCTTTTTAACTGAAAATAAAATAAATGATTGCATTGGCATAATAGGAATACTAAAAAACGTGGAAAAATCGACGGCAACACAAGAACATATATCGGTATTACTTGAAGAAACAATTGAAGCGCTGGCGATTAAACCCGATGGTATTTATATTGATGGGACTTTTGGTCGTGGTGGGCATTCAGGTCAAATTCTTAAAAGGTTAGGCGATAATGGTCAGCTACAGGCTATCGATAGAGACCCTCAAGCAATTGCTTCTGCTGAAAAATATAAAGATGATCCGCGTTTTTCTATTGCGCATAATACTTTTTCTGAAATCAAGTTAGTTGCTGAAAATGCTTTACTTTTAGGAAAGGTTGATGGAATTTTATTAGATATAGGCGTATCTTCACCACAGTTGGATGATGCTGAACGTGGCTTTAGTTTTATGAAAGATGGCCCGTTAGACATGCGTATGGATCCAACAAAAGGCCGAAGTGCAGCACAGTGGTTGGCTGAAGCTGAATTAGAAGATATTGTTTTTGTTATTAAAAAGTATGGTGAAGAGAAATTTGGTCGCCGCATAGCCCATAAAATTTTAGAAACAAGAGATGAAACGCCTATTACAAGCACCGCACAATTGGCTAAATTAATTGATGAAGCTGTGCCTGTTAAAGATAAACATAAGCATCCTGCAACACGTACTTTCCAAGCAATTAGAATTTATATCAATAGTGAGTTAGAAGAAATTGAAACAGCACTGAATGCGTCATTAGATGTATTAAAGCCTGGCGGTCGTTTAGTGGTTATCTCGTTCCACTCATTAGAAGACCGTATCGTAAAGCAATTTATTAAACGTCAAAGTAAAGGTAAGGCTGTGCCTAGAGGTTTGCCTTTAACCGATGAACAATTGAAGCAAGATTTAACTTTAAAAGCGATCGGTAAAGCAATTAAACCAAGTGAAGCAGAGCTTGAAGCAAATTATAGAGCGAGAAGTTCAGTGCTTAGAGTAGCTCAGAGATTGGAATGAATACAAAAAGTAGTGTTATAAAAAATAATGCTAGGCAGCCCAATCTTTTTGCTGAAATATTAAAAGGTTTTTTTAAAGAGAAAATAGTATGTTTATTACTTTTTCTCATTTTTGTTTCTGCACTATCGGTTGTGCAGGTAACTTATGCCTCAAGGCAAGAGTTAATAACACAAGATGAATTGTTGCAGCAAAGGGATGATTTAGATTTGCAATGGCGTTATTTGCTTGTTGAGCAAGAGTTTTATGCTCAACATGTACGTATTGAAGAAATTGCAAAAACTAAATTAGGAATGAAAAGACCACAAAGTAAAGATGAACAGGTAGTGATCTTGCCATGAGAAATGTGCAAAGAAAAAAAATAAAATCTAATTTTCATCATGGTCGATTTATTATCGTCTGCATTTGCATATCTATCGTTTTTGTAGGTTTAGCTGCGCGTGCGGCTTATATTCAAATTATAGAACCTGATATGGCGGTAAATGAAAGTGATAAAAGAACTAAGCGCGTAAAAAAATTACATGTTCAAAGAGGTATGATCTTTGACCGTATGGGTAAAGAGCTTGCTGTAAGTGTACCTGTTGTAAGTGTTTACGTTGATCCGAAAAATTTAAATAAAGGATTAATCAAAAAGGTATTAAGAGCGGCTAGAAAACAAGGTGAAGACACTAAGTTATTAGCTAAAGACAAAGTTGAATTAGCTAAACGTGTAAAAGAGCACTATCAAGAAGATGAGCGTTGGAAAGAACTTGCCGATGTTTTAAGAGTAAAACAAAAGACCATTGATTATCGTTTAGTGGGGGATCCAACAAAGCGTTTTATTTATTTACAACGTCAAATTACCCCTGCAGTTGCTGAATATATTAAACGATTACAATTACCTGGCATTCATTTAATTGATGAATCTAAAAGGTATTATCCTGCAGGAGAAGTAACCGCTCACGTACTTGGTTTTACAAATATTGATGGTGAAGGCATTGAGGGCATGGAGAAGCTTTATGATAAAGCTTTAACTGGTACTGACGGCAGAAGAACTTACCGTAAGGATGCTCAAGGCAGAGAAATAGAGATCTTAGATGAAAGAGAGCGTGTAGAGCCTGAGTCTATACATTTAAGCATAGATCAACGTATTCAAGCGATTGCATATAAAGCTTTAAAGTCAGCCGTTTTGTCTTTTAAAGCGACTTCTGGTTCAGCTATGGTTGTAGATGTAAAAACAGGTGAAATATTGGCTATGGTTAATAGTCCGTCATATAACCCAAATAACCTATCAAATGCGTTACCTCATAAGCGAAGAAACCGTGCCATTACAGATTTATTTGAGCCTGGCTCTACCGTAAAACCTTTAGCTATTTTAGCAGGTCTAGAATATGGCACTATTGAAGCTGATGCCATTATTAATACTTACCCAGGTTATATGAGAGTCGGTGGTAGTGTTGTTAAAGATTCGCGTAATTATGGCAAGATGACTTTAAGACAAATCATTCAAAAATCGAGCAATATGGGAGTCGCTAAAGTAACCAAAGAGCTGCCTAAAGATTACATTGTTGGTTTATATGAAAAAGTTGGTTTTGGTGAAGATTCTGGCACAACTATGATAGGTGAAAGTAGTGGTTTATTTTCGCCTAGGCGTCGCTGGTCTGATTTCGAAATAGCTACTTTATCGTTTGGTTATGCACTTGCCATTAGTACCGCACAATTATCGCGTTTTTACGCCACTTTAGGCTCAGGAGGCATATCTCGTCCGCTAACAATATTAAAACAAGATGTGCCTATGATGGGCGAGCGAATTTTTGAAAAGAAAAATGTTCATTCAGTACTTGAAATGATGGAAAGTGTTTTTGAAAGAGGCGGTACGGCACCTAATGTTAAATTAGATGGTTATCGTGTTGCTGCAAAAACTGGTACTTCTAAAAAAGCAGTTGCCGGTGGTTACGGTGATGAATATGTGAATTATTTTGCAGGTGTTGGTCCAGTATCAGACCCAAGATTATCAGTAGTTGTAATGGTGAATGAGCCGGGTGGCGATGAATATTATGGTGCTACAACTACCGGACCTGCATTTACTGAAATTATGTCGGGCGCTTTACGTATTTTGAATGTTGCACCTGATTTGAATACCGTTGCAGCAACAAAAGTAGGAGCTAATCGTGGTTGATATAAAAAACTGTTTGGCTCAAATAGGTGTAAATTCACCTTCAATAAAAATAAATAACCTTGTTTTAGATAGTAGAGAAATACAAGTTGGTGATGCTTTTATTGCGATTAAAGGCCATGAGTTAGATGGCGGTAAATTTATACTATCTGCATTAAATAAAGGTGCTGTATTAGTACTTGCAGATAGTGAGTGCCAAATTGATAGTGATATTGAGCCATCTAAAATAATAAGAATTGATCAATTAAATAATAAGTTAGCCAAGTTAAGTGCATCTTTTTATGATAATCCTAGCCAAAAATTACACTTAGTTGGTGTAACTGGCACTAATGGTAAATCAACAATTAGCAGCATGATTGCAAACTTAATAGCGGCATGTGAACAAAGCACTGCTGTTATAGGTACTTTAGGTTGGGGAAGTCTTGATGCCTTAGCGCCACTTAATAATACAACGCCATCATCTGTTGATTTGCAGCATATGTTATCAAATCTACAGCAAAGCCAAACTGATTTAGTTGCTATGGAAGTATCATCTCATGGTTTGAGTCAAGG
The DNA here is from genome assembly GCF_018860845.1 of Pseudoalteromonas sp. C2R02. NCBI lineage: Bacteria > Pseudomonadati > Pseudomonadota > Gammaproteobacteria > Alteromonadales > Pseudoalteromonadaceae > Pseudoalteromonas > Pseudoalteromonas sp. C2R02. Next base: position 14,216 of record NZ_JAHKQC010000009.1, on the reverse strand, counting down.
TCGCGTTGATGAATGTCAGTTTAGTGTATCTGTGTTTAGTAATTTATCACGAGATCACCTTGATTATCATGGTGATATGGCAAATTATGCCGCAGCTAAATTAAAATTATTTACTCAGTATCAGGCAAATTTAAATGCTTTTAATTTAGATGATTGTGTCGCAATAAATTGGCTTGAAACACATAAGTTTAAAAATACCGTATTGTTTGGCAAAGGTGATACACCTTTATCTAAGCATCAATATGTTTTATTTAGTGATGTACAATGCACGGCAGAGGGCATAAAAGCCAAGTTTATTACAAGTTGGGATGAGCCAGATGTTATAAATGAAGTTACTTGTCCTTTATTTGGTGAGTTTAACCTGTATAACTTAGCTGCTGCATTTTCTGTTGCATTAGGTTTAGGTTACCCAATAAAACACATATTTAAAGCTGCTAATAATTTAAAGCCTATCGCTGGTAGAATGCAGCCTTTTTCAGGTTTAAATAAACCAACTTGCATAGTTGATTATGCACATACGCCAGAAGCGTTAGAATTAGCTTTACAAGCTTTACAGCATCATGTGCCTGGCGGCGTAACTTGTGTATTTGGCTGCGGTGGTGATAGAGACAAAGGTAAGCGCGCTTTAATGGCGAAAGCTGCACAAAAATATGCAAATAAAATAGTGGTTACCAGTGATAACCCTAGAACAGAAAATCCTGATGATATTATTAATGATGTATTACTGGGTTTTTCAAATAAGAATAACGTGCAAGTTGAAGCTGATAGAGGAAAAGCAATTACCTTAGCTGTTTCACAAGCATCAAAACATGAAGTTGTTTTGGTAGCAGGCAAAGGCCATGAAGACTACCAAATCATAGGTGATAAAATAATAAACTTTTGCGATAGAGCTTGGGTTGAACAGCTGTTAAAAGGTGGTTGCTGATGATCCCAATGGATTTTAAATGGATAGCAAAAGTTTTAGGGGTGACTGAAAACCTCAAAGATATTAATGAAAATAATAAATCTGTAAGCAATATAAATACAGATACACGCACAATTAGCTCAAATGAAGTGTTTTTAGCACTTAAAGGCGCAAACTTTGATGGTCATAAGTTTGTTAAAAAAGCCATTAACCAAGGTGCAACTGCGGTTATTGTTGAACAAGATGTATTGAGTGAAATTGAAGCTGAAGGTGTCGTTCAATTTATTGTAGCAGATACCCGAATTGCTTTGGGTTTACTTGGCAGTGCAGTGAAAGCAGAGGTTTCGCCAAAAACTATCGCCATAACAGGTAGTGTAGGTAAAACGACAGTTAAAGAAATGACTGCTGCAATTTTAGGTTTAAATGCTAAAGTATTGGCTACAAATGGCAACTTCAATAATGATATTGGCGTACCGCTTACTTTATTACGTTTAGAGCAAGATGATGAATATGCTGTTATTGAGCTAGGTGCAAATCATTTAGGCGAGATAGATTATACCAGTAACTTAGTTAAGCCTGATGTTGCTACCATTTGTAATGTGGCCGAGGCTCACTTAGAAGGTTTTGGTAGTATAGATGGTGTCGCTAAAGCGAAAGGTGAGATTTTTAATGGTTTAAAAGACACAGGCACCGCCGTTTTAAATTTTGATAGTAATTATCATAATTTTTGGTTTAAAACTTTAACATCCAAAAAAATAATGCAATTTTCAAGCAAAACTCAAAAAGATGTTTGGGCTAAAAATATTAGCTTTGATCAACTTGGTCGCGCCAATTTTGATTTATGCATTGAAAATGAATCCGCTTTTGTACAGTTACAATTGCCCGGTGAACATAATATAAAAAATGCATTAACAGCTACTGCACTCACCTTAGCACTAGATATTCCTTTAAAACAAATTTCTCAAGGGCTATCAAACATAGAGCAAGTTAAGGGGCGAGTTAATTTAATTGAACTAAACAAAGATATTACCATTATTGATGATAGCTACAATGCTAATGTGCAATCGGTGAAGGCTGCAATAGATTTACTTAAACAGATCCAAGGGCATACTATTTTAGCTTTAGGTGATATGGGTGAGTTAGGTGAAAATGCTTTAAGTTATCATCAAGATGTAGGGATTTATGCTAAATCTGAAGGTATAAAGCAACTTTATACTTTAGGCACATTAAGTATGGGTGCCCATGAAGGGTTTTACACAGAGCATACATCAAATAAAGATACACAGCATTTTATGGATAGAACTGCACTTTTAAATCAGCTTTTAACTGATTTTTCACAACACAATAAATCAGAAAAAATAACAATATTAATTAAGGGGTCGCGCAGTGCGGCTATGGAATTATTAGTGCAAGATATAATAAAAAATAAAGAAGCATGTGAACTTCAAACTAAAGAGTCTGGAGATTTATCATGTTAATGTGGTTAGCTGAGTATTTAACGCAATATTATTCTGGATTTAATGTTTTTTCTTATCTGACATTTAGAGCTATTTTAGGTATTTTTACCGCTTTATTTATCTCTTTGTATTTTGGTCCAAAATTAATAAAAGCATTACAACGTATGCAAATTGGGCAGACTGTCCGTGATGATGGACCTGAGTCTCATTTATCTAAGTCTGGTACGCCTACCATGGGTGGTTTGCTGATATTGGCCTCTATTTTTACCAGTACGCTATTTTGGGCTGATTTAAGTAATAAATATGTTTGGGTGACTTTATTTGTTATTGGTTCTTTAGGTGCTGTTGGCTTTGTCGATGACTATAGAAAAGTGATCAGAAAAGATAGTAATGGTCTGATTGCGCGCTGGAAGTATTTTTGGCAATCAGTGATTGCGTTAGTGACTGCGTGTTTCTTATTTTTCACCCAGCAATTAGATGCTGAAACGGCGTTATTAATTCCATTTTTTAAAGAAGTCATGCCTCAACTTGGTATCTTCTTTATTGTTATGAGTTACTTTGTAATTGTAGGTACCTCTAATGCAGTTAACTTAACTGATGGTTTAGATGGTTTAGCAATTGTGCCAACTATTTTAGTGGCAGCAGCTTTTGCTTTTATTGCTTATGTAACAGGTAATGTGAATTTTGCTAATTACCTAAATATCCCTCATATACCACTCACAAGTGAACTTGTCATAGTGTGTACTGCCATAGTGGGAGCCGGACTTGGTTTCCTATGGTTCAATACTTATCCAGCGCAGATATTTATGGGAGATGTCGGTTCTTTGGCTCTGGGCGGTGCTTTAGGAATAATCGCAATTTTAGTACGCCAAGAATTGGTATTGGTCATTATGGGTGGTGTATTTGTAATGGAGGCTTTATCGGTAATTTTACAAGTTGGCTCTTATAAATTAAGAGGGCAAAGAATTTTTAGAATGGCACCAATACATCATCATTATGAATTAAAAGGTTGGCCAGAGCCTAGGGTAATCGTACGTTTTTGGATTATTTCTGTGGTATTAGTTTTAGCCGGTTTAGCAACATTGAAGCTGAGATAAATGACTTATTTAAAGCAGTTAAAAGAGTTAAATATTATCGTGCTTGGTCTGGGGGTTTCTGGACTGAGCACTGTGCGTTTTTTACTGCAAAATAATATCAATCCTATTGTGATTGATAGTCGTTTAAATGCGCCTGGTTTAGATTGGTTGCAAGCAAACGCACCTGAGATTGAAGTAAAGCTTGGGGATTTATCAAAATCTAATTTGTCACAAGCAAATTTAATCATTATCAGCCCTGGTATTGCATTAGCGCAAACAGATGTTGCATTAGCAATCACATCAGGTGTTGAAGTAATAGGTGATATTGAATTATTTGCTCGTATAAATACTAAACCCGTTATTGCAGTAACTGGCTCTAATGGTAAATCAAGTGTTGTTACTTTAACTGCAAAAGTATTGGAAAAAGCCGGTTTTAAAGTGGGGTTAGGCGGTAATATCGGCACGCCTATTTTAGATTTGTTAGTACAAAGTCATGATGTATTTGTTTTAGAGTTATCTAGCTTTCAGTTAGAAACAACATCAAGTTTAAAACCTGTTAGTGCCACTGTGCTTAATATTTCAGAAGACCATTTAGACAGATATGATGGTATGGCGCACTACACTCAAACGAAACATAACATTTATGAAAACTGTGAAAATGCGATTTATAGTTTAGACGATAAAGAGACTTATCCGATTAAGGTTAATAATAAATTAAGTTTTGCAGCTGACAATGCTGATTTTTGTTTAGTTACACAAAATGGTCAAAGCTACTTTAGTGCCTTAGATAAGGTTTTATTTGAAACAAGTAACTTAAAAGTTGAAGGTAAACATAATCAACTGAATGCATTAGCGGTTATAGCTTTATTATCACCTTGGAACTTAGAGACCGAAACTTTCAAACAGGCCTTTAATGAATTTTTAGGATTAGATCATAGGTGTCAGTTAGTTTGTTCACATCAGAATGTAAAATATTTTAATGACTCTAAAGCCACCAATGTAGGAGCTTGTATCGCTTCAATTGAGAGCTTAGCTGCGGGTAGTAATAAAAATATTATTTTAATTGCTGGGGGTGATGGCAAAGGTGCTGACTTCTCTACTTTAGTGCCATATTTTGATAAACACATCAAAAAGTTAATTTGTTTAGGTAAAGATGCACATCAATTAGCTAAATTAAGTGATAGTTCATTACTAGTGAGCTCTATGGAAGATGCTGTTAATTTAGCCTCTGAACATGCTTTATCAGGTGATATTGTTTTATTAGCACCTGCGTGTTCAAGTTTAGATATGTATCCTAACTTTATGGCCCGTGGAGATGATTTTTCACATTTTGCTTTACAACAAAAGGCTAACTGATGAATTGGTTAGTTAGTGTAAAAAGCAAATTGCTTTCAAATAATGATAACGGTGCTTCGTCAATTTATGACCCAGTTATTATTTATTGCATTATGTTATTGATAGGTGTTGGTTTTGTAATGGTAACAAGTGCATCTATGCCTGTTGCAGAACGCTTATTTAATAATCCTTTTCACTTTACATTACGGCATGGCATTTTTTTAGGTTTGAGTTTTATTTATCTAGCTGTAAGCGTTAGCTTACCTATGGCTTGGTGGAAAAAAGCAAACCCTTACTTACTGTTAGCTGGGATGGCCTTGTTAGTTTTGGTGTTGCTTATAGGTCGAGAAGTGAATGGTTCACAACGTTGGATTGGGCTTGGTCCTTTTAATATGCAAGTTGCAGAGATAGCAAAGTTATATTTCTTTAGTTATTTAGCTGGATATTTAGTACGTAAGCGCGATGAAGTAAAAGAAAACTTTATGGGATTTGTTAAGCCAATTATTGTCTTTGTTGTATACGCAGGCTTGATTTTAATGCAGCCAGATTTAGGCACTGTGGTTGTAATGTTTGTTACCACCGTAGGTTTATTGTTTTTAGCCGGCGCTCAATTATGGCAATTTTTTATGCTTCTAATGGCGGGCGGTGGCTTAATTGTTTTGTTAATTGTATTTTCTCCTTATCGTTGGGCAAGGGTGACCTCTTTTTGGGACCCTTGGGATGACCCGTTTGGTAAAGGTTATCAGCTAGTACAGTCTTTAATGGCTTATAGTCGAGGTAGTTGGTGGGGCCAAGGATTAGGTAACAGTATTCAAAAACAAGAATACCTGCCAGAAGCGCATACAGATTTTATTTTTTCAGTCATCGCTGAAGAAACTGGTTTTATAGGTGTTTTAAGTATTTTAGCTATTTTGTGTGTATTGGTATTCCGCGCTTTAATAATTGGAAAGAAAGCACTGCAAAGCGGTAAAGAATATGAGGGCTATTTTGCTTTGGCTATTGGTATTTGGTTTGCTTTTCAAACCATGGTTAATATCGGAGCGAGTGCTGGGATTTTACCAACAAAAGGTCTTACTTTGCCTTTTGTTTCTTATGGTGGTTCCAGTATGTTGATGATGACAATCGCAATAGGCATTTTATTAAGAATAGATTTTGAGGTGAAACTGGCTACTAGGCAGGCAACATCCGGAGGGCGAAAAAAATAATGAATAAAAAACAGCAAAAACTAATGATAGTCGCCGGTGGTACGGGTGGGCATATATTCCCAGGTATAGCTGTTGCCGAGTATTTGATAAAACAAGACTGGCAAGTTGTTTGGTTAGGCACATCAGATCGAATGGAAGCCGAAGTAGTGCCGAAGCATGGTTTAGCTATTCGTTTTATCGATGTTCAAGGTGTGCGTGGTAATGGCTTAAAAAGGCTTATAAAGGCACCTTTTATGGTGTTAAACGCAATCTTGCAAGCGCGTAAAGTAATGCAACAAGAACAGCCTGATGTGTTATTAGGTATGGGTGGTTATGTTACAGGTCCTGCAGGTTTAGCTGCAAAAACATTAGGGATCCCTTTAATTGTGCATGAACAAAATGCAGTTGCAGGCATGAGTAATAAGCTGCTTGCTAAATTTTCAAATCAAGTCTTAGGTGCATTTCCTGGGGCGTTTCCTGAGGTTGATTATCAGGTTGTTGGTAATCCGGTCAGACAAAGCGTAGCAAATATTAATTATAGCCCAGTGACTGAATCATGCAGAATCTTGGTTGTTGGTGGTTCTTTAGGTGCAAAAGTATTAAATGATGAGCTACCTGCGGTATTTTCTCAGTTAAATAAAGTCAAACCAATAGAGGTTTGGCATCAAACTGGTAAAGGTAATTTAGGAACTGTAAAAGGCACTTATCAAGAGTTATCTCTAAATGCCAAAGTAGCGCAATTTATAGATGATATAGACACGGCTTATGCTTGGGCTGATATTGTTGTATGTCGTTCTGGCGCCCTAACAGTAAGTGAAATCGCAGCTGCAGGGAAAATGGCTTTATTTGTGCCATTTCCACATGCTGTTGACGATCATCAAACTGCAAATGCGCAATTTTTAGTATCAAATCAAGCTGCATTATTGTTACAGCAAAGAGATTTAAATCAGCAAAGTTTAGTTGCGTTATTAAAGCCTTTTATAGAGCAACCACAGTTAATTAAAGAGATGGCTGATAAAGCTAAGTCTTATGCTCAAACAGATGCAACTGAACAAGTGACTAATTATATAAAACAGCATACTCGTTATGCATGTACAAATTAAAAAGAGAATTTAGTGAGCAAAGTAAGTGAAGTAACAGCAATGAGAAAAGTAAACAGTATTCACTTTATTGGCATAGGTGGTGCCGGTATGGGTGGTATTGCTGAAGTGTTAGTTAATGAGGGGTATTGTGTTACAGGCTCAGATATCGCTCAGAGCCCTATGACTGACAGATTAAAGTCTGCTGGTGCGATAATTTTTATTGGTCATCACAGTGAAAATGTAAAAAAAGCGAGTGTTGTTGTTATTTCTACAGCAATAGATGAAACAAACCCTGAAATTATAGAAGCAAAAGCAAATCGTATTCCGATTGTTCGCCGTGCCGAAATGCTATCTGAGTTGATGCGTTTTCGTCATGGTATTGCCATTGCCGGTACTCATGGAAAAACAACAACAACTAGTTTGATTGCCAGTATTTTTGCGCAAGCTGATTTAGATCCCACTTTTGTTATTGGTGGTTTATTAAATAGTGCAGGAACAAATGCACGATTAGGTAAAAGCCGTTTTTTAATTGCTGAAGCTGATGAAAGCGACGCATCATTTTTACATCTACAGCCTATGGTATCAGTGATCACTAATATTGAAGCTGACCATATGGATACTTATCAAGGTAACTTTGAAAATATGAAAGATACCTATATTGAGTTTATCCACAACCTACCATTTTATGGTGTTGCTGTTGCTTGTATCGATTGCCCTGTTGTAACTGAGCTTTTACCTAGATTTGCTCGGAAATTTATTACTTATGGTGAGTCAGAACAAGCGGATTACAGATTGGTAGACTTTACTCAAACAGTCAGTACGAGTGAGTTTAAAGTAATTAACAACTCAGGATCTGAACTGCTTGTTAAATTAAATATGCCAGGTAAACACAATGCATTAAATGCGACAGCAGCAATCGCAGTTGCAAAAGATGAAGGCATTAGTGATGAAGCAATTATTAAAGCGTTAGAAAAATTCGAAGGAATAGGTCGACGTTTCCAACAATATGGTGAGTTTGAAACGGGACGCGGTAAAGTCATGTTGATTGATGATTATGGTCATCACCCAACAGAAGTGGCGGCTACAATCAAGGCTGTCAAAGATGGCTGGCCTGATAGACGTTTGGTGATGGCATATCAACCTCATAGATATACAAGAACAAGAGATCTCTATGAAGAATCTGTAAAAGTATTAACTGATGTTGATCTTTTATTATTGCTTGAAGTCTATTCTGCGGGAGAAGCGCCTATTGCAGGTGCTGATAGTAAAAGTTTATGTCGCAGCTTACGTCAAAGAGGTAAGGAGCCTGTATATATTGCGCAACCAAATGAATTGCCATTGGTTTTAAGTGATGTATTACAAGATGGCGATATCGTTTTAACCCAAGGTGCGGGAAACATTGGCCAATTAGTTAAATCTTTAGCACAAATGAAATTAAATATAGAAAAATTAAAGCAGGTTAACGCATGAATGGGCAAAAGTTCGGTAAAGTAGCCGTTTTAATGGGAGGCAGTTCTGCAGAGAGAGCTGTTTCACTTAATTCAGGTAAAGCTGTGTTGTCAGCTTTACAAAGTGCAGGCGTAAATGCATTTGCGTTTGATCCTGCTGAGCGAAACTTATTTGAATTAAAAGAGTGTGATACTGAACGAGTATTTATTGCATTGCATGGGCGAGGTGGTGAAGATGGCACAGTTCAAGGTGCGCTTGAGTTTTTAGAGCTTCCTTATACTGGTAGTGGTGTTTTGGGTTCAGCTTTAGCTATGGATAAAGCGCGTTGTAAAGAATTATTCAGATCGCGTAATTTACCAACAGCTAATTTCATTGCATTAGAAAAAAATAGTGAATTTGATATAGAGAAAATAATTCATGAATTTGGTGCTGTAATGGTAAAGCCTTCTCATGAAGGTTCAAGTATTGGCATGGCAAAAGCAGCGACAGCAGCTGAGTTAGAAACAGCGCTTGAAGATGCATTCAAATATGATGATATCGTTTTATTAGAACAATGGATATCAGGGCGAGAATTTACGGTAACTATGTTAGCAGGTGATGCACTGCCGGTTATTGAAATGGTTACACCTCGCGGTTTTTATGATTATGAAGCGAAATATCAAGTGAATAGTACTGAATACTTTTGTCCTGCTGATTTATCTCAAAAAGATACACAATATTTACAGCAGATATCAAAATTAGCATTTGATTTAGTAGGTGCAACAGGTTGGGGCCGAGTTGATATCATGCAAGATTCTGATAATCAGTTTTATATACTAGAAGTTAATACGGTACCTGGTATGACTGAAAAGTCACTTGTGCCTATGTCAGCAAAAGCGAATGGTTTGTCATTTGAGCAGTTGGTTGTAAATATATTAGCGCAAACTTTAGGTAAATAAACTTAATGAATCAAAAAATAGAATCTTTTTTAAAATGGCAAAAAACCGTGCATTGGTCACGGGTGTTTGGCATGGGGTTCTTTTTAATTGTGTTGATTGGTTTATGTCAGATGTATTTTTCAATTAGTGACTATTTACAAAAAGAACATCAAACACAAATAAAGCATGTAACTGTATTAGGGGAGCCTAAACATACATCAGAGCGTCAAATTTTAAATGCGATTAAACAAACTGATTTATCTCGTTTTTTTGACCTAGATGTTAATCAAGTTCAAGATTTGGTCATCGCCTTACCTTGGGTAGAAACTGCTTCAGTGCGTAAACAGTGGCCAAACACCTTAAAAGTATTTGTTGTTGAGCATAATCCAGTTGCGATATGGAATGATGATTTGTTGTTAAATTCTGATGGCAAAGTATTTCAGGCTCCAAAAGCAACAATAACAAAAAAATTACCAAGTTTATTTGGGCCTGAAGGCAGTGAAGTAGAGGCTTTTAACACATTTCAGCAGTTCGCTGAATTACTTTATATCAATAACTTTGAACTAACGAGTTTGGCGCTTTCGGAAAGATTTGCTTGGCAGTTTTGGTTAAGCAACGGCATAAACCTAAATTTGGGTCGAAAAGATAAGTTAAAACGGGTGCAAAAGTTTATTGATATGTACCCATATATGCTTAAACGCAAAGATGCTGAGGTAGATTCAGTTGATTTAAGGTATGATACTGGGCTTGCGGTTAGTTGGAAGGCTGCAGACTTACACAAATTACAACAAAAAAACTATAAACAAAAGAGTAAGGCATGACTAAGTCAGCAGAACGAAATCTAGTTATCGGCTTGGATGTAGGCACATCTAAGGTGGTTGCGACTGTGGGTGAAATCACCGCAGATAATAAATTAAGTATAGTTGGCATAGGTAGCCAAATATCTCACGGTATGGATAAAGGTGGGGTAAATGATCTTAATTTAGTATCAGAATCAATTCAAAGAGCCATAGATGAAGCTGAGTTAATGGCTGATTGTCGTATTAGTTCTGTTTATTTGGGGATCTCAGGTAAACATATTCAATGTCAAAATGAAAATGGTGTTGTTGCAATCAATAATACTGAAGTGAGTTCTGATGATATTGATAATGTGATGCATACAGCTAGATCTGTGCCTATTTCAGCAGAGCGAAAAATGCTACATGCAATCGCACAAGAGTACAGTGTTGATATGCAAGAAGGGATTAAGAACCCGCTTGGCATGAGTGGTGTGCGCATGGAAACACAAGCTCATATTATTACATGTTCAAATGATATGGCTAAAAATATTGAAAAATGTGTTGAGCGATGTGGTTTAACTGTTGATCAATTAACTTACACCGCATTAGCATCTAGCCATGCTGTTTTAACTGAAGATGAAAGAGAGTTAGGTATTTCAGTGATTGATATTGGCGGCGGAACTATGGATTTAACTATCTATACCAGTGGGGCTTTACGTCATTCCGCTGTGATTCCTGTTGCAGGTAATCAAGTTACGGGTGATATCGCTAAAATTTTCCGTACGCCTATTTCACATGCTGAATCATTAAAAGTACAATATGCATGTGCAAGTAGTGCAATGGCCAGTACAGAAGATACGATTGAAGTGCCAAGTGTTGGTGGTCGTCCATCTAGAACGATGTCACGCCATACTTTATCTGAGGTTGTAGAACCAAGGTTTAAAGAATTGCTTGAGCTGGCATTAAGAGAGATCCGCCGTTCAGGTTATGAAGATCAAATTGCTGCGGGTATTGTTCTAACAGGCGGTACCGCAAAAATGACTGGCGCTTTGGAAGTCGCTGAAGAAATTTTCCAAATGCCAGTTAGAATAGCCAGTCCTATCGGGATGATTGGATTGACGGATTACGTTGATGACCCTTCATTTGCAACGGCTGTTGGCTTATTACAATATAGCCAGACAATGCAAACAGCAAATGCCCAAAAAACATCTGAGCAAAATGGTGTAAGTTGGTTTAGCCGGGTGCAAAAAATGTTTAAGGATCACTTTTAATAAATTTTTTACTCAGTCGGAGAGTAACAATGTTTGATTATATGGAACAACACAGCGAAGAAGCTGTTATAAAAGTTATTGGTGTCGGTGGCGGTGGCGGTAACGCTGTTGAGCACATGGTTAAAAAGCAAATTGAAGGTGTACGCTTCATTGGTGCTAATACTGATGCGCAAGCATTGCGCCGTTCATCTGCTGATACTACTATTCAGTTAGGCACAAAAATCACTTCAGGTTTAGGCGCTGGTGCGAATCCTGAAGTAGGTCGTCAATCTGCAGAAGAAGATATTGAAGCAATAAAAGCAGGCCTTGAAGGCGCTGATATGGTCTTTATCGCTGCTGGTATGGGCGGTGGTACAGGTACAGGTGCAGCTCCTGTTGTTGCTAAAATGGCAAAAGAAATGGGCATACTTACGGTTGCTGTTGTAACACGTCCATTTGACTTTGAAGGTAAAAAGCGTGCATCAGCTGCAGATCATGGTATTACCGAGTTAGCTGATACAGTAGATTCACTTATTACAATTCCTAACAATAAATTACTTAAAGTTTTAGGAAAAGGGACTACACTTTTAGATGCATTCGCAAAAGCAAACGATGTACTTTATGGTGCTGTACAAGGTATTGCTGAGCTAATTACACGTTCTGGTCTAATCAACGTGGATTTCGCGGATGTAAGAACAGTCATGTCTGCTATGGGAACTGCAATGATGGGGACTGCTTCTGCAAGCGGTCCTGATCGTGCTCAAGAAGCTGCAGAAGCTGCAATTTCGAGCCCGTTATTAGAAGATGTTGATTTAACAGGTGCAAAAGGTATTTTGGTTAATATTACAGCTGGTATGGATATTGCGATTGAAGAGTTTGAAACAGTTGGTAACCATGTAAAAGCGTTAGCATCAGAAAACGCAACTGTAGTTGTTGGTGCGGTAATTGATCCTGAAATGAGTGATGAATTACGCGTAACAGTTGTTGCAACAGGTTTAGGTGGGGAAAGAAAAGCACAGTTTGGTATCGTTGATAATGGCTTTAAAAAAGCATCTGGTTCAGATGTAGCAACTACACCAAGTAATGCGCCAACGACAACACCAGGCGTATTTGTGCCAAACTTTGCAAATCAAACTTCTGAAGAATTTAGCTCTGCTGCAAGTGCACCAGTTGAAGCTACTCCAGAAAAAGAAACTCCTGAAGCAGGAAAAGCAGAGCAAGGTGATTATTTTGATATCCCAGCTTTTTTACGTAAGCAAGCTGATTAATCAAAATCAAGTAAATAAAATGCGAGTTGGTTAATAATAAATCAACTTAATTGTCAGCTGGTCTTATCTGTGATAAGATCCGCGGCCAAATAAATAATTCATTAATGAGTGAGCTGCCTATGATCAAACAACGTACGATTAGCCAAGTAGTTAACGCCATTGGAGTTGGACTTCATAAGGGCGAAAAGGTTTCTATTACTCTTCGACCTGCGGGCGCAAATACTGGGATAGTATTTCGTCGTGTAGACCTTGAGCCTGTGGTTGATTTTTCAATCACACCTGAAGCAGTGGGTGATACTCAGCTATGTACATGTTTGATTAATAAAGATGGAGTTCGTTTATCAACAACTGAGCATTTAGTTGCTGCTATTTCAGCACTAGGTATTGATAACTTAGTTGTTGAATTAGATAGCCCTGAAGTACCGATTATGGATGGAAGTGCGCTACCATTTATATACCTTTTACAAAAAGGTGGTATTGAAGAGTTGTCAGTTGCAAAGCGTTTTATTCGCATAACTGAAAAAGTACGTATAGAAGATGGCGATAAATGGGCTGAAATTGAACCGTATGACGGTTTTCATATTGATTTCCAAATTGATTTTGATCATCCAGCTATCAATGATAGTGAGCAACGTATTGGTTTAGATATTACTGCAAAAAGTTTTACTGAACAAATTAGTCGTGCAAGAACTTTTGGTTTTATGCAAGATATTGAATATTTACACGCTAACAATTTAGCTTTAGGTGGCAGCATGGATAATGCTGTTGTACTTGATGAATATAAAGTACTCAACCCAAATGGTCTACGTTACCAAGATGAATTTGTTAAGCATAAGATCTTAGATTGTGTTGGTGATTTGTTTATGACCGGCCATAACCTGTTAGGTAAAGTGACAGCGTTTAAATCAGGACATGATCTGAATAATAAATTGCTTCGTAAACTAATGGCGACTGAATCAGCTTGGGAATGGGCAAGCTTTGAAGATACAGTTACTATGCCTGCACCTGGGCTTGAAGTTATAACAGCGTAATAGCATATTAGTAAAATAAAACTTAAATGAAAGCCAGAAGTTTACTTCTGGCTTTTTTGTATCTACACATATCTACAATCCACATATCAAAACATCTGTTTTATTCGTTGCTCTTTCAGTTTTTCTTATTTTATAACTTGGGCCACCAAGAAGGATAGAACAGGCATTTCTGTGAGTAGCTTATAAAAAATAAATTAAACTAGTGAAAATCGCTGTTTGAATGTATTTAAATACTTTTTATGTTTAAAACAACAAATCGATAAAATAGATTAAGGAAAATCATAATCAGCAAATAGCCTTATTTAGAATTTAAATACTGAATATGTTTGTTTTTTGAGTTTTTTTGATTGTTTTGTAATCGAACAAACATTATTTTGAACTTTATTTAAAAAAACACTTGCGCTGAAATAGAATCTCTCTATACTGCGCCTCCACCGACACAGACGGCAAGCAACATTCTTAAAGGGATGTAGCGACATCGACT